>NZ_VFTK01000001.1:0-394048 GCF_006439495.1 Mesorhizobium sp. B3-1-8
CGATGATTGGCGAAAGCCGTCGCGACATCCGATCTCCCCCTTTGCGGGGGAGATGGCCGGCAGGCCAGAGGGGGGTGCCTCGCGCCGGCTTTCGCCATTGGCGGGGCGCACATCCCCATGAACCGCTTCGCCGAGCTCCTCGACCGTCTGGTGCTGACGCCGTCGCGCAACGGCAAGCTGACGCTGCTCACCGACTATTTCCGCAGCGTCGAGGATTCCGATCGCGGGCTGGCGCTGGCGGCCATCACCGGTGATCTCTCGATCGCGGCGGTGAAGCCGGCGATGCTGCGCGCGCTGGTGGTCGAACGCATGGACCCGGTGCTGTTCGGCTATTCCTACGACTATGTCGGCGACCTCGCCGAGACCGTGTCGCTGGTCTGGCCGCAACCGCAAGGGCATATCCCCAATCATGTGCCGACGCTTGCCGAGGTGGTCGGCAGACTGCAGGCGGCGAGCCGTTCCGACGGGCCGAAGGTGCTGTCACGGCTGCTCGACGACGCCAGCATCTCGGCGCGCTTCGCCATCATCAAGCTGGTCACTGGCGGCCTGCGCATCGGCGTGTCGGCGCGGCTCGCCAAGCAGGCGCTGGCCGACCTCGGCCAAGTCGACGTAGCCGAGATCGAGGAGCTCTGGCACGGTCTGGCGCCGCCCTACACCGAGCTGTTCGCCTGGCTGGAGGGCCGGGCGGAAAAGCCGAGGAGCGCCGCACTCGCGCTGTTCCGGCCGGTGATGCTTTCCAATGCCGTTGGCGACAACGACCTCGAAAAACTCGATCCGGCCGATTATGCGGCGGAATGGAAGTGGGACGGCATCCGCGTGCAGGCAGTGTGCGAAGGCGGCGTGCGCAGGCTCTATTCGCGCACCGGCGATGACGTGTCCGGCGCCTTCCCGGACCTCGCCGCGGCCATGAATTTCGAAGCGGCGCTGGACGGCGAGCTGCTGGTCGGCGACCCGCGCGAGGCGACCGGAACCTTTTCCGACCTGCAGCAACGGCTGAACCGCAAGAGCGTCTCGCCGAAGATCCAGCAGCAATATCCGGCTTTCATGCGCTGCTACGACGCGCTGCAGCTCGACGGCGAGGATCTGCGCGCGCTGCCCTTCGGCGAGCGCCGCAAGCGGCTCGAGGCTTTCGTCAAAACCCTCGATCCCAGCCGCTTCGATCTCTCGCAGCTGGTCGCGTTTTCCGACTGGGAGACGCTGGAGCGGCTGCGCCAGGCGCCGCCGCATCCGATCATCGAAGGGGTGATGCTGAAGCGCTGGGATTCGCCCTATCTTGCCGGCCGGCCGAAGGGCCCGTGGTTCAAGTGGAAACGCGATCCGCACACCATCGACGCGGTGCTGATGTATGCGCAGCGCGGCCACGGCAAGCGCTCGAGCTTTTATTCCGACTACACGTTCGGCGTCTGGTCCGGCCCCGAGGGTTCGGAAGAGCTGGTGCCGGTCGGCAAAGCCTATTTCGGCTTCACCGACGAGGAGTTGAGAGAGATCGACAAATATGTGCGCGACAACACGATCGAGCGTTTCGGGCCGGTGCGCTCGGTGCGCGCCGACCGCGGGAACGGCCTGGTGCTGGAGGTGGCGTTCGAAGGCCTCAACCGCTCGACCCGCCACAAATCGGGCGTCGCGATGCGCTTTCCCCGCATCTCGCGGTTGCGCTGGGACAAGCCGGCCGCGGAAGCCGATCGCATCGAAACGCTGCAGGCGCTGCTGGACGGCTAGGGACGCCCCCTCGCCGGCGCGCCGGCGCCGGCAGATAGAGCGGCGCGATCACTCCGCGATCGAAACGCGGATCTCGTAGATATCGACGGACTTGCCCTTCTGATCGAAGTCGGAGTTGACGGCGATGGTGCCGGCCGCACCCGGATGCTTGTCCGGGAACTGCACATCGAAGAGATATTCGTTGCGCTCGTGGCCGACCGCGTAGCGTTTGCGGCCGCAATCGCCGAAATCGCCGAAATTGCAATCGACCGATATCTGCGTCTCCTTGCCTTCTTCCGAGCGGGCGACGATGTCGAACATAGCGTGCTTGCCGGCAAGCTTCTCCAGCACGCCCTGGCCGACATCGAAGGCGATGGCCGAACCCGACGCGCCCGAGCGGATGCGCAGGAACTGGCCGGTGTCGTCCTTCATCACCTCGGCGGCGGCGTCGGACGGCGTGCTGACACGGGTCGGATCGGCCGGCGAGAAGACGTTGATCCAGTTCTTCGACTGGTCGGCCTCGCCCGGCTTCTGCGGCGAGCCGGGTTCGGCCGGCGGCGTGGAATCCTCGTCGTCCAGCGTCGGCGTCGGTTCCGGCGGGCCGGTGTCGAGCTCGGCCGCCGTCTTGAAGACACCGGTCTGCTTGGCGAAATAGAGGCCGATGCCGGCGGCCGCGAGCAATGTCGCGACGACGAAGATCGCGGTCAGCGGCAGGCGCCGCCCCCTGATGCGCCGCTCGTCGCGGTCGGGCGCGACCTCAGCGCCGTTGCCGACGGGAGCGCCCGGCGAATCGTCGAGCGACGGCGCGTCGGGAAGCGCTGTCTCGTCCGGCATGATGTCGGGCACGCGCGGCAGCACGCGCGAGCGCGGCTGGTCCGAAGCATCGGGCTGCACCGGGCCGTCGACGGTGATCGACGGCGAGGGCGCGGATTGCGACGGCGGCAGCGGCGCGTCGACCGACGGCGCGGCCGACACGGCCGGCGCTTCGACGCGGGGATCCGGCGCGCCATTGCCGGCCGACGCGACGTTTTCCGGCGGCAGCGTCACATCGGGCACGGCCGGCAGGAATTCCGATTCGATCTCGGTGATCTTGGCTTGCACCGCCTTGCGGCGGCTGATGGCGGCCTCGACCGTGACGTTCGGATTGGCCTGCAGGACGCGGTCGAGCGCGGCAAAGGCCGATCGATAGACCTTCTCGCGGAACGCCCGGTCCTCGGCATTGCCTTTCTCGAAGGCATTGCGGATCGCTTTCTCGATGGGGTCCAAGCGAGCTCCCTCTGCGCGTTCGCTCACGGTTGTCTGATCGTCAGCCGCAGGCGACCAATCGATCAACGGCGAGCGGCTGCCTTGCCGGCCAAAGCCATTTCGGCATTTTTTGTTTAAGAATCAACATTTTTCGTCACTACCGGCGCGGTCGCGCCGGCCAGCTAGGTGCGAAGGACATGCGGCCCGCACACCCGCCACAGGTCGCGCCTGTGCCCGTTGCGCGGTAACCCTAGATCGGAATTGCCGCCGACGAGGCCGGAATTCACCGCTGCCCATCTTGAATTAGCGAGCGGTTGAGTCTATCACCCAGCCCATTCTGGAAGCCTGACGCTTCCCGGGCCGCTTTAGCTCAGTTGGTAGAGCACATCATTCGTAATGATGGGGTCGCGTGTTCGAGTCACGCAAGCGGCACCAAGTTTCTCCACGAGAACCAAACTCTTAACGGAGGCCGGGCGGTGAGCGGTCTGCTCGTTAACCGTGGGCAATGGGGGCAGGTAACAAAAGATCACCGGCGGGCAAGCTGCCCCAACGGAATAAGGGGCTATATCTTTGGTCCTTTCGGACCAATGCGTTTGGCAGGACGGACCTCGGTCGATTGTGGGCTGGCAGGCAAATCAGACAGTCTCGCGATCGCGCCGGCTGATAACCCCAAGCCCCCCGCCCATCGGTCGGCGCATAGCCCGGCTTGCTGACCTCAAATCCTAACCACAAAAAGCGAGCCGGGCTTCCACCTGTGCGCCCATGCCGCAAATTGTCGGAAGAAAGGTCCATGATCGTCCTCCCGGGCGGAGAAGGCAGCCAATCAGTGGAGCTCAAAAGCCTTGATATGACAGTGCTGCCTCGCGGATCAC
Organism: Mesorhizobium sp. B3-1-8; assembly: GCF_006439495.1. Taxonomy (NCBI): domain Bacteria; kingdom Pseudomonadati; phylum Pseudomonadota; class Alphaproteobacteria; order Hyphomicrobiales; family Phyllobacteriaceae; genus Mesorhizobium; species Mesorhizobium sp. B3-1-8. The sequence goes on from NZ_VFTK01000001.1 coordinate 3,816, forward strand.
GCTAGCGGCACCAGTTTTCCACGCCTTCCCGCCTGCACCACGTCATCGGCGCATCTCGGCCATTGTCGGGAATCGCTGTTGGTGGGAAACTCGCCTTGTCAGCATGGGAGGTCGAAATGCCCAACAGTTTCAAGACCGGAGACGTCGTCAGGCTGAAATCCGGAGGCCCGGAAATGACAATCAGCGACGGCGCGGCCTCAGGCACGTATCTGTGCCACTGGTTCAACCGCGAAGGCGACGTCTGGACCCCGCAGCATGCCGGCTTCAAGCCGGACCAGCTGGTGGCCGTCGACCACCCGAGATAGTCGTCGCTTTCGGTCCTTCAGGGACGATCCGGTCCGGCCGGGCTGGATCCCGGGGACTTTTTGTCCGGTCGAAAAAGGACCGACGGATTTTGCTTTGCCTCGCGTTTAACGGCTGAAGCGTGGCCGCCAATGGCCGCGCCCCACCGGAGACGAGAGCATGATCCGCCAAACGATATTCGTCGTTGCCCTTGGCTTGCAGACCGCGGCCGCGGTCGCCCAGACAACGACGCCGCCCCCTGCCCCGGCCCAGACGGCGCCGAGCACCTCGGCTCCGGCCACCAAGTCTGACCAAACCAAGTCCGGCCTGACACTGGAAAAGTTCGAGGCGCGCCGGGAAAAGGCGTTCATGCGGGCCGATACGGACAATGACGGCAAGGTGAGCCTCGCCGAATGGACCGCTTTCCAGACCGCCCGCAAGGCCAAGGACGATCCGGCCAAATCCTTCGCGCGCATCGACACCAACAAGGACGGCTTCGTCGACAAGGGCGAGCTCGACGCCTTCCTCGCCAAGCGCTTCGCCAGGCTCGACAAGAACGGCGACGGCGTGCTTGGCGCCGACGAGAGGCCGGGCCACAAATTCGCTCCCAATCAGGAGCAATGACCAAGAGGCTATGCCGCACAATGACAGTCGCGAGCGCCCCGGTTGATGGGCGCCGATCCGGACGAGGAGCTGGTACGCCGCATCGGCGTCGGCGACCCCGCCGCCGTGCAGGCGATGGTGGCGCGCAAGCTGCCGCGCATCCTGGCCCTGGCCGCCCGGATGCTCGGCGACGCGGCGGAGGCGGAGGATGTCGCTCAGGAAACCTTCGTGCGCATCTGGCGCCACGCCTCGGGCTGGCGCCAGGGGCAGGCGCGCTTCGACACCTGGATCCACCGCGTCGCGCTCAATCTCTGCTACGACCGGCTGCGGCGCCGGCGCGAATGGACGACGGACGAGCTGCCGGAGGTGGCCGATGAAGCGCCGCTTCCAGATGCAATGCCGGGCGACGAGGAGCGCAGGGTCAGCCAGGCGCTACAGCGTATCGCGCCGCGCCAGCGCGAGGCGATCGTGCTGGTGTATTATCAGGAGCTGTCCAACATCGAGGCCGCCGGCGCCATGCAGGTCAGCGTCGATGCGCTGGAAAGCCTGCTCGCGCGCGGCCGGCGCGCTTTGCAGGCCATGCTCGCGGGAGATGGCGATGACTGAGACCTCGAAGGGACTGCGAATTTTGAGGACTGCGGCGTGGGGGGCCACGTCAAAACGGTGGAAGGGGGAACGAGATGGCTGAGAAGACCGCAAGCGGGCCGATGGATGCCGGGCGCTTCGCCGCGCTGGCGGATACCTATGGCGGCGCATTGCACCGCTGGCCGCCGGCCGAACAGGCCGCCGCCATGCTGTTTGCCGATACCGAGGAGGGCCGGGCCATCCTGGCGCGCGCCGGCAGGCTCGACGCCATGCTCGACCGGCATCGCGTCGAAGCACCCGGCCCGGCGCTCCATCGCGCCATTGTCGCCCGCGCCGCGACCGAGGTCAGGCAGGGCCGCCACCGCCGGTTCTGGTGGCTGGGCTTCGGGCTTGCCGGTGCCGGCCTGGCCGGCGCCGTGGCTGGGCTGGCGCTGGTGACCGTCGTTGCCCCGGACGCTCCCTCCGACCACTATGTGATGGATGCCAATGCGACGTCGTTCGGCGATGCCGGTCCCGACGCCGATCAGGCCGAGGAGGACCTATGAACCCCCGTCTCGTGGCGGCATCCCTGGTGCTGAATGTCTTTCTGATCGGCGCGCTAGCCGGCGGCGCCGGCTGGCTGATCGGCAAGTCCAATCCAGGCTTTTCGCTGGAATCGGCCGGCGGCAGGCTGCCGGCCGCCGACCGCAAGGTCTTCCGCCAGGCGCTGCGCGAGGTGCGTCGCGAGTCCCGCGACGTGATCCTCGACGGACAGGCCGCTCGGCGCGAGGCGGCGAACCTTCTGCAGCAGCCGACGCTCGATAGCAACGCGCTTGCGGCGGCGCTCGAGCGCGCGCGCAATGCCGATGTCACCGTGCGGGCGCGGCTCGAGCAACGCATCATCGAATTCGCCGCCTCGGGATCGGCGGAAGACCGCCAGCTGCTGGCGGACGCCCTGATGCGGCGCGCCGGCAGGCAGCCGCCGGCGCCTGCAAAAAAAATGCCATAGGCGGCGACGGAAAGGGCGAGCACGCCCCGTTCAAGGGAAAGAGGGACAGGCCTGCGACCGCCTTCGGCGGCGGGCAGGTTCTCTTCAACCTCGAAACTTTCGGGAGTATCCCATGAACAGTCTGACGAAATATTCGATCGCGGCAGCGCTCGCCATCGGCGGGACGGCAGCCGCAAGCGTCGCCTCGGCGATGCCGATCGCACCGGCTGCGCCGGCGCCGGCGCTTATCGAGCGTGTCGCCTGGGGCTGCGGTCCGGGCTGGCATCCCAACCACTGGGGCCGCTGCGTGCCCAATCGCCGCGCGATCTATCCCGGCTATTATTACTGGGGCGGACCGCGCGTCTATATCGGCCCGGCCTGGCATCCCTACCATCGCTGGCACCACTGGCGCCGCTGGTGACGGCCCGCTCATGACGCCGGGGCTGCGGCCGGCGTCGTGAGCGCCCTTCCCGATCCATGCAACATGCCGGCCGAAGCGTCGGTTCGGAACGGAGGCTTCATTGGCCGCCCCGGTCTCAAATTCCGTCTCGCCGGACCCCGCCCTGGTCGCGCTCAACCGCTTCGGCCTCGGCGCAAAAACTGGCGACAACCTCGGCAAGATCGCCGCCGATCCATGCGGCTACCTCAAGGCCGAGCTCAAACAGCAAGACATCGCGCTCATTTCACCCGACGACCCGAAGAATGCCGGGCTGCTGGACAGCACCGCGGCGATCCAGGCCAGCATGACGGCGGCCATGGAACGCAAGGCGGCGCGGGATGAAAAGGCGGCGGCCGCGATGCAGCCGACAGCCACGGAAGACCCGGCCGGCCCGACCGGGCCAAAAGCCAAACCTGCGGTGCCGCGCGTCGAGGCCGATATCTACCGCGACGAGGCGCAGGCCCGCTTCGACAAGGCGCTCACTGCGGCGCCCGGCTTCGTGGAGCGCCTGGTCAGCTTCTGGTCGAACCATTTTTGCGTCTCCGTCGCCAAGGCGCCGGTCGTGCGGGCATGCGCCGGCGCCTTCGAGCGCGAGGCGATCCGCCCTTTCGTGCTCGGCCGCTTCGCCGACATGCTGCTGGCGGTCGAGCATCATCCCGCGATGCTGTTTTATCTCGACAACCAGCAATCGATCGGGCCGGATTCGCGCGCCGGCAAGCGGCGTGGACGCGGCCTCAACGAGAACCTCGCCCGCGAGATCCTGGAATTGCACACGCTGGGCGTCGGCAGCGGCTATGCCCAAGCCGACGTCACCAGTTTCGCCGGCATGCTGACCGGCTGGATGATGGCTGGACGCGAGGGGCGGCTGGGAGAGCCGGGAAGCTTCGTCTTCAACGCCAATGCGCATCAGCCGGGCAAGGCCGTGCTGCTCGGCAAGACCTATCCCGACGACGGCATGGGCCAGGCGGAGGCGGCGCTCAACGACATTGCCCGCCATCCGGCCACCGCGCGGCACATCGCCACCAAGCTTGCGCGCCATTTCATCGCAGACGATCCGCCGCCGGCGGCTGTCGCCCGCCTGGCCTCGGTCTTCACCAAGACCGATGGCGACCTGCGCGCGATCGCATTGACGCTGATCGACATGCCCGAAGCCTGGTCGACGCCGCTCACGAAGCTGCGCGCGCCATTGGACTATGTCGTCGCGCTGCGCCGGGCGGTCGGCCCTACCGCTGGCGACGAACCGCAACGATCGCTTCGCTGGCTGAGCGTGCTCGGCGAGCCGCTATGGCGACCGCCGGGGCCGAACGGCTTTCCCGACCGGACGGATGCGTGGGCTTCCGCCGAGGGCCTCAAGACGCGGCTGGACATTGCCTGGCAGGCCGCGAAGCAGACGGACGACATCGGCGACCCCGACGAGACGCTGGCGTCGCTGATCGGCCCGTCCGTCTCGGCCGAAACACGGCAGGCGATTGCGCGGGCGGAGTCCAAGCAGCAGGGCCTGGCGCTGCTGTTGATGGCGCCCGAATTCCAGCGTCGGTGACCTAGCAATGGAGATGAACCCGTGAGTCTTCTCTGCCAAACTCCCAACCTGTCCCGCCGCGCCGCCTTGATGACCGGCGGCGCGCTGTTCGCCTGGGCCTACCTGCCGCGCTTTGCCCAAGCGGCCGACAATCGCGACCCGCGCCTGATCGTCATCGTGCTGCGCGGCGCGCTCGACGGGCTGTCGACGGTCGGGCCGGTTGGCGATCCAGACTATGCCGGCCTGCATGGCGACATCGCGCTTTCGCTCTCAGGCGCCAACCCGGCATTGCCGCTCGACGGTTTCTTCGCCGTCAACCCGGCAATGCCGGTGTTCGCGCGCCTGTTCAAGGCGGGCCAGGCGGCGGTGGTGCACGCGGCCGCAACCGGCTACCGCGACCGCTCGCATTTCGACGGCCAGGACGTGCTGGAAAGCGGCCTGCCCGGTCCCGGCAACGCGACCACCGGTTGGCTCAACCGGGCATTGGCCAGCCTGCCGGCAGGCGAACGCGTGGCGAAACTCGGCGGCCTCGCGGTCGGACCGTCGACGCCGCTGGTGATCCGCGGCGCAGCACCCGTGCTCGGCTGGGCGCCGCAGGCGCTGCCGACGCCCAGCGACGCCTTGGCCGAGCGCGTGCTCGACCTCTACAACCATCGCGATCCTGTGCTGGCGGCCGCGCTTCAGAAAGGGCTCGACGCCGACCGCATGGCGCTGGGCGACCAGTTCGACGGCAAGACGATGAAGCCTAAGGGCGGTCTCGGCAATGCCGCCGGCATGCGGCTGTCGGCGCAAGGCGCGGCGCGGCTGATGACGGCCGATGACGGGCCGCGCATCGCCGCGCTCGCTTTCGACGGCTGGGACACGCATGTCAACGAAGGCGGGGCCACCGGCCGGCTCGCCAATCTGCTCGGCGGCCTCGACGGCGCCTTCGACGAATTCGAGACGGGGCTCGGCGAGCGTTGGCGCGACACGTCGGTCGTCGCGATCACCGAATTCGGCCGCACGGCCCGCATCAACGGCACGGTCGGCACCGACCACGGCACCGGCACGGTGGTGCTGCTCGCCGGCGGCGCGATCAAGGGCGGCCGCGTCATCGCCGACTGGCCTGGGCTGAAGCCGGCGCAGCTCTACGAACAGCGCGACCTGGCGCCGACCAGCGACGTGCGGGCGGTGCTGAAGGGGCTGCTGGCCGACCAGTTCGGGCTGTGGGCGGCGGTGCTCGGCGACAAGGTGTTTCCGGAGTCGGCGGCGGTGAAGCCGATGCGGGATCTGGTTGTTTGAGGTCTGAATTTGCTCGTCAGCGACAGGCGACCGTGCAACGATCGGTGGCGCAAGGTGAGATAAGTCGCGAATCCTTCGCGCCCCCCTCTGTCCTGCCGGACATCTCCCCCACTTGGGGGGAGATTGGCAGCTTTGGCGCCGCGCTCACTCCTGCGATGTTGAATAGACTTTGGTACGACGCTGGCGATTGCCGAAAGCCTGCGTGACGTCCGATCTCCCCCCTTGTGGGGGAGATGTCCGGCAGGACAAAGGGGGGCGCTGTCCCGCCGGCTTCTCTCTCTTTGGCCTGTCTGAACCGTAGCCGGCGTGGGCGTCGATCCCGTCGACGGGTCATCAGCTCCAGAAACCGGGGTGCCAGCGGCCGTGATGCCAGAAGCCGGGATGCCAATGGCGCACGGGCCGGATGAACCGGCGGCCGTTGGGCACGCAATTGCCCCAGCGGTTCACGTGCCAGCCGGGACCGCAGCGCCAGCCGACGGTTTCGATCGGCAGCGGCGCAGCACCTGGCTTGGCCATCGGCATGGCCTGAGAGCCGGCTCCAGACAGCAGCAAGGTGCCGGCCGCCAGCGCAACGGGCAGAAAATACTTAGCCAACATGAGTTTGTCTCCGAGATTGATTCCTACCTCCGTGAAACGGAGGACGTGGCCGAAACCCGTCGCAGGCAGGCGGATCACATCTTCGTTATCGGGGCAGAGGTCTCATCGAGCGTCGCCACTGTCTTCAGCGCGCCGTCCAGCATGTCGCCCTTCTCGTCCTTCAGCGCCGCCTCGCGCAGGCGGCGGATCCAGTCGGCGGCATCGTCCCTGCCCTTCAGCATGAGAAGCGCCGAGAGCACGCGATCGAATTTCGACTGGGAACGCGCATGGGTGTCGCTATAGCCCTTGATCAGCCGGCGGCAGTTGAGGATTTCGGTGGCCAAAGCGTAGTCCTGGGGCACATAGCCGAGCGCCAGGCCGTACCAGCGCTCCAGATGCTCGACCTCGACCCTGTGGCGCAGCAGGTCGCGGCGCCAGCGGCGCAGGCCGCCGATGAACCACAGCATGGCGAAGCCGGTAAAACTGTCGGTGCGGATGTGGCGGCCGCGGTTGATGCGGCGGTCGAGGAAAGCGGCGAGCTTCGGCCGGCTTTCGATGTAGCTGCCCAGCCCCGCCGGCAGCGTGCCGCAGAACTCCTCGATGCGCGGATGGAAATATTCGGTGACCTGCAGGACCGAACCTTCCTTGACGCCGACTTCCTTGCGCACGCGCCGGTCGCGCGTCGAACGAGTCTTCAGATCGGCGACGCGGATCATGTCGTCGTAGCACATGGCGTTGGCGAGATGCTTTGCCGCGGCGATCGACAGCGCGAAGCCGCGCTCCGCATTGTCGAGCGCCGCCGCTCTGTCCAACCGGTCGAGATATTCGCCGCCATAGGCGATGTCCTGATAGTCGACGACCTTCTTCAGCCCGCGTTCGGCCATGTCGCGCACCGGCACCGGCAGTGCCGCGACGCGGCCGGCAAGCTCCTGCCAGCCCTTCAGCAAAGTTTCGGGCCCACTAACGCTCGCCGTTGGCCTGGGTTGGGCAATGGCAGGTTTCGCCTCTGCCTCGTCGCCCGCCGGAGCAGCAGCGATGCCTCGCGCGCGGTCGCAAGCTGCGCCGAAGGCGGCGAGGCTTGGCCCGACGCCACGGCCACCGGCGCCGATCGCCTGTTCGTAGCTTTCCCGGGTGAAGGGCAACGCATCGGAACCGGCCAGCGCGCCAAGCAGGCTGGCGGAAATCATGGTGCCGTTGTCGGCGGCGATCTTCTCCATGTCGAAGGCGATGAAGCGCTTGGCCGCGGCTTGTGCCGTCGCATGGACCTTCTCCGACGAGGCGCGGCCGTCGCCCGGCTCGATCTTTTCCGAGACTGCGGCGATGCGGTGCGATGAAGTAATCAGCGTCGTGCGCTCGGGCGTGACGAAACCGCGGATGATGGCACGGCCGGCTTCCATCAGCTCGGCGGCAATCAGGATATCGACGTCACCCTGCGAGGGCGACAGGGCAAAGACCGGCAGCCGGCCGGTGTCGCGGGCCATCTCGATGTAATAGATCGTGGCGCCGGTGCGCTGGGCGACACCTGCCACGGAAGTCGACTGGGCGATGTAGCCGCTGCGCTCGGCGACATCGGTGATCCAGTCGGCAAGCACGCCGCCGCCCTGGCCGCCGACCGCGAGCACGGCGAGTTTTATCACCTGCTCGTCATCCGAGGCGCCCGCCTTCGGGCGCAGGGGCGAAGCCTGGTCAAGCATCGGCGAACGTCAATCGGTGGCTCTCGCGGCGCCGCTGCAACAGGCCGATCACGGCGCGACGCGTGCTCTCCAGGAAGCGATCCCAGCGGCTTGGATTGTGCACGACATCGGCGCGGTAGAAGGAGGGGCATAGCACGGCCGCATCCGCCACCTCACCGCAATTGCCGCAGCCGACACAGTTCTGGTCGATCGAGGCGACCGGATCGTCGCGCAGCGGATCGTCGAGCGACTTGACCGACAACGACGGGCAGCCGGAGAGCCGGATGCAGGCATGGTCGCCCGTGCAGATGTCCTCGTCGACGCCGAATTTCGGCTTCACCACGCGCTCGCCGCCCTTGATCGCCTTGTCGACCAGCGGCTTCTCGCGGCGCTGACGGTTGAGCATGCATTCGGATGAGGCGACGATGACCTTCGGCCCCTTCTCCTCGGTGGTCAGCGCCTCGCGCAGCGCGGCTTGCATCTTGCCGACATCATAGGTGCGATCGATGTGGCGCAGCCATTTGACGCCCATGCCCTTCACCGCTTCGTCGATCGGATGCTTGGTCGACTTGGTGCGGTTCGAGGCGCGCGAGGACAGGATATCCTGGCCGCCGGTGGCGGCCGAGTAGAAATTGTCGACGATGACGATGACGCCGTCATTCTTGTTGAACACAGCATTGCCGATCGAGGAGGTCAGCCCGTTGTGCCAGAAGCCGCCGTCGCCGACGAAGGAGATCGAGCGGCGTTTGGCTTCCGGCGAATTGAAGGCGGAGGCCGAGGCCGGCCCAAGCCCATAGCCCATGGTGGTGGCGCCGAGCTCGAAGGGCGGCATGATCGAGAACAGATGGCAGCCGATGTCGGAGGCGATGTGGTGCTTGCCGAGCTCCTGTTCGACCAGTTTCGTCGCAGCGAAGATCGGCCGCTCCGGGCAGCCTATGCAGAAGCCCGGCGGGCGGCCCGGAACGACATTGATGAGATCGGCCGTATCGACGCCCTCGCCCAGCTTGTTCGGCGCGCGCACCTCGCCCGGCAGCAGATGCGGGGCGTGCGCCCGCAGGAAGGAGCCGATGCCGTCGAGCATGACCTGCCCGGTATATTCGCCGGCCATCGGCAGATGTTCCTTGCCGACCAGCTTGGTGCCGCGGCCGGCCTTGTGCAGCATCGCGGCGAAGGCCTGCTCGATGTAATTGGGCTGGCCTTCCTCGACGACCAGCACCGCCTGCTTGCCTTCGCAGAAGGACAGGAACTCGTCGTCGAGCAGCGGGTAGACGGCGTTCAGCACATAGAGCGGCACGTCGGTGTCGCCATAGGTGTCGGCGAGGCCCAGCCGCTGCAGCGCGCGGATGACGGAATTGTACATGCCGCCCTGCATGACGATGCCGACCGAGCCATGGTCCGGCCCGAACATCTCGTTGATCTTGCGGCTCTTGATGAAATCGACCGCCGCCGGCCAACGCTTGGCGACCTTCTCCTTCTCATGCAGGAAGGAAGCGGGCGGCAGCACGATGCGGCCGGTGTCGCGGCGCGGCGCGGCAAGCGCATCGGCGACCGACATTGGCGGGCGCCTGTTGTCCTTGGCGATGAAGTGGCCGTGCACGTGGCAGCAGCGGATGCGCACCTGCAGCATAACCGGCGTGTTGGAGGCCTCCGACAACTCGAAGCCGTCCTCAACCGCCTTGACGATCGAGGGCAGGTTCGGACGCGGGTCGAGCAGCCAGACCTGGCTCTTCATGGCGAAAGCGTGGCTGCGCTCCTGCATGATCGAGGAGCCCTCGCCATAGTCCTCGCCGACGATGATCAGCGCGCCGCCGGTGACGCCGCCGGACGCCAGGTTGGCGAGCGCATCCGAAGCGACATTGGTGCCGACCGTCGACTTGAAGGTGGCAGCACCGCGGATCGGGTAATGCACGGAAGCGGCGAGCATCGCGGTGGCGGTCGCTTCCGAAGCGCTCGCCTCGAAATGAACGCCGAGCTCGCCCAGGATATCCTGCGCGTCGGCCAGCACGTCCATCAGATGACTGATCGGCGCGCCCTGGTAGCCGCCGACATAGCCGACGCCGCATTGCAGCAGCGCCTTGGTGATGGCGAGGATGCCTTCGCCCGCGAATTCCTCGCCGGCGCCAAGCCTGAGCTTTTCGACTTCCTTGGCAAAAGACCGTTCGGCCATCTCTGCCTCCTTCCGTTGCCGCTCGCCCGTCGCCACGGGGCGGCGCGTACATCTAGATCTCGTGCTTGCGGATGTTCTTCAGCATCTTCTGCAATGTAGCGATCAGCGCGGCATATTCGGCGTCGTCGACACCGTCGAACATCGCCTCGAAGGCGTCGTGCATGGCCGGCCAGGCGCGCGTGAAGAGCGCGCGTCCGTCATCGGTCAGGAACACATGGCGGAAGCGGCTGTCGGTGACGCCCTGCTCGCGCCGCACCAGGCCTTGGCCTTCCAGCGCGTCGAGCGTGCGGCTCAAGGTCGACTGCTCGATCACCGTGTAGACCGAGAGGTCGTTGACGGTGATGCCGTCGGTGACCGAGAGCACGGCGAGCGTGCGCACCTGTGGAATGGTCAGGCCCTGCTTGCGGAAGTCGTCGCGCAGCGTGGCGTTGTAGCGGCCCATGATGCGGTTCATCAGATAGGGCGCGAACTGCTGCAGGCCGATCTGGCCGAGGGTGGAGATGCGCTGGCGTTTTTCAGCGAGTTTCTGTTCCATCAGAGCCTCCCCGCCAAAAGGAAGCCGGAGCCGCCGCCGAGGCCGGCGCCCGGATGGGTCGAGGCGCCGATATGATAGAGGCCCTTGATGCCGGTCTCGTGGTTGCGGCTGGCCTTGAACGGCCGCCACAGGAAGGACTGGTCGATGGTCGACGAGCCGCCATAGGGATCGCCGCCGACAAGGTTGACGTTCATCGCTTCGAGATCGGCCGGTGAATAGGCGCGGCGCGCGATCACGCTCGCGCGAAAACCGTCGATGTGGTTGGCGAGGATCGCCTCGACGCGGTCGGCATAGGCCTCGCGCAACGCCTCGCTCCAACGGCCTTCGGCCGGCGCCTCGAGCTTGCCGGCGGCATCGCCCTTGATGTGGCGCGGCGCCTCGGGCAGTTGCAGCCAAAGGATCGCCTTGCCCTCCGGACAGCGCGATGGATCGAGCGCATGCGGCTGGCCGACGCAGATCGTCGGCACCTCCGGCAGCAGACCGCGCACTGCCTCGTTGCAGGCTTTTGAGACGCCATCCAAACCCGGTGTCAGATGCAGCAGCGCCACCTTGTCGAAACCCTCGCCGCGCCAGGCCGGCGGCTTGTCGAGCGCGTAGTGGATCTGGAAATTGCCCTTGCCGTAGCGATAAACGCGCGTCGCTTCGACGTCGCGCTTTGGGGCATCCCCTCCGAGCAGACGGCCATAGAGCTGCGTCGGCGTGACCGAGCAGATGACGCTCTTGGCGGCGCTCAGGGTTTCGCCGAAGGCGAGCCGGACGCCGCTGGCGCGGCCGCCTGTCTGGACGATCGAGGCGACGTCGGCGTTGACGCGGATTTCGCCGCCGCGTTCCCTGATCAGCGCCTCGAAGGCGGCGAGCAGGTTTTTCGCGCCGCCCTTGACAATCGGCGCGCCGGCGGCCTCCAGCGCGAAGGCGATGACCTTGGCGATCTGGCCGGAGAAGGCGTCTTCCGGGCCGAGCCCGGCATGCAGCACCCAGGGCGCCCAGAGCGCGCGGACGATGTCGGATGTGTAAGTCGTTTCCAACCAACCCCGCGCGGGCACCAGCGCCCCGCCCATGAAGGTGGCAAGGTCGCGCGGGCCACGCCGCCAGGCTTCGCCGGCGATGAGCTTCGTCGTCGGATAGGACCAGAGCGCGCCGCCGAGCAGGCCGAACAGCAGCCCGGCATTGCGCTCGATATCGCCGACATCGCCGCCGTGACGGTCGCCATCGCCGGAGGCGATCCGGTTCAGCGCCGCGATGTTGGCGGCGCGGTCAGTGGTGATAACGGCATGGCTGCCGTCCGGCGTGAGCACGCCTGTCGGCGTGGCGGCGTGGCAGAACTCCAGCCCATGCCGCGCAAGGTCCTTGCCGAGCGCGGCAAAAGCTGGCGACGTGACGAACAGCACGAAGGTCGTGGCCATCACGTCATGAACGAAGCCTGGCGCTGTGATCTCCTCGGTGCGCATGCAGCCACCGATGCGGTCGTTGCGCTCGAGCACGAGCACCTTGGCGCCCTTGGCGCCAAGCATCGCCGCGCAGACCAGGGCGTTGATGCCGCTGCCGACGATGATGTGATCGACGTCGCCCATCGTCGTTGCCTTGGCTTTAACCCCGAGGCACCAGCGCCAGCGCTCGGATCGGGCTGCCGGTGCCGCGCTCGATCTTGAGCGGAGCGGCGATCAGGATCGCGCCCTTCGGCGGCAGCTGGTCGAGGTTGCAGAGGCTGGCCAGCCCATAGCGGTTGGCCTTGTGCATCAGCGTGTGCGCCGGGAAAGGCGGCTCCATGCCGCCGGCCTTGCCGGCGTCGGTGCCGATCGTCTCCGAGCCCCAGCCCTTGATGTCCTTGGCTATCAGGAACTGGATGGCTTCCGCCGTCGGGCCGGGCGTGTGCGGGCCAGTCTCGTTGGCGTTGAGGAACTCGGCTTCCGAGCCGTTGCGCTTGTACCAGTCGGTGCGCATCACCACCCACTCGCCGGGATTGATGGCGCCATGCTGGGCTTCCCAGGCCTTGATATGGTCGACGGTGAGCAGGAAGTCGTGGTCGGCCGCCGACTCCTTGGAGCAGTCGATGACGTTGACCGGGCCGATGAAATTCTGGGCCGGAATGGTGTCGGTGGCGCCGTCCGGATAGTCCTTGCCGGTGATCCAGTGCTGCGGCGCGTCGAAATGCGTGCCCGAATGCTCGCCGAGCTTCAGCCAATTCCAGGCCCACCACGGGCCGTTCTTGTCATATTTGGAGATCTCGTGGATCTCGACCTTCGGCGTGTCGACGGCGAGTTCCGGCGGCAGCTTGATCAGCGGCGTATCGGGCCCGAGCGGCGCCGTCAGGTCGACGACCTTGATGGCGCCCGAAAGTAGCTGGCCGGCGACCTCGCCGAGGAGTTTCTGCGTGTCCATGGTCTTTCGTTCCCTCTTGTCGGTGATCATCAAGGCTCGTTGCGGCCCTTAATATACCTACTAGACGAAAACATATGCATCTGCAATTATCTTTAAGCATAAAGGATTTTGGGGCGGGGCGTGAGCGAGTTCGACGCCATCTTTGTCGGGGCGGGCCACAACAGTCTGGCATGCGCCGCGCATTTGGCGCTCAAGGGCTGGAAAATAGCGGTTTTCGAGCGCAGCGAAGCAATCGGCGGCGCGGTGCGGACCGCCGAATACACGCTTCCCGGCTTCTGGCACGATTTCGGCGCGATGAACCTAAGCCTCTTCGCCGGCTCCGCCTTTCACCGGAAATATGCAAATGAATTGAAAGGCCACGGGCTGGAATTCACGCCGGTGGGCGACTGTTTCGCCAGCGCCTTCCCGGACGGGACATGGTTCGGCGTCAGTAACGACCTCGAGAAGACGACGGCGCGGCTGGCCGCCTTCTCGTCGGCGGATGCAGCCGCATGGCGCCGCCTGGTCGGCACCTTCCCCGGCGAGGCCGAACATTTGTTCCGCTTGCTGGGCTCGCCGATGAGCGCAAAGGCGCTGGCCGGCACGGGCTGGAACCTGTGGCGCAAGAAGGGCATCGCCGGCGCTCTCGATACGGCTCGATTGCTGCTGTCATCGCCTCGCGCCTGGCTCGAGGAAAATTTCGAGACGCCGCATGTACGCACGACCCTCGCGGCCTGGGGCATGCATCTCGACTTCGCGCCCGACATCGCCGGCGGCGCCGTGTTCCCCTATCTGGAATCGATGGCCAACCAGAGTTTCGGCATGGTGCTGGGCAAGGGCGGCGCCGACACCATCATCCGCGCGCTGGCCGGCATGGTGACGGCGGCCGGCGGCCAGATCACGACCGGCGCGGAGATCGCCGAGATCACGGTTTCCGGCGGCATGGCGACCGGCGTGCGGCTGGCATCCGGCGAAACCCATAGCGCGACCAAGGCCGTCATTGCCGGTGTCGCGCCGAAGGCGCTGCCGGGCAAGCTGCTGCCCAATGGCTCTGGCGACGCCGGCTTCGATGCGGCGATGAAGAAATTCCGTCATGCGCCGGGCACGATGATGATCCACCTCGCGCTGGACGACCTGCCGGACTGGAGCGCCGGCGCCGAACTTCGGCGCTTCGCCTATGTGCATCTGGCGCCGTCGCTCGATGCCATGTCGCGTGTCTATCAGCAGGCGATCGCCGGCCTGCTGCCCGACCAGCCCGTGTTGGTCGTCGGCCAGCCGACGGCGGTCGATCCGTCGCGCGCGCCGCAAGGCAAGCATGTGCTGTGGGTGCAGGTGCGCATGCTGCCGGCGGAGATCCTTGGCGACGCGGCCGGCAAGATCGCGCCCGCTCACTGGGACGCGGTCAAGGACGCCTATGCCGAGCGCGTACTCGACATCATCGAAAGCTACGCGCCGGGATTGCGCAAAAAAATCCTCGGCCGCGCGGTGTTCTCGCCGCTCGATCTGGAACGCGAGAACCCGAACCTTGTCGGCGGCGACCAGATCTGCGGCAGCCATCATCTGGCGCAGAATTTCCTCTTCCGTCCGGCGCGCGGCTTCGCGCGCTGGAGCACGCCGGTCTCGAACCTCTTCCTCACCGGCGCCGCGACGTGGCCCGGCGCCGGTACGGGCGCGGGCTCCGGCTTCATGCTCGCCCAACAGTTGGGAGGGAATTAGAGCATGATCCCGAACCGAAGGTCAGCGAACGCAAAAAGTGGGAACCGGTTTTCGGAGAAAGATCATGCTCCAACAAAGAGCTAGAATTCCGGGATGGACAAGGCGCGGTTGCCCACCACCGAATGAAAACGCCGCGCGGACAAAATGACAACCAACAAGGGGAACGACCATGACCATCAACAGACGCGACTTGCTCGGATATAGCGCGGCAGCGATTGGCGCCGCCATGCTCGGCCTGCCGAGGGCGGCAAAGGCGGCGGACGATCTCACCATCGCCTACAATGTCAACCTGCCCTCCTGGGATCCGACAACCGGACCCTCGGCGGTGAACCCGACCATCCAGGGCCTCTACCAGTCGGTGTTCGACCAGATCATCGGCCAGAAGCCGGACCTCTCCTTCACGCCCGGCCTGCTCACCGAATGGGGCTGGAACGACGACCGCACCAAGGTGATGATGACGGTGCGTGAGGGCGTGAAATGGCATGACGGCTCGCCCTTCACACCCGAAGACGTGGTATGGTCGCTGACACGGGCCGGCGACGAGAAGACCGGCAACCCGATCCAGTTCGTCTGGAAGAACGTCAACAATTTCAAGATCGACGGCAACAAGATCACCGGCGACGTCGTGCAGTTCGATCCGGTCTATTTCAAGTGGATGTCGTTCCTGACCGGCTACATCCTGCCCAAGGCCTATTACGAGAAGGTAGGCGCCGAAGGCTTCGAGAAGGCGCCGATCGGCACCGGCCCCTATATGGTCGACAAGTTCGAGCGCAACGCCTTCCTGCGGCTGAAGGCCAATCCGAACTATTGGGGCACGAAGCCGGCCTTCGAGAACGTGACGATCAAGTTCGTCACCGACGCGGCGAGCCGTGTCGCCGAGATCGAATCCGGATCCTCGCAGGTGACGCTCGAAATTCCCTATGAGGAATATGACCGGCTGATCGCCAAGGACGGGCTCGCCGGCTCGATCAAGAACGTTTCCGACATCGGCATGATCTTCTTCAACGACATCGAGGCGATGCTGGACAAGAACGTCCGCCAGGCGGCCGTGATGGCGGTGGACAAGGATCTGCTGGTCAAGCGGCTGCTGCGTGGCTACGGCCAGCCGATCGCGACGCTGGAGACGCCGGAATACACGGCCTTCGATCCCTCGATCAAGGTCGAGCACAATCCCGACAAGGCCAAGGAGCTGCTGGCGGCTTCCGGCTATTCGCCGGAGAAGCCGGTGAAGTTCACCATCCAGACGACCAAGGGCTTCAAGCCCAAGGACTATGAGATGATCCAGGCGATCGTCGGCATGTGGCGCAAGGTCGGCATCGAGGCCAATATCGAGGTCTACGAGATCGCCAAGCACTATGAGCTGCGCGCCGCCGACAAGCTGGCGCCAGCCGCCTTCTACAACTGGGGCAATTCCATCGGCGACCCGACCACCTCGACCGGCTTCGCCATGTACGGCCCGAGCCCGCATTCGGTGTGGGACAGCCAGGACCTGATCGACATGATCAACCCGCTGTGGGGAGAGAAGGACGAGGCCAAGCGCATTGCCGGCTGGAAGGCCGTCGACAAATACATCGCCGAGCAGGCCTATGTGCTGCCGCTGATGCAATACGCGCAGCCGATCGTGCACTCGAAGAAGGTCAATGTCGTGCAGCATGTGTCCGGCGCGCTGCTGCCGGCGCTGATGACCCCGGCCGCCTGATCGTCGGTCTTGGATTGCCACGCGCGCCGTCCGCAAGACGGCGCGCATTTTCATCCAGGCATATGGGCGCATGCTGCTGCAGAGATTCCTCGTTCGTCTGCTGACGATGCTGGTAACGCTGTTCGGCGTCGCCATCGTCGTCTTCGTCGTCATCCGCGTGGCGCCCGGCGACCCGATCGCCATGATGCTGCCGCCCGGCGCCAGCAATGACGACATTGCGCGGCTGCGCGAGCTCTACGGGCTCGACAAGTCGATCGTGCAGCAATTCTTCATCTGGCTCGGCGGCGTGCTGCATGGCGATTTCGGCACCTCGATCTCGCTGCGCCAGGACGTGCTCAGGCTGGTCTTCAACCGGCTGCCGGCGACGCTGGAGCTTGCGACCGTGGCGCTGCTGATGGCGATCGCGATCGGCGCCACGGCCGCGATCCTCGGCGCGCGCTCGCGCGGCACGGCGCTCGAAGCGGGCATCGACATCGCCAGCGGCGCGACGCTTTCCATCCCCGATTTCCTGTGGGGCCTTGTGCTGATCCTGCTGTTCGGCGTTCTGGTGCCGGTGTTCGACATTTCAGGGCGAGTTTCGCCGCAGCTCGATTTGCCCTTCGTCACCCAGTTCTACCTGGTCGAGAGCATTCTAAGGCTCCGCTTCGACCTGACCTGGGACCTGCTCAAGCACATGCTGATGCCGGCCGTGGCCTTGGCGCTGCCGCTGGCGGCGATCATCGCGCAGCTCCTGAAACAGTCGCTGAAGGAAGTGCTCGACCTCGACTATGTCGTGCTGGCGCGGGTCAAGGGTTTTTCCGAAACGCAGGTGATCCTGCGCGAGGCGCTGAAGAACGCAGCGCTGCCGACGCTGACGCTGGTCGGCGTGCAGTTCACCTTCCTCATCGGCGGCACGGTCATCGTCGAGCGGCTGTTCTCCTATGAGGGCCTCGGCAACATGGCGATCGACGCCGTCATCAACCGCGACCTGCCGCTGATCCAGGGCATCGTACTGGTGTTCGCGCTGCTCTTCGTGCTGATCAACCTTGCCGTCGACATGATGTATGCGCTGCTCAATCCGAGGCTGCGCCATGGATGACGCGCGCATCGCCCGACGCGGCTTGAGCCCGCGGCTGTGGCTGGCCGGCGGCTGGCTTGTGCTGGCGCTGCTGGCGGCGATCTTCGCGCCGCTGGTCGCGCCGCAGGATCCGCTGGCGCAGGACCTGATGCTGGAGCGCCTGCCGCCCTTCTGGCTCGACGGCGCCGAGCCCGGTTATTGGCTGGGCACCGACAGCCTCGGCCGGGACCTGCTGTCGCGCCTGATTTTCGGCGGCCGCATCGCCTTCATCGTTGCCTTCGCCGCCGCGACGTCCGCCTGTCTCCTCGGTTCGGCGCTGGGGCTGATCGCGGGCTATTTCGGCGGCTGGGCCGACCGCATCATCTCGCGCATCGTCGACGTGTGGATGGCGTTCCCGCCGGTGCTGTTCGCGATCCTTCTGGTCGCGGTGCTGGGCACGGGACTCAGTTCCGTCATCCTCGCCATCGCGATCATCGACTGGACACGCTTCTGCCGGGTCATCCGCGCCGAGGCGATGAGCCAGGCGCGCATGGACTATGTCGAGAGCGCGCGCATCGCCGGTTATGGCCGCATGGGCATCATGCTGCGCGAAGTGCTGCCCAATGTGCTGCCGTCGGTGGTGGCGCTGTTGTCGCTCGAAATGGGCATCGCGGTGATCGTCGAAGCGATCCTGTCCTTCGTCAATCTGTCGATCTCGACCGACGATCCGACCTGGGGCGGCATCATCGCCGAGGGCCGGCTGTCGATCCATCAGGCCTGGTGGGTGCTGGTGTTCCCGCTGATCACGCTGATCCTGACAGTGCTTTCCTTCAGCCAGTTTGGCGAGGCGCTGAAGGCGCGCTTCGATCCGGTGCTGCGATGAGCGCGTGCCTCGACATCCGCCGCTTGAGCGCCGTGCTTCCCAACGGCCAGCGTGTGCTGCGCTCGGTGTCGCTTGCCGTCCAGCCGGGCGAAGTGCGCGCGCTGGTCGGCGAGAGCGGCGCCGGCAAGACGATGATCGGCAAGGCGGTGCTCGGCGTCCTGCCGAAAAGCGTGCGCGTCGTCGAGGGCGATATGCTGATCGAGGGCGACGATCTCGGCCGGCTCGATCCCAAGGCGCGGCGGAACCTGATCGGCGCACGCACGGCGCTGATCCCGCAGGATCCGCTGACCGCGCTCAACCCGTCGCGGCGCATCGGCCCGCAGATGACCGACCGGCTGGTGCGCATCCTCGGCTGGAGCGCAGAGAGGGCCGACCAGCGCATCCGTCAGTTGCTCGACGAGGTGCAGATCCGCGATCCCGAGCGCGTGCTGAAAAGCTATCCGCACGAACTGTCCGGCGGCATGCGCCAGCGCGTGCTGATCGCGGCGGCCTTCGCGGCGGAGCCGAGGCTGATCGTTGCCGACGAGCCGACGACTGCGCTCGACGTCACCGTGCAGAAGCAGATCCTGCGGCTGATCGCGCAACTGCAGCGCGATCACGGCACGGCGATCCTGTTCGTCACCCATGACCTCGGCGTCGTCGCCAAGATCAGCCAGAAAGTCTCGGTGCTCTATGCTGGCAAGGTGGTCGAGGAGGCCGATACCGCGCAGCTCCTGGCAGCCCCGCAGCATCCGTACACGCGCGCGCTGATCGCGGCGACGCCGCGCTACACCGATCCGTATGCCTCGCTGAAGCCGGTGGACGAGAGCGTGCTTGCCGGGCTGGCGGCCGAGATCGCCGCCGCCGACAAAGGCTGGAGGCCCGGCCATGGCTGAGCCGCTGTTTTCCGTGCGCGGGCTGAAGGTGGCGCTGCCGGACATGACGCGCAAGCCGCTGATCGGCCGCGCGCCGCTGGCCGAAATCCTGAAAGGGCTGGACTTCGACCTGCCCAAGGGATCGGTCACCGGCATCGTCGGCGAGTCCGGCTCCGGCAAGTCGACGCTCGGACGCGCTCTGGTGCGACTGCTCGAGCCGAGCGCCGGCAGGATCAGCTTCGAGGGGCACGACATCAGCCGTCTTTCGGAAGCCGAGCTGAGGCCACTTCGCCGCGACCTGCAGATGATCTTCCAGGACCCGATGTCGTCGCTCAACCCGCGCCACACGATCTTCAGCATCATCGCGGCGCCCCTGAGGCAGAACGGGCTTGGCGACGGGCTGAAGGAGCGCGTGGCGGAAGCCCTGCAGCGCGTCGGCCTGCCGCAGAGCTTTGCCAGCCGCTACCGCCACGAGCTTTCGGGCGGCCAGCGGCAGCGTGTCGGCATCGCGCGGGCACTGGCGCTGTCGCCGAAATTCGTGCTGGCCGACGAGATCGTCTCTGGCCTCGACGTCTCGACGCAGGCGCAGATCCTGACGCTGCTGGAAAGACTGGCGGACGAGATGGGGCTGACGGTCGCGTTCATCAGCCACGACCTTTCGGTGATCCGGCGGCTCTGCCAGCAGGTCATCGTCATGCGCGAAGGCGTGATCGTCGAGGCGAGCGCTACAGATGCGCTGTTCGCCAGCCCGAAGGAAACCTACACGCGCGACCTGCTTGCCGCCATTCCGCTGCCGGAGATCGATCCGGACTGGCTGCGGCCGCCCGCCAAGGCTCCCGCATGAAACCCATCCGCACGCCGACCAGCGGGCCTCGGACGTGCGTTTTTCAAGCCAGCCCGCGAACGGAGGGTGACATGAAATACGCAATCCAGACCACGATCCTTGCAACCGCCTTGTTCGGCTCCATGGCAGCGGCCTCGGCGGATTCCATACCCGGCATGCGCGGGCACGACCACACCGGCCTTACCGTGCCCGACATGAAGCAGGCCGTCGACTTCTTCACCAATGTCGTCGGCTGCAAGAAGGCGATGTCCTTCGGCCCGTTCGCCGACGACAAGGGCACGTTCATGCAAGACGTGCTCGGCGTCGATCCGAAGGCGGTGATCGAGGAGATCACCATGGTGCGCTGCGGCTATGGCTCGAACATCGAGCTGTTCAAGTACACCGCGCCCGACCAGAAGGATCTGACGCCGAAGAACAGCGACATCGGCGGCTTCCACATCGCCTTCTATGTCGACGACGTCGCCGCCGCGAAGGCCTATCTGGAGGCCAAGGGAGTGAAGACCAGGATGGGACCGCTGCCGGTGAAGGAAGGGCCGGCCGCCGGCCAGACCATCCTCTATTTCCAGGCGCCGTGGGGGCTGCAGTTGGAGGCGATCAGCTACCCGGATGGGATGGCCTATGAAAAGGGCGCCGAGACAGTGTTGTGGAGCCCGAAGGATCCGACCAAGTGAAGAACCAAACGCGCCGGCGGCGATCATTCAATTATGAAACTTTAAGCTTGAAATAACTGCCGCGCGGCGCAATACTGAAAATTGGGATCGCTGGCATTGCCGGCGTTCCCGATGCCTTAGAGCGTTTCACGCAATTCCGGACGGAAACCGCTACTTTTCCCGGAATTGCTCTGGAGGAGATCGCAAGACATGAAGGTTGCGGTTCTCGGCGGCGGACCAGCCGGCCTCTACTTTGCCATCTCGCTCAAGCTGCGCGACGCCGCGCACGAGGTGACGCTCTATGAGCGCAACCGCGCCGACGACACGTTCGGATGGGGCGTGGTGCTGTCGGCGGAGACGCTGGAGAACCTGACCAGGAACGACCCGGTCAGCGCCGTCTGGATCAAGAAGCATTTCGCCTATTGGGACGACATCGCCGTCATCCATGACGGTGTGCGCACGGTGTCCTCGGGCCATGGCTTCTGCGGCATCGGGCGCAAGCGGCTCTTGGTCCTGCTGCAGCGGCGCGCCCGCGAGCTCGGCATCAAGATGATGTTCGAGACCGATATTTCCGACCCGAAACCCTTCATGGAAACGCATGATCTGGTGGTCGCCGCCGACGGGCTGAACTCGAAATCGCGCGCGGCCTTCGCCGATGTCTTCAAGCCAGACATCGACACCCGCAAATGCAAGTTCGTGTGGCTGGGCACGACGCAGAAATTCGACGACGCCTTCACCTTCATCTTCGAGAAGACGGAGCATGGCTGGGTGTGGGCGCATGCCTACCAGTTCGACAGCGAGACCGCGACCTTCATCGTCGAATGCAGCGAAGAGACCTGGGCCGCGTTCGGTTTCGGCCAGATGACGCAGCAGGAATCGATCGCGATCTGCGAGCGCATCTTTGCAAAGCATCTCGGCGGCCATCCGCTGATGACCAATGCCAACCACATCAGAGGTTCGGCCTGGATCAATTTCCCGCGCGTGCTGTGCGAGCGCTGGTCTTACAAGAACCTGGCGCTTATGGGCGATGCGGCGGCCTCGGCGCATTTCTCCATCGGCTCCGGCACCAAGCTCGCGCTGGAGAGCGCGGTGGCGCTCGCCGATTATGTCGAGTCCGAGCCCGATCTCGACGCGGCCTTCCACAAATATGAGGATGCGCGGCGCACCGAGGTGCTGAAGCTGCAATCGGCGGCGCGCAACTCGCTGGAATGGTTCGAGGAAGTCGAACGATATCTCGGCCTCGATCCAGTTCAATTCAACTATTCGCTGCTCACCCGCTCGCAGCGCATCAGCCACGAGAACCTTCGTCTGCGCGATGCCGAATGGCTGGCGGGCGCCGAGGAATGGTTCCAGCGCAAGGCCGGCGCCGGCGGCAACAGCTTACGCCGCGCGCCGATGTTCGCGCCGTTCAAGCTGCGCGACATGACTTTAGCCAACCGCATCGTCGTTTCGCCGATGGCGCAGTACAAGGCGATCGACGGCTGCCCGACCGACTGGCATTTTACGCACTATGCCGAGCGCGCCAAAGGTGGCGCCGGCCTGCTTTACATCGAGATGACCTGCGTCAGCCCGGAAGGACGCATCACGCCCGGATGCCCGGGCTTCTACAAACCGGAGCATGAGGTCGCCTGGAAGCGGCTGGTCGATTTCGTCCATGCCGAGACCGAAGCAAAGATCTGCGCCCAGATCGGCCATTCCGGCGCCAAGGGCTCGACCCGGGTGGGCTGGGAAGGAACCGACGTGCCGCTGCCCTCCGGCAATTGGCCGGTGATGGGGCCTTCGGCCGTCGCGTGGTCGCCGAAGAACCAGGTGCCGAAGGCGATGGACCGCGCCGACATGGATCTGGTCCGCGACCAGTTCGTCGCCTCGGCCCAGATGGCCGAACGCTGCGGCTTCGACATGCTGGAGATCCATGCCGCGCACGGCTACCTGCTGTCGGCCTTCATCACGCCGCTGACCAACCGCCGCACCGACGACTATGGCGGCTCGCTGGAAAACCGCATGCGCTATCCGCTGGAGATCTTCCATGCGGTGCGCGCGGTGTGGCCGGCCGAAAAGCCGATTTCGATGCGCATTTCGGCCAATGACTGGGTCGGCATCGAAGGCGTCACGCCTTCGGACGCGGTCGAGATCGCGAAGATGCTGCACGAGGCCGGCGTCGATCTTTGCGACGTATCGGCCGGGCAGACATCGATCGCCGCCAGGCCGGTCTATGGCCGCATGTTCCAGACGCCGTTTTCCGACCGCATCCGCAACGAGGTCGGCATGGCGACGATGGCGGTCGGCAACATCTATGAGCCGGACCATGCCAATTCGATCCTGATGGCCGGGCGCGCCGACCTTGTGGCGCTGGCCAGGCCGCATCTTGCCGACCCCTACTGGACGCTGCACGCGGCGGTGACGCTAGGCGATCGCGGCGTCAAATGGCCCGATCCCTATCTGCCCGGACGCGACCAGATCTACCGGCTGGCCGAGCGCGAAGCGGCAGCAGGGCTCAAAGTATGAGCGCCGCGCGCGAAATCACCGGCAAGCACGCGCTGGTCACCGGCGGCGGTTCCGGCGTCGGCAAGGCCATCGCGCTGGCACTGGCGGCAGAAGGTCTGGCCGTCACCATCTGCGGACGGCGCGAAGCTGCCCTTGCCGAGGTCGCAAAGGAAAGCGACCGCATCTTTGCTGCCGCCGCCGATGTCACGAAGGAGGCCGACATGGCAGCCCTCCACGAGAAGGCGGAAGCCGCGCGCGGACCATTCGACATCGTCGTCGCCAATGCCGGCATGGCGGTTAGTGCGCCGGCGCACAAGACTTCGCTGGGCGACTGGCAGCGCACGCTGGACGTCAACCTCACCGGCGCCTTCCTGACCGTGAAGCCGGCGCTCGCGGGAATGCTGGGGCGCAAACAGGGCAGGATTGTTTTCGTCGCCTCGACCGCGGGCCTCAAAGGCTATGCCTATGTCGCGCCTTACGTCGCCGCCAAGCACGGCGTGGTCGGGTTGATGCGGGCTTTGGCCGCCGAAACAGCCAAATCCGGCGTCACCGTCAACGCCGTCTGCCCGGGCTTCGTCGAAACCGAGATGCTTGAGGAATCCGTCCAGCGCATCGTCGAGAAGACGGGACGTTCCACCGATGAAGCGCGCGCGAACCTCGCGGCGACGAACCCGCAAGGGCGTTTCATCCAGCCGGAGGAAGTCGCGACGGCGGTGCTTTGGCTGTGCAGCTGCGCCGCGCGGTCGATCACTGGGCAGGCAATCTCGGTCTCGGGAGGTGAAACATGGTAGCGGGACCGACGTCCGCTGGACCGGGCAAGGACAGGCTGCGGCTGTGGATACGCCTGCTGCGCGCCTCGCGCACCATCGAGGCCGAACTGCGGGAGCGGCTGAAGAAGGAGTTCGACACGACGCTGCCGCGCTTCGACGTGATGGCGGCGCTCTACCGCGTGCCGGAAGGTATGCTGATGAGCGACCTGTCGCGCTTTCTGCTGGTGTCGAACGGCAATGTCACCGGCATTGTCGACCGGCTGGTTTCCGAAGGCCTGGTGACGCGGGCGCGGCGCAATGGCGACCGGCGCACCTCCATGGTGCGGCTGACCGAGGAAGGCACGAAATCTTTCGCCGCGATCGCCGCCGCTCATGAGAGCTGGGTCGGCGAGCTGCTCGGTAATGTCAGCGAGGACGAGGCACGGCGGCTGGCCGGCATGCTGAAATCGTTTCGCAGCAATTGGGAGGGACGCGAATGAGCGCCATGGCCAAACTCAAGCCGAAGCATTTCCTCTGGGAGGTCGAAGGTAAGGTCGCGAAGGTTCGGCTCGACCGTCCGGAGCGCAAGAACCCGCTCACCTTCGACAGCTATGCCGAGTTGCGCGACACGTTTCGCGACCTGGTCTATGCCGACGATGTCGATGCCGTGGTGTTCCTGCCCAATGGCGGCAATTTCTGCTCAGGCGGCGATGTCCACGACATCATCGGACCGCTGGTCAAGATGGACATGAAGGAACTGCTCGCCTTCACGCGCATGACCGGCGACTTCGTCAAGGCGATGCTGAACTGCGGCAAGCCGATCATTTCCGCGGTCGACGGCGTGGCCGTCGGCGCCGGCGCAATCATCGCCATGGCCTCCGACATCCGCATCGCCACGCCGGAGGCAAAGACCGCCTTCCTGTTCACCCGCGTCGGCCTCGCCGGCTGCGACATGGGCGCCTGCGCGATCCTGCCGCGCATCATCGGCCAGGGCCGCGCGGCCGAGTTGCTCTACACCGGCCGCACCATGAGCGCCACCGAGGGCGAGCGCTGGGGGTTCTACAACCGTCTGGTCGATGCGGCGGCACTCGAAGCCGACGCGCTCGATTTGGCGGCGCGCATCATCGCCGGCCCGACCTTCGCGCATGGCATCACCAAGACGCAGCTCAACCAGGAATGGTCGATGGGCCTCGACCAGGCGATCGAGGCCGAGGCGCAGGCGCAGGCGATCTGCATGCAGACCGGCGATTTCGAGCGGGCGTATCAGGCGTTCGTGGCCAAGGAAAAGCCGGTGTTCGAGGGGAATTAGCAATGGAAGGTTTTCGCCCAGGCCCCCCCCTCTGGCCTGCCGGCCATCTCCCCCGCAAGGGGGGAGATCAGATGTCGCGACCGCTTTCGCCAATCACCGAAGTTGCAGGATGGGCGACGAGACCGAAGCTGCCAATCTCCCCCCTTGCGGGGGAGATGTCCGGCAGGACAGAGGGGGGTGTGAAGGAACGAGGCGCGGGAGGAAAAATCCATGCCTGACCGCTCCTTCCTCTCCTGGCCCTTCTTCGAAGATCGCCACCGCCAACTCGCCGAGCGTCTCGAAGCCTGGTGCCAACAAAACCTTCCCGTCGATCATCACGACATCGACGCAGCCTGCCGCGCGCTGGTGGCGAAGCTCGGCCGCGACGGTTGGCTGAAGCCGACGGCGCTGGACCCCGCCAACCCCGGACCGCTCGACGTGCGCACGCTCTGCATTACACGCGAGACGCTGGCGCGCCATGATGGGCTCGCCGATTTCGCCTTCGCCATGCAGGGGCTGGGCACTGGCGCGATCTCGCTGTTCGGGACGCCGGAGCAGCAGCGCTGGCTGGAAAAGACGCGGGCCGGTCGGGCGATCTCGGCTTTCGCGCTGTCGGAGCCGCGTTCAGGATCGGATGTCGCCAACATGGAGATGACGGCGGCCCGCGACGGCGGCGACTATCTGCTTTCCGGCGAAAAGACCTGGATCTCCAATGGCGGCATCGCAGACCTCTATGTCGTGTTCGCCCGCACCGGCGAGGCGCCTGGCGCGAAAGGGATTTCCGCTTTCGTCGTGCCAGGCGACGCGAAGGGGCTCAGCGTCGCCGAGCGGCTCGAGGTCATCGCGCCACACCCGCTGGCGCGGCTCTCCTTCGACAATGTACGGGTTCCGGCTTCCGCCCTTGTCGGCAAGCCCGGCGATGGTTTCCGCATCGCCATGTCGGTGCTCGACGTCTTCCGCTCGACGGTGGGCGCGGCGGCACTCGGCTTCGCACGACGCGCGCTGGACGAGAGCGTCAAGCGGGCGAGCGAGCGCAAGCTGTTCGGCGCGCCGATGGCCGAATTGCAGATGGTGCAGGGCCACATCGCCGATATGGCGCTCGATGTCGACGCCGCCGCGCTCCTCGTTTACCGCGCCGCCTGGACCAAGGACATGGGCGCCGCGCGGGTGACGCGCGAAGCGGCGATGGCCAAGCTGTTCGCCACCGACAAGGCGCAGGAGGTGATCGACAAGGCGGTGCAGCTGCATGGCGGCGACGGCGTGCGCAAGGGCCACATCGTCGAGAGCCTCTATCGCGAGATCCGGGCGTTGCGCATCTATGAGGGCGCTTCGGACGTGCAGAAAGTGGTGATCGCCAGGCAGGTGATAGGCGGGGCGTGACGCGATGCCTTGCGAACCAAATTTGAAATAGGGGAGGCCAGACATGCATACGATCCTGCAGCCCGAAGGCTGGGCCAAGCCGATCGGCTACGCCAATGGCGTTGCCGCACAAGGACGACTGGTGTTCGTCGGCGGCCAGGTTGGCTGGAACGCCGAGTGCAAATTCGAGACCGACGACTTCGTCGGCCAGGTGCGCCAGACGCTCGCCAATGTCGTCGCCGTGCTCGCCGAAGCCGGCGGTGGGCCGCGGCACATCACCTCGATGACCTGGTACTTCACCGACAAGGCCGAGTATGTCGGCAACCTCAAAGGCATCGGCGAAGCCTACCGCGACGTGATCGGCCGGCATTTCCCGGCGATGGCCGCCATGCAGGTGGTGGCGCTGGTCGAGGACCGGGCCAAGGTGGAGATTCAAGCGACGGCTGTGATACCCGAGTAGCTACTGGCGAAGGCCCGCCTGCCTTAGCAACGGCAGCACGTGGTCGCAGAAATAGGGCAGTTCCTGGGTGTAGTTGACGAAGGACAGCGCGATGCCCTGGTAGCCATGCGCGGCGATCGCCGCCATGTCGGCGGCGATCGTTTCCGGCGTGCCGATCAGCGGATATGTGCCGGCGCCGCCGGCGAAACGCTGGCGGTAGCGGTCATAGGCATGCGGATCATGCGATTGCGAGAATTCCTTCTTGCCGGCCATATGGGCATCGACCGCTTCGTGATCGGCCATCGTGACGGCGTAGCGCGTGTAATAGGCTTGCGCCTCCTCCATGGTCGGGCGGCAGACCACATGCGCCACGGTGTAGACGCCGACGTCGCGGCCCGCCTTGGCGGCTCGCTCGCCGATATCGGCGACATGCTTGCCGGCATCGCTCATCTCCGAGAAGGTCGTGAAAAGATAGTCGCATCTGGCGGCGGCGAAATCCCGGCCCGGTCCGCCGAAAGCGGCGTTCATCGTCACCGGGCGCGGCACCTGCAGGCTGGCCGGTCGGCTCACCGCCTCTTTCAGCCGATAGTAAGCACCCTCATGGTCGAGCGGCTCGCTTGAAGCATAAAGCCGTTCGAGTATCTCGATCCATTCGGCTGCCTGGTCATAACCCTTCTCGACCAGCGGCGTCCCGAACATGCCGAATTCCTTCGGGTTCCAGCCGCAGACGATGTTGAGCCCCGCCCTGCCCTGGCTGATATGGTCGACCGTCGCCAGCGCCTTGGCGGCATAGAGCGGATGCACCAGCGGCACATGCACGGTCATGAACAAGCCGATCTGTTCGGTCACGGCGGCAAGCGCCGCCGCCCAGGTGAAGGTCTCGAAGGAGAATTCGCGCACCTTGTTGCGGCCGCCGAAGCCGCGCCAGCGGGCGATCGGCAGCATGAATTCGAGGCCCGCGCGATCGGCGATCTGCGCCGCCGTCAGATTATCCTGCCAGCTTGCCGTCCAGCGTTCCGGCACGTCGGTGATGGCCAGCCCGCCATCGGCGTTGGTGGAAAAGACGCCGAGCTTCAGTCTGTTCGGGCCGTGCAGGGGATGCGCTTTGATCATGTCCGGAACTCGTGGCGGAAGCCCCACACGCTAGGCCCGGGCGAAAATATTTCAAGCCTGAAACAGCTTCGCCTCACCGCAGTTTGCGGATATGCATTGAGCAACACGAAAAGGGGACAGGCATGAGCGAATTCCGCCAGAAATGCATCGGCAAGGCGAACCTCATCGGGTCCTTCGCCGCCATCCCCCATCCGGTCGCCATCGAAGTGATGGCGTCGTCCGGCCTCGATTTCCTCTGCATCGACTGGGAGCACGCGCAGATTTCGCGCGAGACGATCGAGACCATGCTGCGCGCGGCCGATGTGCATCGTGTGCCGACCATGGTGCGCGTTCCCGGCCATGCGCCGGAAGCGATCCAGGCGGCGCTGGACAGCGGCGCGCAAGGCGTGCTGATCCCACGCGTCTCGACAGCGGCCCAGGCGGCGATGGCGGTCAAGGCCTCGCGCTATCCGCCGCACGGCGAGCGCGGTGTCGGCCCCGGTCGGGCCGCCGGCTACGGCTATCGCATTCCCGAATATCTTGCCGCCGCCAATGAGCGGATTGTCGTTGCCATTCAGGTCGAGACCGCCGAGGGGCTGGCCAATATCGAGGCGATCGCAGCCGTCGACGGCATCGATGTTGTCTTCGTCGGCCCAGGCGACCTCTCGGTGTCGATCGATGCCGTCGGACCGGCGGGCGCGGACAAGCTCTCCCAGGCGATCAGGACAATCATCGGCGCGGCGGTGGCGCATGGCAGGACCGCCGGCATATTTTGCGCCAGCCCGCAGAATGTCGGCCGATGGACAACCATCGGCGCGAGTTTCTTCGTGCTGGCCAGCGACACGATGTTTCTCGGCGCCGGCGCCGCGGCCAACTGTACCGCCGCGCGCGCCGAACTGGGCTAAGGCATGTTGATATTCAGGTGATGCCGGCCTGACCTCAACACGCCTGATGACGATCGCGGTCAAAAGGCGTATCGGCGAAGCGACAGGCCAGCCGACTTTTTAAGCTTAAAACTTTTGCCTTGAAAAGCGCCGCGCTTTGGATAGCATCCGAAGCTGATGCGACTGCCGTGGCGAGGGGCTTTTCCGGTCGGTCCATCGTTGGTGGAAGGGGTTTCAGTCCTTGTCGTTTGTGTTGCCCCAGTCGTCGTCCAGCGCGCGCTATGCTTTCGATGGCGTGCGGGCGCAAATTCGCGACCTGCACACGGAAAACATCGCAAACCTGGCGGTTCGCGCGCGAGAGCTCGGCGATGTCATCGCACTCTGGTACGGCGAGGGCGACATGGTGACGCCCGCCTTCATCCGCGACGCGGCGAAGGCCGCTTTCGACGAGGGCCTGACTTTTTACGTCCCCAACATGCGCGGGCACGGCCCGCTGAACGAGGCGCTGTCGGAATACCAGACGCGCATCCATGGCCGCCCCATCCCGATCGCGCGGACCACGGTGACGCCGGGCGGCATGCAGGCGCTGTACCTTGCGCTTGAGCTGCTGGTCGATACCGGCACCAACGTCGTCTATGTCGCGCCGCAATGGCCGAACATCCACAACGCCATCCACCTGATCGGCGGCGAGCCGCGGCCGTTCTCGCTCGACTTCAAGGATGACTGGCGGCTCGACCTCGACCGGCTGTTCGCCACCTGCGACGCGCGCACCCGCGCCATCTTCCTGTCGACGCCCTCCAACCCGACCGGCTGGACGGCGACGCGCGAAGAGATGCAGGCGCTGCTCGACTTCAGCCGGCGCACCGGTATCTGGATCATCTCCGACGAGGTCTATGGCCGGCTCTATTTCGACGGCGACGTCGCGCCCTCGATCCTGCAGATCGCCGAGGACGGCGACCGGGTGCTGTCGGTCAACAGCTTCTCGAAAGCCTGGGCGATGACCGGCTGGCGCATCGGCTGGCTGACCCATCCTTCAGGCGTTGCCGACCAACTCGGCGCGATGACGCAATATATCAACAGCGGCACCGCGGCCCCGATCCAGGCCGGCGCCGTGGCGGCGATCCGGCAGGGCGAGCCGCTGGTCGAGGAAATCAGACGGCGGATCAGGACCGGCCTCGACCTTGCCTATGACAGGCTGGCGCAAATCCCAGGCATCATCCTGCCGACCAAACCGCGCGGCGGCATGTATGCCTTCTTTGCGCTTGAGGGTGAAAACGACGCCCGGCAAGCCTGCGCCAGGATCCTGGAGACGGCCCGCGTCGGGCTGGCCCCCGGCCATCTCTTCGGAAGCTCGGCAACGGCATTCCTCAGAATGTGCGTCTGCCGCGACCGCGACCAGATAGCGACCGCGCTCACCCGCATGGTCGCCGCCATGAATTGACGCCCCGCTGGGAGGCGGGACGGCAAGAAACCGTGCGGGTCAGCCCGCCCGATCAACAACCAGAGGGAAGACCCAGAGGGAAACCAAATGAGCTTTACGCGTCGCAACCTGCTTGTTCTGGCCGCCGCCATCGGCATCGCCGCCGGCCCCGCTACCGCTTATGCCGCCGATGTGCTCAATGTCGGCGCCTACCCGACCAACCCGCCCTTCGAATACAAGAACGAGAGCGGCACTTTCGAAGGCTTCGAGGTCGACATCGTCAACGAAGCGGCCAAGCGCATCGGCATGACCACCGACATCGCCGATCTCGGCTTCCAGGCGCTGTTCGCCGCCACCACCTCCAAGCGCATCGACGTCGCCATCTCCTCGATCACCATCACGGCCGAGCGGCTGAAGTCGCAGTCCTTCACGCAGCCCTATTATGATTCCGACATGGGCATCGCCACCAAGACCGACAGCGCGATCAGCGCCGAGGCAGACCTCAAGGGCAAGGTCGTCGGCGTGCTGTCCGGCTCGACCGGCGAGACCTGGGTCAAGGACCACCAGGCAGCCGACGGCTTCAGCGACGTGAAAGGCTACGACACGCAGCAGAACCTTCTGCTCGACCTCAGCGCCGGCCGCGTCGACGCTGCCGTCAGCGACGTCCCCGGCATGCAGTACTCCTTCCAGAAGATGAAGGACCTCGTGGTCAAGCAGCGCATCAAGACCGGCGAACAGTACGGGTTGATGATGACCAAGGACCATCCGCTGCTCGGCAAGCTGAATGACGCCCTGACGGCGATGAAGAAGGACGGCACGCTGGCCGCCATCCACAAGAAGTGGTTCGGCACCGATGCGCCGGCGGACTCCTCGACGGTCAAGGAAATGCCGCTGCCCAAGGCCTGAGCGGACTGACGAAAAACGAGCCGTGTCGGCTTTCGAGGCCCGCACGGCTCGTTTCCTTTCTCCCGGAACCCAGGGCGGACCTGATCTGATGTTTCGGGCCTCTACCCTCGTTTTTACGCAATTCCGGACGGAATACCGTTTCACACGTTCCTGGAATTGCTCTGACACGGTTCGGGAACACCCCATGTCGCTGATCGACACCTTCTTCAATCCCGACGTCATCGCGTCGAGCCTGCCGGCGCTGCTGCGCGGCTTCCTCAACACGCTGCTGCTCGGAATTATGAGCATCGTCATCGGCATCGTCATGGGGCTGGCGATCAGCCTGGTGCGGCTCTACGCGCCAAAACCGCTGCGCTGGCTCGCCATCGGCTACACCGACATCTTCCGCGCCTTGCCGGTGCTGGTCGTGCTGATCCTGATCTATTACGCGCTGCCTTTCCTCAGCATCCGCCTGTCGTCCTGGGCGTCCGCCGTGACGGCATTCGCCATCATCATGTCGGCCTATTCGGCCGAAGTGTTCCGCTCCGGCATCGAGAGCATTCCTAAGGGCCAGTTCGAGGCGGCGCAGGCGCTCGGCCTGCCATTCATGCTCACTCTGCGCAAAGTGGTGCTGCCGCAGGCCATCCGTGTGGTCATCCCGCCGATGACCAGCAACTGCGTCTCGATGTTCAAGGACACCTCGCTCGCCTCGACCGTGGCGCTGCCGGAACTCTTGAAGGAAGCGACCAATGCGCAGTCGCTCTACGCGAACCCGTCGCCGCTGATCGGCGCGGCGCTGGTCTACCTGATCTTCCTCTGGCCGATGGTTCGCCTCGTCAGCCTGCTCGAGCGCCGCTTCCAGACAGAGAAGACGCGCTGACGCCAACCAGTCCCCATCCAAGTCCTTCGCAGGAGCTTACCCGTGAACAAGCATCAGACAGACAATGCGAACGCCGCCGCGTTCCCCGTCGAAAAGATTCGGGCGATGTTCCCGGCGCTGCAGCGTGCCGGCGACTTCATCTTCATGGACAACGCCGCCGGCGCGCAGATCCCGCAAAGCGTGCTCGACGCGGTGACCAACCATCTGGTGTCGCACAATGTGCAGCGCGGCGGCCGCTATGGCCGCAGCGTCACCGTCGACCAGTCGGTGGCCGAGGCGCGGACAAGCGTCGCGCTGCTCATCAATGCCTACAGCCCGTCCGAAATCTGCTTCGGCATGAACGCCACATCGTTCATCCGCCTGGTCAGCCTCGGCATCGGCCAGATGCTTTCCAATGACGCGGTTGGGGGACGCGACGAGATCGTCGTCACCGACATGGACCATGACGCCAACATCGCCACATGGCTGGCACTGGAATCCGCCGGCGCCAAGTTCAAATGGTGGCGCATGCGCGAGGACGGCAATCTGCATGTCGACGATCTCAAGCCGCTGGTGTCGGAGCGCACGCGCCTCGTCGCCTGCACGGTGACGGCGCATTCGATCGGCTCGATCGT
Organism: Mesorhizobium sp. B3-1-8; assembly: GCF_006439495.1. Classification (NCBI taxonomy): domain Bacteria; kingdom Pseudomonadati; phylum Pseudomonadota; class Alphaproteobacteria; order Hyphomicrobiales; family Phyllobacteriaceae; genus Mesorhizobium; species Mesorhizobium sp. B3-1-8. Next base: position 36,577 of record NZ_VFTK01000001.1, read on the forward strand.
CGACGTCGCCTCGGTGGCCAGGATCGCGCATGCGGCAGGCGCCGAAGTGTTCCTCGACTGCGTGCATTACGGGCCGCACGGACTGATGGACGTGCAGGCCTGGGGCTGCGACTATCTCGTCTGCTCCGGCTACAAGAATTTCTCGCCGCATATGGGTTTCCTGTGGGGCCGCTTCGAAACGCTGAAGCGGTTGCCGACGTTCCGCGAGGATTTCATCCCCGACGAGCCGCCCTACAAGGTCGAGGCCGGCACCTTCATCTACGAGAATGTGTCGGGCATGGACGCGGCGGTGCGCTATCTGGAATCGATCGGCCGCAACTTCCTGCCCGAAAACAACCGCTCGCGCCGCGACAACATCGTCGCCGGCATGAACGCCATCCGCGACTACGAGCTGATGCTGGCGCGCGAGATGCTGAAAGTGCTGAAAAGCTGCAACGCCACCATCTACGGGGTTGCCGACGAAGCCCGCCTCAACGAACGGGTGCCGACCTTCTGCTTCAACATCGGCAAGCTGTCACCGCAGCGGATCGTCGAGGAAATGGCGGCCATGCAGATCGGCATCCGCGACGGCCACATGTACGCGCCGCGGCTGATGAAGCGGCTCAATTTGTCGATGGACAGCGGCGCCATCCGCGCCTCGCTGGTGCACTACAACACGGTGGAGGAAGTGCACAAATTCGGCGAGGCGCTGCGGGCGATTATTGCGAAGTTGTCGTAGGCGGAGCGCAATTAGCTCGGCGTCGTCATCCACGGGCGAAGCAAGGAGCGAAGCGACGCGGCGCAGACCCGAGGATCCATTCCGTGACACGCGAGCGCCGCAACGGTGCAGAATTCTGCTCCGCCGCGCTCGCCATCTAGGTAACGGCATGGATTCCAGGGTCTGCGCGCTGCTTCGCAGCGCTCCGCCCTAGAATGACGACCTGCGAGGCTTACGCCGCCTTCTTCTTCGCCAGCCTGGCCTTGATGCTCGCGATGTCGGCGCGCGGCGTCGCGGCGAACAGCGTCTTGGTGTAGGCGTGCTTGGGGTCGGAGAAGACCTCGTCGCGCGGACCGTATTCGACCGCTTCACCGAAATACATCACCATCACGTCGTCGGCGATGTAGCGCACCACCGAGAGGTCGTGGCTGATGAAGACATAGGTGAGCTGGAACTCGTCCTGCAGATCGGCGAGCAGGTTGAGCACCTGCGCCTGCACCGAAAGGTCGAGCGCCGAGACCGGCTCGTCCAGCACCAGCAAGCTCGGATTCAGCATCAGCGCGCGGGCAATGGCGATGCGCTGGCGCTGGCCGCCGGAGAACATGTGCGGGTAGCGGTTGTAATGCTCCGGTCCGAGGCCGACCTTCTTCAGCATCTTCATCGCCAGGTCGCGGCGCTCTTCGGCCGGCTTGTCGGTGTTGATCAAGAGCGGCTCGCCGAGCACGTCGCCGATCTTCTGGCGCGGGTTGAGCGAACCATAAGGATTCTGGAAGACGATCTGCACCTTGCGGCGCATTTCCTTCGACAAGCCGTCCCTGGCGATGTCGACCTTGTTGCCGTCGATGAAGAGTTCTCCGGAGGTGGCCGGATCGATCAGCGTGATGATGCGGGCCAGCGTGGACTTGCCGCAGCCGCTCTCGCCGACGATGGCAAGCGTCTTGCCCTTCTCGACGCTAAAGGACACGCCCTTGACCGCGTGCACGGTGCGCGCGCCGCGGAACAGGCCGCCGCCGACATGGTAGTCGCGCTTGATGTCCTTGCCTTCGACGACCTTGGTCATGCGCCGGCTCCGGTCATGTACTAGCTCCCTGGGGCGCCGGCTCGAACAGCATGTCGGAGACGGTCGGCAGCCGGTCGCCGACGGCGTTCTCCGGCAGCGCCGAGAGCAGCGCGCGGGTGTAGTTGCTCTTAGGCGATTCAAAGAGCGACAGCACGTCGGCCTCTTCCATCTTGCGGCCCTTGTACTGGACGATGACGCGGTCGGCGGTCTCGGCCACCACGCCCATATTGTGGGTGATCATGATCAGTCCCATGCCGTATTTGGCCTGCAGCGAGACCAACAGATCGAGGATCTGCTTCTGGATGGTGACGTCGAGCGCGGTGGTCGGCTCGTCGGCGATCAAAAGCTTCGGGTTGCAGGCGATCGCCATGGCGATCATGACGCGCTGGCACTGGCCGCCCGACATCTGGTGCGGGAAGGAATTGAGCCGCTCCTCCGGTTCCGGAATGCCGACCTGCTTGAAAAGCTCGATGGCGCGCGCCCGGCGCTGGGCCTTGTCCATGCCCATGTGGAAGCGCAGTACTTCCTCGATCTGGAAGCCGACGGTGAAGCAGGGATTGAGGCTGGCGATCGGCTCCTGGAAAATCATGGCAATATCCTTGCCGATGATCTTGCGGCGATCGGTCGGGCTCATTTTCAACATATCGCGGCCGTTGAAGGTCATACGGTCGGCGGTGACGGTGGCGGTCCAAGGCAACAGGCCCATGACGGCCAGCATCGACACCGACTTGCCGGAGCCGGACTCGCCGACGATGGCGAGCACCTCGCGCTCGTCGACATGGAGCGAGACGCCGTCGACGGCGCGGAACGGGCCGGACGCGGTCTGGAATTCGACGACGAGGTTCTGGATGTCGAGCAGCGCCATCACGACCTCCTGAGCTTGGGATCGAGGGCATCGCGCAGGCCGTCGCCGACCAGGTTGATGGCAAGCACGGTGATGAGGATCGCGAGACCGGGGAAGGTCACCACCCACCAGGCGCGCAGGATGAATTCACGCGCCGAGGCAAGCATGGTTCCCCATTCCGGCGTCGGCGGCTGGGCGCCGAGGCCGAGGAAGCCGAGCGCTGCGGCTTCCAGGATGGCGTTGGAGAAGGACAGCGTGCCCTGGACGATCAACGGCGCCAGGCAGTTGGGCAGGATGGTGGCAAGCATCAGCCTGATATGTCCGGCGCCGGCGACCTTGGCCGCAACAACATATTCGCGGCTCTTCTCGGCCATCACGGCGGCGCGCACCAGGCGGGCGAAATGCGGCTGCAGGACGAGCGCGATCGCCAGCATGGCGTTGAACAGGCCGGGGCCGAGGATGGTGACCAGCACCAGCGCCAAGAGCAGCGACGGGAAGGCCAGGATCAGGTCCATGACGCGCATGATCGCGACGTCGACCCAGCCGCGGAAATAGCCCGCCAGCAGACCGAGCGTGATGCCGCCGGTGAGAGCCAGCGTGACCACCACCGCGCCGATCAGCAGCGAGAAGCGCGCGCCGTAAAGCAGGCGCGAGAGGATGTCGCGGCCGACCGGGTCGGTGCCGAGCAGATATTGCGTCGAGCCGCCATCCTGCCAGGCCGGAGGCCGCAGGAACGCGGTCTTGTCCTGCACGTCGGGCGCATAGGGCGCGAGCAGCGGCGCGAAGAGGGCAGCCAGCACCAACAGGATGAAGACGAACAGGCCGATGACGGCGCCGCGGTTGACCGAGAAATAGTGCCAGAAGGTCTTGAGGCCGGTGAGGCGATCCGGGCTGCCGGCGGCCATCGGGGCGATTTCGGTCTGGCTCATTTATGCCGCCCTGATGCGTGGGTTTATGACGGCGTAGAGCACATCGACGATGAGGTTCACCGCCATGACGATGAGGGCGATCAACAGCAGACCCGATTGCACGACGACATAGTCGCGCTTGAAGATGGAATCGACCATCCACTTGCCGATGCCCGGCCAGGCGAAGATGGTTTCGGTGAGGATGGCGCCGGCGAGCAGCGTGCCGACCTGCAGGCCGATGGTGGTGACGACCGGGATGAGCGCGTTGCGCAGCGCATGCACGCCGATGACGCGGCCCGCCGAAAGGCCCTTGGCGCGCGCGGTGCGGACATAGTCTTCGCCCAGCACTTCCAGCATGGCCGAGCGCGTCTGGCGCGCGATCACCGCCAGCGGAATGGTGCCGAGCACGATCGCCGGCAGGACGAGATGGCTGAGCGCCGAGCGGAAGGCGTCCCATTTGCCGTAGAGCAAGGTGTCCATCGTCATGAAGCCGGTGATCGGCTTGAAGAAGAACTGCAGGCCGATGCGGCCCGAGACCGGCGTCCAGCCGAGATAGCCGGAAAAGAAGATGATGAGCAGTAGGCCCCACCAGAAGATCGGCATGGAATAGCCGACAAGCGCCGTGCCCATCAGCGACTGGTCGAACCAGGAGCCGCGTTTGACGGCGGCAAAGATGCCGGCCGGGATGCCGAGGACCATGGCGAAGATCATGGCGAAGAAGGACAGCTCCAGCGTCGCCGGGAAGAGTGTCTTGAACTCCTCGAGCACCGGACGCTTGGACGAAATGGAGACGCCGAAATCGCCGGTGGCGACCTCACCGACATAGCGTGCGTATTGCTCCCAAATCGGCAGATTGTAGCCGAACTGTTGCTTCAGCTCTTCATAGCGCGCCGGCGCGACGCCATGCTCGCCGGCCATGGCGAGGATCGGGTCGCCGGGCAGCAGCCGCACGAACGCGAAGGCGCAGATGGTGATGCCGACAAGGGTCGGGATCAGAAGGGCGATTTTGTTGAGAAGATATCGGAGCATCTTGAATGGAATGGGGCGGCGCTAAAGTTTACGCCGCCCCGTTCGCAATCTTATTCGGCTTTGTCAACGCCGTCGAAGCGGTGAATGCCGAGCGGGTCCATCTTGTAGCCGGTGACGTTGTTGCGAACGACCGAATAGACCTGGCTGTGCGCCAGCAGGAAGGCGGGCGCTTCCTTGGCGAAGATCACCTGCGCCTGCTCATAGAGCTTGGTGCGCTCGGCCTGGTCGCTGGTCTTCTTGGCCTTCTGGATCAAGTCCTCGAAGTCCTTGTCGCACCAGCTGGAGTAGTTCGACACGCCGATGGCGGAGCAGGCGAAGAGAGTGGCGAAGAAGTTGTCCGGATCGCCATTGTCGCCGGTCCAGCCGATCTGGAAGGCGCCGGGACGGTCCTTCTTCTTGCCTTCCTCGCGATACTTCGTCCACTCGTAGTTGACGATGTTCGCCTTGACGCCGACCTTGGCCCAGTCGGCCTGGATCAGCTCGGCCGCGCGCTGGAAGTTCGGGTTGTAGGGACGAACGCGGTCGGCAGCCCAGAGCTGGATTTCCTTCAGCCCGGCAGCCTCAAGCACCTTCTTGGCCTCATCCGGATTGTAGGCGTCGGTCTTCACGTCCTTGTCCCACGACCACATGGTCGGCGGGATGAGGTTCTCGGCCGGGGTGGCGCCGGCGTCCTGGAACAGCGACTTGATCAGGGCTTCCCGGTCGATCGCCTGGTTGAGCGCATGACGCACTTCCGGTTTGTCGAGCGGCGGGATCGTGGTGTTGTAGCTCATATAGCCGATGTTCAGGCCGGCCTGATCCATCAGGGTCACGTCCTTGTTGGCCTTGATGGTGGCGATGTCGGCCGGGTTCGGATAGGGCGCGATGTCGCATTCGCCAGCCAGCACCTTCTGGATGCGGGCGGTCGCGTCAGGCGTGATGGCGAAGACGAGATCGTCGATCTTTTCCTTGCCCTTGAAGTAGTCGGGATTGGCCGCATAGCGGATGACCGAATCCAGCTGGTAGTCGACGAACTGGAACGGACCGGTGCCGATCGGCTTGGTCGAGAAGTCGGCCATCTTGCCGTCCTTCTGCAACTGGTCGGCATATTCCTTCGACACGATCGAGGCGAAGTCCATGCCGAGATTGGCCAGCATCGGCGCGTTCGGCTCGGTCAGCGTCAGCTTGACGGTGAGGTCATCGACCTTCTCCCACTTGGCGACGTATTTCGGCATGTCCATGCCGGTGTAATAGTCCCAGGTGAGGTTCGGCAGATACTTGTCGCCGTTCCACGGATTCTCCTTGTTGAACTGGCGATCGAAGGAGAAGACGACGTCGTCGGCGTTGAGGTCGCGCGTCGGCTTGAAATAGTCGGTGGTCTGGAACTTCACACCCGGATGCAGATGGAAAGTATAGACCAGGCCATCGTCGGAAATTTCCCACTTGTCGGCCAGACCGGGCTCGATCTCGGTGCCACCATGCTTGAATTCGACCAGTCGCGAATAGACGGTGCGCGAAGACGCGTCGAAGTCGTTACCGCCGGTCGTCGTACCCGGATCGAAATTGGCCGGCGACGCTTCCGAGCAATAAACGAGCGTCTTAGCACTGGCCATGCCGCTGAGGACGCTTGCAGCCAGCAACGCGGCTGCAAAAGTCATTGTCTTTTTCATTGAGCACTCCCTGATGTTCTCTCAAGCCCCTCTATCAGGCTCGCGAAGGGCGCATATAAGCACCGTTTCTTCGCCTTTGGAACACCTCGTTTGCGTACCCCATGGGAAGCGGGAAAAGAATCTAGCTTTTGCTCCAAATGCAGAAAAAGTTAGCAATTTTTTCTGCTCACGACATTATTAACGATGGCGATTTTTTATTGATCGGCCGCCTTTCGAAATGGCGGCGTCAGGCATGGCTGCCCGGAATTGCCCTCCGTCCAAGCACGATGCGGAAGGCGATCGAAGCACAGCGTTTCGACGGCAAATCTTTCCCCGCATTGCCGCTGGGGCAAGGCTTGCACGGTCGCCGATAGAGGCAATACATAGACGATGGGCGGGATTTCCGGAAAATCCGCAACCGGCGAGGAGGACGCTTCGTTTGGAGGCGGGCGCCCGGATAGAAGGCGACAGGGAGAGACAGGTGGCAAGAGCAGCCAAGACGACAGCCGCGGCGAAAGCAAGGGCCAAGGCCGCCGCCGGAAGCGATGCGCCCAAGGCTATGAAGACCGCAGCCACGCCGAAGACAAAGGCGGCAGCAAAGCCTGCGCCCGCCAAGTCCGCCGCGAAACCAGCCACCGCCAAACCCGCAGCGGCAAAGTCCAAGCCGGCAGCCGCGAAAGTGGACAAGCCGGCAACCGCAAAAGCGGAGGCCGCCAAGCCGACCACCGCCAGACCTGCCTCGAAAGGCCTGCCGAAAGCGATCACCGAGCTCACTGTCGGCCTGCCGGAAAAGCCATGGCTGAAAAGCTATCCGAAGAACATGCCGGCCGAGATCGGCGCCCTGCCCTACAAGTCCATCGGCGACTTCCTGGTCGGCGCCTGCAAGCAATTCGGTGGGCAGCCGGCCTTCGTGTGCATGGGCAAGTCGATGACCTACGCCGAGCTCGAGCGGCTGTCGGCCGCGTTCGGCGCCTACCTGCAGGCGAGAGGCCTGGAGAAGGGCGCGCGCGTGGCGCTGATGATGCCGAACGTGCTGCAATATCCGGTGGCGATGATGGCCGTCCTGCGCGCCGGCTACACGGTGGTGAACGTCAATCCGCTCTACACGCCGCGCGAGCTGGAGCATCAGTTGAAGGATTCCGGCGCGCAGGCGATCGTCATCCTCGAAAACTTCGCCGGCACGCTGCAGGCGGTGATCGCCAGGACGCCGGTCAAGCATGTCATCGTCGCGGCGATGGGCGACATGCTGGGCGGCCTCAAGGGCGCCATCGTCAACCTCGTCGTGCGGCGGGTGAAGAAGATGGTTCCGGCATGGTCGCTGCCCGGCCATGTCAAATTCAACGCCGTGCTCAAGACCGGCGCGACCATCGCCTTCAAGCCGCCCACGGTCTCAGGCGACGACATCGCCTTCCTGCAATATACGGGCGGCACCACCGGCGTCTCGAAGGGCGCTGTGCTGCTGCATCGCAACGTGCTTTCGAACGTCGCGCAGAATTCGCTTTGGGTGGAGGACGCCTATACGGTGAAGCCCAAGCCGGCGCATCTCAACTTCATCTGCGCGCTGCCGCTCTATCACATCTTCGCGCTGACGGTGAACGCGCTGATGGGCATGCAGCAGGGCGCGCAAAACGTGCTGATCCCCAACCCGCGCGACATTCCGGGCTTCGTCAAGGAACTGGCGAAATACCCGATGCACATCTTTCCCGGCCTCAACACGTTGTTCAACGCGCTGCTCAACAATGAGGAGTTCCGCAAGCTCGACTTCAAGCCGCTGATCCTGACGCTGGGCGGCGGCATGGCGGTGCAGAAGGGCGTCGCCGAACGCTGGAAGGCGCTGACCGGCTGCCCGGTAAGCGAAGGCTACGGTCTGTCCGAAACCTCGCCGGTGGCGACCGCCAACAAGTTCAGCTCCAGCGACTTCACCGGCACGATCGGCCTGCCGCTGCCTTCGACCGAAATCGCCATCCGCGACGACGACGGCAACAACGTGCCGCTCGGCGAAGTGGGCGAGATCTGCATCCGCGGCCCGCAGGTGATGGCCAGCTACTGGAACCGGCCCGACGAGACCGCCAAGGTGATGACCAAGGACGGCTTCTTCAAATCCGGCGACATGGGCTTCATGGACGAGCGCGGCTACACCAAGATCGTCGACCGCAAGAAGGACATGATCCTGGTCTCCGGCTTCAACGTCTATCCCAACGAACTGGAAGAGGTGGTGGCGCATCACCCGGGCGTGCTCGAAGTGGCGGCGATCGGCGTGCCGGACGAGCATTCCGGTGAAGTGCCTAAATTGTTCGTGGTGAAGAAGGACCCAGCGCTCACCGTCGAGGCGCTGATGGCCTATTGCCGCGAGAACCTGACCGGCTACAAGCGGCCGAGATTCATCGAGTTCCGCACCGAGCTGCCGAAGACGCCGGTCGGCAAGATCCTGCGGCGGGCGCTGCGGGACCAGGCTTGAGCGATCACTCCGCCGGCAAGACACGTGAGCGAGGCGAGCGGCTCGATCCGGCGGAATTCATCAAGGCGAACATGCGGCTGGCGCCGGTGCCGTCAGTGCCGGAGGTCCAGCTCCATCAGGCGCATCCCGGCAGCGGACTGCGGCGGCTGCTCGAACCGGACGACGACAGCGACGGAAACGCGACCGAGCCACAGCCACCCTATTGGGCCTATGCCTGGGCCGGTGGCGCGGTGCTGGCCCGCTATATCCTCGACCGTCCGTCGATCGTCGCCGGCAAACGGGTGCTCGACCTCGGCGCCGGCTCGGGGCTGGTCGGCATCGCGGCGGCAAAGGCCGGAGCGCGCGCGGTGATCGCGGCAGAGATAGACCGCAACGGCGCTGTGGCGCTCGGCCTCAACGCGCAAGCAAATGGCGTCGCCATCGAGATCGTCGGCAAGGACATTACCACCGGTCCGCCGCCGGCGGTCGAGCTGGTGCTGGCGGGCGACGTCTTCTACGCGCAGGACGTGGGGCAGCGGATGATGCCGTTCCTCGACCGCTGCCTCGCCGCCGGCATCGACGTGCTGGTCGGCGACCCCGGCCGCGCCTGGCTGCCCAGGCCACGGCTTTGCCTGCTCGGCGAATACCAGGTGCCGGATGTCGGCGGAAACGGCGGCAGCGAGCCCAAGCCCAGCGCCGTGTTCGCTTTCGTGGCGGAACGTGGTTAGCCCGCCGGAACGTTCACCCGCGCGGCCAGGAAATCAGGCAGGTCGGCAACCGAATCCAGAACGACGTCCGCCATCGGCGCCAGCGAGTCGCGCGTGCCGGTGCCGGAGAGAACGCCCACCGCCAGGCCGCAGCCGCCGGCGCGCGCCATTTCGAGGTCATGGCGGTTGTCGCCGACCATGGCGATCTCGCCCGGTTTTAGCCCGGTCAGGTCGCAGAAAGCGACGACCGTGTCGGGCGCCGGCTTGGAATTGGCAACGGCGTCGTAGCCGAAGGCAGCATCGAAGAGCTGCGCGATGCCCAGCGTAGCGAGCGTCCTTTCGGCGCCGCTGGTCGAATCGTTGGTGGCAACGCCCATCCGATAGGATCGTTTGTGCAGTGTCCGCAGCGAGTCGATGACGCCCGGCAGCGCGACCGCCATGGCCGACCCCTGCACCGAAGTGATCTCGTTGAAGCGGGAAACGGCGTGCATCTGGTCCTCCTCGGACAGACGCGGGAACCAGAGCTCGACGACGTCCATGTTCGAACCGGAAGCGAAGATCGAATCGGGCTTGAAGCGTTTCGTGACGAAGTCGAAGCCGGCGGCGGCAAGCAACCTATCCGCTTTCCAGCGGTCGCCCTCGGCGGCATCCATCGCCATGAAGTCGGCGACGCCGAGCCAGGTTGTGTTGAAGTCGACAAGCGTGCCGTCCTTGTCGAACAATATTCCCTTGATATCCGCCAATCCTTTTACTCCGCGCCACGCAATTGGTGGATATGTCCCACCAGTCCGGCAGTCGAGGCGTCGCGCTTTGCGGCAGTCTCCTTACCCTCCACGACAGGCAGCAGGCCGGTCGCCAATTCCTTGCCCAACTCAACACCCCATTGGTCGAAGGAATTGATGTTGAACAGCGTGCCCTCGACGAAGACGCGATGCTCGTAAAGCGCGATGACCCGACCCAGCGTGCGCGGATCGAGCTTTCTATAGAGAATGGTCAGCGAAGGGCGATCGCCCGAGAAGACGCGGTGCGGCGCGATGCGATCGACGTCGGCCTGCTTCATGCCCTTGGACAGCATCTGCGCGCGCGCCTCTTCCAGTGTTCGCCCCTTCATGAAGGCTTCCGACTGCGCCAGGCAGTTGGCGAGCAGCAGATCGTGCTGGTGCTTCAGTTCAGGCTCGTGACCGACGGCGGCGGCGAGGAACTCGACCGGGATGAAGTCGGTGCCCTGATGCAGGAGCTGGAAGAAGGCATGCTGGCCGTTGGTGCCGGGCTCGCCCCAGACAAGCGGACCGGTCGGCGTGGCGACCGCGGTGCCGTCCAGCGTGACGCTCTTGCCGTTCGATTCCATGTCGAGCTGCTGCAGATAGGCCGGCAGGCGCGACAGGCGCTGGTCGTAAGGAATGACGGCACGGGCCGGATATTTGCAGACGACGCGATGCCACCAGCCGATGAGCCCCAAAAGCACCGGCAGGTTCTTTTGCATCGGCGCGGTGCGGAAATGCTCGTCCATCTCATGCGCGCCATCGAGGAAAGCGCGGAAATTGCGCGGGCCGACGGAAATCATCACCGGCAGGCCGATGGCGCTCCAGACCGAATAGCGGCCGCCGACCCAGTCCCAGAAGCCGAAGACGCGGTCCTGCTCGATGCCGAACTTCGCCACGAGGTCGAGCGCGGTCGAGACGGCGGCGAAATGCTTGCCGACCGCTTCCTTGCCAAGCGCCTTCTGCACCCAATCGCGCGCCGTCTGCGCATTCGTCATCGTCTCGACCGTGGTGAAGGTCTTGGAGGCGATGATGAACAAAGTCGTTTCGGGAGACAGGCCCTTCAGCGTGTCATGGATATGGGCGCCGTCGACATTGGAGACGTAATGCGCGCGCGGCCCATCATGGTAGGGCGCTAGCGCCAGCGTCACCATCGCCGGGCCGAGGTCCGAGCCGCCGATGCCGATGTTGACGATGTCGGTGATCTTCTTGCCGGTGGCGCCGGCCGCCTTGCCGGAGCGGATGGCGTCGGCAAAGGCGCCCATGGCGTCGAGCACGGCAATCACGTCGGCCTTGGTGTCCTGACCGTCGACGATCACGCTCTTGCCGGTCAGGTTGCGCAGCGCGGTGTGCAGCACGGCACGATTCTCGGTGATGTTGATCTTCTTGCCTTCGAACATCGCGGCGCGGCGCCCCGCGAGATCGGCCGCGCCCGCGAGCTTTTCCAGCATCGTCATCGTGCTTGCGTCGACCGCGCATTTCGACCAGTCGAGCAGAAGATCGCCATCGGTGGCGGAGAATGTCTCGAAGCGCTTGGGATCGGCGGCGAAGGCCTCGCGCATGGTGCCCCTGGCCGCCGCGCGCTGCTCACGCAGAGCGGCGACCTGCTTGTCGAAGCTTGACTGATCCACTGGCGGGCTCCTGGCGGGTTTTTAAACCATTTTAACAGGCCGGATGTTTCCGGCGCGTGTCGGCGCGTCATTCTATCGAGCCGATTTCCATTTCGTTCAAGCGGTGGCGATGACGCACCTCGTCACGCTTTGATGAGGGGTGATATTGGACGGTGAGGAGGCGGGAATTTCGCCGCGACGATCCTGCGCATCGGGAGGCGACGATGCTGCGCATCGCGCCTGGGGTGGTGCCACGACAACGCTGCGCGTCGCGCCTGGCGACGACGCTCCGCGTCGCGCTTGATAGATCACTGGCATAAATCCCAGCGATCAGAAAAATTGATTGGCGCAACCCCTTATGCCACCCATACACTCCACTGGTCCAGCCAAGTGAAAACAGCTGGCCATCCGAGGAAGATTTCCCATGCCACAGCGCAATGACACGGCCATATGGTCCGGCCTGTTCCGGATTTCGGCTGAATCCGGCCAAACCCTTCAGGCGCAGATCCGCCAGGCGATCGTCGCGGCCATTCTTGACCGACAGATCGCCGCCTCGATGCCGCTGCCGTCCTGCCGCATTCTCGCGGAAAAACTTGGGGTTGCCCGCGGCACGGTGGTACTCGCCTTCCAGCAGCTGGTCGACCAGGGCTTCCTGGTCGCGCGCGAACGGCGCGGCCATTTCGTCAATCCGGACGTGCTGGCCACTCCCGCCAAGCCGCACCAGAAGGCGCCGGACCAGCAGAACGAGATCGACTGGAAGGCGCGCCGGCAGATCGCCGCAAGCGACATGCCGCCGCCGGCCAAGCACGACAACTGGATCAAGTCCTCCTACCCGTTCGTCTACGGCCAGTTCGATCCGGCGCTGTTTCCGACCGCCGAATGGCGCGAGTGCAACCGCATGGCGCTGGCAGTGCTGGAGATCCGCAACTGGGCATCCGACATGGTGGACCGCGACGATCCGCTGCTGATCGAGCAGATCCAGGCCAGGCTTCTGCCGCGGCGCGGCATCTTTGCCAATCCGGACGAGATCATCGTGACGCTGGGCGCGCAGAACGCGCTCTATATGTTGGCCACGCTCTTGATGACCAAGGGCTCGAAAGTGGCGATGGAAGACCCCGGCTACCCCGATGCCCGCTCGATCTTCCGGCTGGCCGGCGCCGATATCCAGCCGGTCCCGGTCGACCAGTCGGGCATCGTGACCTCGTCGATCCCCAGCGATTCCGGCTTCGTCTTCGTCACGCCCAGCCACCACTGCCCGACCATGGTGCCATTGTCGGCGGAGCGGCGGCAGGACCTTCTGGCGCGCGCCAACCGCAACAACCAGATCATCATCGAGGACGGCTATGACAGCCAACTGCTCGACGAGGCGCCGCAGCAGGCGCTGAAGAGCCTCGATCGCTCCGGCCGCGTCATCTATGTCGGCTCGATGTCGAAGACGCTGGCTCCGGGTCTCAGGCTTGGCTACATCGTGGCCTCGGCCGGGCTGATCGCCGAGCTTCGCGCGCTGCGCCGCTTCATGCTCAGACACCCGCCGGCGAACAACCAGCGCGCCGTTGCGCTGTTCCTGTCGCTCGGCCATCACGAGGCGCTGGTGCGCAGGCTTTCCACCGCCTTCGACGAACGGCGCAAGCGTCTGGTCCATGCGATTTCCGCTTTCCTGCCAGAATGGCGCTCGACCGACTCGGCGGGCGGCACATCGCTCTGGCTGGAAGGGCCGCGCGGTACCGATTCACGTGGCCTGGCCGAAGCCGCCGCGTCGCGCAGCGTCATCATCGAACCCGGCGACCGGTTCTTCGACCGCAGCGAAAAGCCCTCTCGTTTCATGCGCTTGGGCATCTCCTCGATCTCGCTGCAGCATATCGAGCCGGGCATCCGCGAACTCGCCACCGCCGCCGGCCGCAGGCCCGCAGCCGCCTGACCGCCACAGACTTCCAAAAAGGGCCGGCGCTGCGCCGGCCCTTTTTGTTTGGGCGCCCTTATCGCTTTAGAAATCTGGCATATTCGACGGGATTGGCTGGCTCATAGGCTGCACCAATGCCGGCGGCATAGTCGGGGCCAGAAGGGGACGAGGCAGGCCGATGGTGGACCAACCGCCGCGTCAGCTTCGCAGATAAAGACAAAAGGTGGAGTGCTTCCATGTCAGTGGCTCTCGAGAAGCAGGAAGCGTCGTCGGACCAGCGTTCGCGGCGTTCCGGCGGGCGCGAAGCGCGTCGTGCAATGCGGGCAGCGCCTTTGGCCGACGACATCCGGCCGGTGCGGGCAGGCCTCGAGGGCGGCAGCTACGGGCCATTGAGCCAGAACGATCGCGAGCGCATCCACGAAGCGGTGCTGACGCTCCTGGAGACGGTCGGGTTCGCCAACGCCATCCCGTCCTGCATCGAGGCGCTGACCCGGGCCGGCGGCACCTATGGCGACGACGGCCGCATCCGGCTGCCGCGCGCGCTGGTGCTGGACACGATCAAGAAGGCCGCGCGCAACTTCACCCTCTACGGCCAGGATCCGAAGCACGACATGCTGATCCAGGGCAAACGCGTGCATTACGGCACGGCGGGCGCGGCGGTGCATCTGGTCGACGTCGAGAAGCGCGAATACCGCGAATCGCTGCTGCAGGATCTCTACGACGCCGCCCGTCTCGTCGACGGGCTCGACAACATCCATTTCTTCCAGCGCACCATGGTGCCGCGCGATATCCCCGATCCGCTCGATATGGATTTCAACACGCTCTATGCCTGCGTGATGGGGACATCCAAGCATGTCGGCACCTCGTTCACCGTACGCGAGAACGTCAAGCCGGCGCTGGAAATGCTCTATGCGATCGCCGGCGGCGAGGAGAATTTCCGGGCGCGGCCGTTCGTGTCGAACTCGAACTGCTTCGTCGTGCCGCCGATGAAGTTCGCCGAGGACGCCTGCGGCGTGCTCGAGGCCTGCGTCGAAGGCGGCATTCCGATCCTGCTTCTGTCGGCCGGCCAGGCCGGCGCCACCGCGCCGGCGGCGATTGCCGGCGCCGTCGTGCAGGCGGTGGCGGAAGTGCTGATGGGCCTGGTCTATGTCAATGCCATCAAGCCCGGGCATCCGGCGATCTTCGGCACCTGGCCGTTCGTTTCCGACCTCAGGACCGGCGCCATGTCCGGCGGCTCGGCTGAGCAAGCGGTGCTGACCGCGGCCTGCGCCCAGATGGCGCAGTATTACGACCTGCCGGGTGGTTCGGCCGCCGGCATGACGGATTCGAAACTGCCCGACATCCAGTCTGGCTATGAAAAGGGCATCACCGATGTGATGGCCGGTCTTGCCGGCCTCAATCTCGTCTATGAGTCAGCCGGCATGCATGCCTCGCTGCTTGGCTTCTGCCTCGAAAGCCTGATCATCGACAACGACATGCTCGGACATTGCCTGCGCTGCGTGCGCGGCATCGAAGTGACCGACGACGCGCTGTCGATCGACACCATCGCTGACGTCTGCATGAAGGGTCCCGGACACTATCTCGGCAACGATCAGACGCTGAAGCTGATGCAGACCGAGTATTTCTATCCCGCCGTCGGCGACCGTTTCTCGCCCAAGGAATGGAACGAAAAGGGCCGGCCCGATATCCTGTCGCGGGCGATCGCGGAGAAGAAGCGCGTGCTTGCCGAGCGTTTCCCGCGCCACGTCTCGCGCCTGCTTGACGACAAATTGCGCGCGCGCTTCGGCGAGATGATCAAGCTGCCGCGCAACAAGATGGGCGGCTAGGACGCATTGATATTCCGGTGAGGCCGGCCTGACCGAAATCTCAACGCATCCTGTTCGTCGGATCATTCCGCGCTCAGCCCATAGCGCTCGACGACCTCGGCGTTGATCAGCTTGGCGTGCAGCGTCATCAGCACGATCTGCGCATCAAAGCTGTCGCCGGCCTCCAGCGCCGCCTCGATGCGGCGCTCGACCTCCAATGTCGGCTCGCGGCCGTTGGCCTGATCGAACACCTGCGGCCCGGCGACGCAATAGCCGCAGAGCTGCGCCACGGATTGATAGGCGCCTGCCGGCGGCTCATCGGGCCAGCGGTCGTTCATCAGATTGACGATGGTAAGCTTTACCCCTTCCGGCACCAAAGCCGGATGCAGGTCGGCCGCGCGCAACGCGTCGTCGAGCTGGCGCAAGTCGCCGGAGCGGCCGAACATGCCGAGAAAGCCGAGGGAAGAGCGCCGCCTGGCCATGATGATCCTGTGTCCTCAACCAGCTGGTACGACGCCTATCTGGATGCACCGGGCGGCTGAAACAAGGGCACAAGAGGGGCGGCTGCGCTTCGCAAGCCGCCCCTTGATTTCACCAAGCCGGAAATTCAGTGATTGTCGCGCGGCACGCCGCTGGTATGGGCGACGTCCTGGTACTTCACCGCCGGCTTCAGCACCATGCCGGCCGAGAACTGGTCGACCATGCCGCGCTGGATCTCCTGCCACGGCGTCTGGTGCTTGGGATAGTGATAGCCGCCATCGGCCTGCAGCGCGGTGCGCCGCTTGGCGATCTCCTCGTCGCTGACGAGGATATTGGCCGTGCCCTTCTTCAGGTCGATGCGGACGCGGTCGCCGCTCTTGAGCAGCGCCAACCCGCCGCCAATGGCCGCTTCGGGCGAGGCGTTGAGGATCGACGGCGAGCCCGACGTGCCGGACTGGCGGCCGTCACCGATGCAGGCAAGGGCGTGGATGCCCTTCTTGATGAGGTAGGCCGGCGGCTGCATGTTGACCACCTCGGCGCCGCCCGGATAGCCGACCGGACCGGCGCCGCGCATGAACAGGATCGTGTGCTCGTCGATGCCCTGCGCCGGATCGTCGATGCGGGCGTGATAGTCCTCCGGCCCGTCGAAGACCATGGCGTTGCCCTCGAAGGCTTCAGGGTCGTTCGGGTTGGACAGATAGCGCTCGCGGAATTCCGGCGAGATGCCGCTCATCTTCATGATCGCCGAATCGAACAGATTGCCCTTGAAGTTGATGAAGCCGGCATTGGCCTTCAACGGCTTGTCGACGCTGCGGATAACGTCGGAATTCTCGTTGACGGCGCTGCTGCAATTGTCGCCGATGGTCTTGCCGTTGGCGGTCATGGCATCGGGATGCGGCAGGCGCCCGGCCTTCATCAGCTCGGCCACCACCGCCGGCACGCCGCCGGCATGGTGATAGTCCTCGCCGAGATACTCGCCCGTCGGCTGCAGGTTGACCAGGAGCGGGATGTCGAGGCCGATCTTCTGCCAGTCGTCATTGTCGAGCGGCACGCCAAGATGGCGTGCGATGGCGTTGAGGTGGATCGGCGCGTTGGTAGAGCCGCCGATGGCCGAGTTGACGACGATGGCGTTCTCGAAGGCCTCGCGCGTCATGATGTCGGAGGGCTTCAGGTCCTCATGCACCATGTCGACGATGCGCTTGCCGGTCTCGTAGGCGATCTGGCCGCGCTCGCGATAGGGCGCGGGAATGGCAGCGGAGCCCGGCAGTTGCATGCCGAGCGCCTCGGCCAGCGAATTCATGGTGGTGGCGGTGCCCATGGTGTTGCAATAGCCGGTCGACGGCGCCGAGGAGGCGACGATGTCCATGAACTCGTCATAGTCGATCTCGCCGGCTGATAGCCTTTGGCGCGATTCCCAGACGATGGTGCCGGAGCCGGTGCGCTTGCCCTTGTGCCAGCCGTTGAGCATCGGGCCGACCGACAGCGCGATCGCCGGTATGTTGACGGTCGCTGCAGCCATTAGAAGCGCAGGCGTGGTCTTGTCGCAGCCGATGGTGAGCACGACGCCATCAAGCGGATAGCCGTAGAGCACCTCGACGAGGCTGAGATAGGCGAGGTTGCGGTCGAGCGCGGCGGTGGGGCGCTTGCCGGTCTCCTGGATCGGATGGCACGGGAACTCGAACGGGATGCCGCCCATCGAGACGATGCCTTCGCGCACGCGCTTGGCAAGCTCGATGTGATGCCGGTTGCAGGGCGAAAGGTCGGAACCGGTCTGCGCGATGCCGATCAGCGGCTTGCCCGACATCAGCTCGGCGCGCGTCAGGCCGTAATTGAGGTAACGCTCGAGATAGAGCGCCGTCATGCCTGGATTGTCGGGATTGTCGAACCACTCCTGCGAGCGAAATTTCTTCTTCCTGGTGGGGGCGCCTGCCATGGTGGTCTCCGTATTTGTATGACAAATCGATAGGACAATGCGTCCATGCAGGCAAGAGGCAGGCGCTGCCGGAACCCGGACTTTGGTGCGATAGACTTGTTTCGGGCCGCGCGCTACGACCGACCGGCATCAGCAATCCGGGAGGTCTTGATGGCTTTGGTGATCGAAGGCGAGGAGCGGATCGCCGCACCCATCGGGAAAGTGTGGGAAGCCCTCAACGACCCGGAAATCCTGAAAGTGGCGATTCCCGGCTGCCAGAGCCTGGAAAAGACCTCGAACACCGAGATGGCGGCGACCGTGGTGCTGAAGATCGGCCCGATCAAGGCGACCTTCAACGGCGAAGTCACGCTGAAGAACCTCAAGCCGCCGCATTCCTATACCATCCAGGGCGAAGGCAAGGGCGGCATTGCCGGCTTCGCCAAGGGCGGCGCCGACGTGACGCTGACCGCCGACGGGGCGGACTCGACAGTGCTTAAATACGCAGCCAAGGCCGAGGTCGGGGGCAAGATCGCGCAACTCGGCAGCCGGCTGATCGAGTCGACATCGAAGAAGCTTGCGGGACAGTTCTTCTCGACGTTCGGCGAGAAGGTCGGCGCCTGACCCTCCCCTCAAGGGAAAGGGGGTTATTCGAACACGATGCTCGGCACGGCGGCTTCGGCAGCGCCGCGCTCCTCCTGGACCCTTTCCCAGACCTTTAATGCGATATCGCGATAGATCTTCGCCTCTGCGCCGTCCGGCTTGGAGGCGACGATCGGGGTGCCGGCGTCCGAGCTTTCGCGAATGCCCATTTCCAGCGGCACCTCGCCGAGGAAGGTGACGCCGAGGCGCTCAGCCTCGCGGCGCGCGCCGCCATGGCCGAAAATGTCGTAGCGCTTGCCCGTGTCCGGAGCGAGGAAATAGCTCATGTTCTCGACGATGCCGAGCAGCGGCACGTCGACCTTCTTGAACATGTTGAGGCCCTTGCGGGCGTCGATCAGGGCGAGGTCCTGCGGCGTCGAGACGATGACGGCGCCGGCGAGCGGCACCTGCTGGGCCATGGTCAGCTGGGCGTCGCCGGTGCCGGGCGGCATGTCGACCACCAGCACGTCGAGCGGGCCCCACTCGACCTCGCGCAGCATTTGCGTCAACGCCGACATCACCATCGGGCCGCGCCAGATCATCGGCGTCTCCTCATCGACGAGGAAGCCCATCGACATCACCTTGAGGCCGTAATTCTGCATCGGCCTCAGCACCTTGCCGTCGACGGTCTGCGGCCGGCCGCGGATGTTGAGCAGCCTAGGCATCGACGGGCCGTAAATGTCGGCATCGAGCACGCCGACCTTCAGCCCGTTGGCGGCAAGGCCGAGCGCCAGATTGACCGCGGTGGTCGATTTACCGACGCCGCCCTTGCCGGAGGCGACCGCGATGATGGCGTCGATGCCGGGCACGCCGCGCTTGCCGTGGCTCTGCGATGCGGGCGCGTGCGGCGCGGGTCGCTGCGGCGCTGGCGGCGGAGCGGCGGGCCGCGGAGCAGCCGGGCGTGCCGGAACGGGCGCTTCCATGCCGCCGCCCTTCTTCTCCGCCGTCAGCGCGACGACGGCGCTGGCGACGCCGGGGATGGCCTTCACCGCGCGTTCGGCGGCGGCGCGCAGCGGCTCCAGCTCCTGGGCGCGGGCGGCGGGAACGGTGATCGAGAAGAAGACCTTGGAATCGGCGATGAATATCTCCGAGACCATGCCGAGATCGACGATGTTGCCGGTGAAGTCCGGCCCGTTCACCGTCTTCAGGCGCTCGACGACGGATTCCTTGGTAACGGTCATGATCTTTCCTCGGAGCTTTGGCGTTCCAGATAGTGCAGTTTCCTGGCAGAACCAAGCCGTGGCGCAATGGCTCGCCCGGCGTGCCCCGGAAAGCGACGGATGGTGTCGGATTTGCCAACCGGGGTCGAGATCCGGGCCTCGGCCATGGTCAAACGACCTATCCGCGCTATCTCGATTGCCATCACGACAATCTGTGAAGGAGACCGTCATGCTCCAAAACAGCAATGCGACAGCCAATCTCGCAGTGAAGGACCTGGAAAGGGCCAAGGCTTTCTATGAAGGAACGCTAGGCCTCAGCCAAGTGGACGACATGGGCGGCGAACTGATCGTCTACAAAAGCGGCGACACGCTCATCAACGTCTATCATTCGCAGTTCGCCGGCACCAACAAGGCGACAGCGGTGACATGGACGGTCGGCGACCAGATCGAGCCGATCGTCAAGTCGCTGAAATCGAAAGGCGTCAGCTTCGAGCACTATGAGATGCCGGGCCTGACGCTTGAAGGCGACATCCATGTCGGCGACGGCATGAAGGTCGCCTGGTTCAAGGACCCCGACGGCAATATCCTCAACCTGGTTGGATAAAAGCGCCGGGGTTGTCGGTCGACGTCAAGATTGTGCCCGATCGCAACAGCCTATCTGGCGCAGGCTTTCGGCGCTCGATAGTTTGCGTCGATGATCGACAAACTGGAATTCTTCATCGCTTTGGCCAAGGAGGAGCATTTCGGCCGGGCCGCGGAGGTGTGCGGCGTCACGCAGCCGACGCTATCGGCCGGCATCAAGCAGCTCGAGGGGCAACTCGGCGTCATGCTGGTGCTGCGCGGCTCCCGCTTCCAGGGCCTGACGCCGGAAGGCAAGCAGGTGCTGGGCTGGGCGCGCCGCATCGTCGGCGACTCGCGCACCATGCGCGAGGAGATGCGGGCGGCGCGCCACGGTCTGTCCGGGCGCATCCGGATCGCGGCGATCCCGACGGCGCTGGCCATGGTGGCGCGGCTGACCACGCCATTCCGCGAAAAGCATCCGGGTGTCACCTTTTCGGTGCTGTCGCGCACATCCATCGAAGTGCTGTCGCTGCTCGGCAATTTCGATGTCGATGCCGGCATCACCTATCTCGACAACGAGCCGCTGGGGCGCGTCACCAGCGTGCCGCTCTATGACGAGCGCTACCAGCTGATCACGGCGGTCGGGAACCCTTATTCCGACCGCGACAAAGTGTCGTGGGCCGAGATCAGCCAGTTGCCGCTCTGCCTGCTGACGCCGGACATGCAGAACCGGCGCATCATCGACCAGCACCTGGCGGAAGCCGGTGTGCAGGTGCGGCCGACGCTGGAATCGAATTCGATGATCGTGCTCTTCTCGCATATCCGTACAGGCAAATGGTCATCGATCATGCCGCTCAACCTTGCGGAAACGTTCGGCTTTTCCGAGCCCATCCGGGCCATTCCCATCGTCGAGCCGGATGCCAGCCACACGGTCGGGCTAGTGGCGGCGCCGCGCGAGCCGCACACGCCGCTGGTTCAGGCGCTGCTGGACGAGGCGATGGCGCTGGCGGACGATTTCCGCCGCCACCGCTAGGCTAGACAATGCGAGCTGCCCGATTTTGATAGAAAATTTCTATCAAGCGACGGGAGCGCTTTATTGATTTCGGAGGTTTCCTCTGATTTCGTAAGGACTTAGCGATATTGCGCCCTATGCATGTCGTTGCCCCGAAACCGCTCTATATCCTGGGGTGACATACATTGGCCGCCACGACCAGGGAGGGCGCTGCGTGACCATGCAGGCCGCAAGTACCGAGATCGCGTCGCGCACGGCGGCGATCATTGACGAGATGAAGGGCCTCGAAGGCCCGCTGCTGCCGATCCTGCACAGCATACAGGAAGAGTTCGGGCACGTTCCGAAGGACGCGCTGCCGGTGATCGCCGACGGGCTGAACCTCTCCCGGGCCGAGGTGCACGGCGTGGTCAGCTTCTATCACGATTTCCGCGCCAAGCCTGCCGGACGGCACGTGCTGAAGCTTTGCCAGGCGGAAGCCTGCCAGTCGATGGGCTCGGACGCCGTCGCGGCCAAGGTCAAGCAGTTGCTCGGCATCGATTTCCACGAGACCACGCGCGACGGATCGGTTACACTGGAGCCGGTCTACTGCCTCGGGCTTTGCGCCTGTTCGCCGTCGGCGATGCTCGATGGCGAAGTCATCGGCCGGCTCGATGACGAGAAGATCGAAGAGATCGTCGCGGAGGTACGTTCATGATCCCGCGCATCTATGTCCCGGCAGATTCCGGCGCGCTGGCGCTCGGCGCCGAAAAGGTCGCCAAAGCGATCGAGAAGGAACTCAAGGAGCGCGGCGTCGAGGCCAAGATCGTGCGCAACGGCTCGCGCGGCGCCTATTTCCTGGAGCCGATGGTCGAGGTGGCCACGGCCGAGGGCCGCGTCGCCTACGGGCCGGTCAAGCCGTCCGACGTCAAGAGCCTGTTCGACAGCGGCTTCCTCAAGGGCGGCCACCACAAGCGCTGGCTGGGCTCGCCCGACAAGATCCCCTTCTTCGCCAAGCAGACGCGGCTGACCTTCGCACGCTGCGGCATCAACGACCCGCTGTCGCTCGACGCCTACAAGTCGCTGGGCGGCTTGCGCGGGCTGCAGAACGCGGTCGCCATGGCGCCGGCCGACGTCGTCAAGCAGGTTACCGAGTCCGGCCTGCGCGGCCGCGGCGGCGCGGGCTTCCCGACCGGCATCAAGTGGAAGACGGTGCTGGATACGGCGGGCGCGCAGAAATACATCGTCTGCAACGCCGACGAAGGCGACAGCGCCACTTTCGCCGACCGCATGATCATGGAAGGCGATCCCTTCGTGCTGATCGAAGGCATGGCGATCGCCGGCATCGCGACCGGCGCGACCAAAGGTTTCGTCTATATCCGCTCGGAATATCCGCATGCGGTGGCGACGATGAACAAGGCCGTGGCGATCGCCCGCAAGGCGGGCGTGCTGGGTGTCAATGTGCTGGGTTCGCCCAACGCCTTCGACGTGGAGATCCGCGTCGGCGCCGGCGCCTATGTCTGCGGCGAGGAAACCTCGCTCTTGAACAGCCTCGAGGGCAAGCGCGGCGTGGTGCGCGCCAAGCCGCCGCTGCCGGCCATCCAAGGCCTGTTCGGCAAGCCGACGGTGATCAACAATGTGATCAGCCTGGCCTCTGTGCCTATAATCATGGACAAGGGCGCCGCCTACTATAAGGATTTCGGCATGGGCCGCTCGCGCGGCACGATCCCGATCCAGATCGCCGGCAACGTCAAGAATGGCGGCCTGTTCGAGACGGCGTTCGGCCTGACGCTGGGCGAGATCGTCGACGACATCGGCGGCGGCACGGCTTCGGGGCGTCCGGTCAAGGCGGTGCAGGTCGGCGGCCCGCTCGGCGCCTATTTCCCGCGCGCCTTGTTCGACACACCCTTCGACTACGAGGAATTCGCCAAGCGCGACGGGCTGATCGGCCATGCCGGCATCACCGTGTTCGACGACAGCGCCGACATGCTGAAGCAGGCGCGCTTCGCCATGGAATTCTGCGCCATCGAAAGCTGCGGCAAGTGCACGCCCTGCCGCATCGGCTCGACGCGCGGCGTGGAGGTTCTCGACAAGGTCGCCGCCGGCATCGAGGCGGAAAAGAACCTCGCTCTGGTCACCGACCTCTGCAACACGATGAAGTTCGGATCGCTCTGCGCGCTGGGCGGCTTCACGCCCTACCCGGTGATGAGCTCGATCACGCATTTCCCCGAGGATTTCAAACCTGCGCCTGCGCGCGTGGCGGCTGAATAGGAGCTGGCAGAAGATGAACATCAAGGCCGACTTCCCGACACTCATCGAAGAGATCGACTACGGAACGCCGGAGTCGAAAGCGACGAAGCAGATCACGCTGACCGTCGACGGGCAAAGCATCACCGTGCCGGAAGGCACGTCGATCATGCGCGCGGCGATGGAGGGCGGGGTCGAGATCCCGAAGCTCTGCGCCACCGACATGCTGGACTCCTTCGGCTCGTGCCGCGTCTGCCTGGTCGAGATCGAAGGACGCGGCGGCACGCCGGCCTCCTGCACGACGCCGGTCGGCGAAGGCATGGTGGTGCGCACGCAGTCGGACCGGCTCGACGCTATCCGCCGCGGCATCATGGAGCTCTATGTCTCCGACCATCCGACCGGCTGGAACGAAAAGGCCGGTACCGGCGCCAGCGAATTCGACGCGGTGGCGAAGTCGGTTGGGCTCTCCGAGAACCGCTACGGCGTCGAAGGCCGCAACCACGTCAAGGAAGAGAACGGCGTTGCGCCTGGCCATGGCTCGCTGGCGGTCGACTACATCGCCCGCGACGAATCCAATCCTTATTTCACCTATGATCCGGCGCAGTGCATCGTCTGCTCGCGCTGCGTGCGCGCCTGCGAAGAGGTGCAGGGCACCTTCGCGCTGACCATCGAGGGCCGCGGCTTCGAGTCGCGCATGGTCGCCGGCATGCATGAGGACTTCATCGCTTCCGAATGCGTCTCCTGCGGCGCCTGCGTGCAGGCCTGCCCGACGGACGCGCTGCGCGAGAAGACCGTGCTCGAAAAGGGCATGCCGGAGCGCTCGGCCGTCACCACCTGCGCCTATTGCGGCGTCGGCTGCTCGTTCAAGGCCGAGGTCAAGGATGACGAGGTCATCCGCATGATGCCTTACAAGGACGGCAAGGCCAACCACGGCCATTCCTGCGTCAAGGGCCGCTTCGCCTATGGCTACGCCACCCACAAGGACCGCATCCTGTCGCCCATGATCCGCGAGAAGATCTCCGATCCGTGGCGCGAAGTGAGCTGGGAAGAGGCGATCGCGCATACGGCGAAGGAATTCCGCCGCATCCAGTATCAGTACGGACGCACCGCGATCGGCGGCATCACCTCGTCGCGCTGCACCAACGAGGAGACCTATCTCGTCCAGAAGCTGGTGCGGCAGGGCTTCCGCAACAACAATGTCGACACCTGCGCCCGCGTCTGCCATTCGCCGACCGGCTACGGGCTCGGCCAGACATACGGCACCTCCGCCGGCACGCAGGATTTCGATTCGGTCGAATTCACCGACGTCGCCGTCATCATCGGCGCCAATCCGGCCTCCGCCCATCCCGTCTTTGCCTCGCGGCTGAAGAAGCGGCTGCGCCAGGGCGCCAAGCTGATCGTGCTCGATCCGCGCCGCACCGAAATGGTCAAGTCGGCGCATATCGAGGCCGACTACCACCTGCCTTTGAAGCCCGGCACCAACGTGGCGGTGCTGACGGCGCTGGCGCATGTCGTCGTCACCGAAGGCCTGTTCGACGAGGCCTTCATCCGCGAGCGCTGCGACTGGGCCGAGTTCCAGGACTGGGCATCCTTCGTCGCCCTGCCGGAGAACAGCCCCGAAACCGTCGGCAAGCTATCGGGCGTGGATCCGGAACTGATCCGCGGTGCCGCGCGCATGTATGCCAAGGGCGGCAATGGCGCGATCTATTACGGCCTCGGCGTGACGGAGCACAGCCAGGGCTCCACCACGGTGATCGCCATCGCCAACCTTGCCATGGCCACGGGCAATATCGGCCGGCAAGGCGTCGGCGTGAACCCGCTGCGCGGCCAGAACAACGTGCAGGGCTCCTGCGACATGGGCTCGTTCCCGCATGAACTGCCGGGCTACCGCCATATCTCCGGCGAGGCGGTGCGCGACATCTATGAGAGCCTGTGGGGCGTGAAGCTGGACGACGAGCCCGGCCTGCGCATCCCCAACATGCTGGACGCCGCCGTCGACGGTTCGTTCAAGGGTATCTACATCCAGGGCGAGGACATCCTGCAGTCCGATCCGGACACCAAGCATGTCGCCGGCGGCCTCGCCGCGATGGAATGCGTGGTCGTGCACGACCTCTTCCTGAACGAGACGGCGAACTACGCACATGTCTTCCTGCCGGGCTCGACCTTCCTCGAGAAGGACGGCACCTTCACCAATGCCGAGCGCCGCATCAACATGGTGCGCAAAGTCATCGAACCGAAGGCGCGCTATGCCGACTGGGAAGCGACGCAGGAGCTCGCCCGCGCCATCGGGCTCGACTGGAATTACACGCATCCGTCGCAGATCATGGACGAGATCGCCAAGACGACGCCGAGCTTTGCCGGCGTCTCCTTCGAGCTGCTCGACCGCGTCGGCTCGGTGCAGTGGCCCTGCAACGAGAAGGCGCCGCTCGGCACGCCGATCATGCATGTCGACGGCTTCGTGCGCGGCAAGGGCAAGTTCATCCGCACCGAATATGTGGCGACCGACGAGCGCACAGGTCCACGCTATCCGCTGCTGCTCACCACCGGCCGTATCCTGTCGCAGTACAATGTCGGCGCGCAGACCCGGCGCACCGAGAATTCGATGTGGCACGCCGAGGACCGGCTGGAGATCCATCCGCACGACGCCGAGGTCCGCGGCGTGCGCGAAGGCGACTGGGTGCGGCTGGCGAGCCGTTCGGGCGAAACCACGCTGCGCGCGTTGATCACCGACCGCGTCTCGCCCGGTGTCGTCTACACGACCTTCCACCACCCGGACACGCAGGCCAACGTGATCACCACCGACTTCTCGGACTGGGCGACCAATTGTCCGGAATACAAGGTCACCGCTGTGCAGGTGGCGCCGTCCAACGGTCCGAGCGACTGGCAGAAGGACTATAACGAACAGGCCAAGCAGAGCCGGCGCATCGCCCCGCTGCAGGCGGCGGAGTAGGTGTGTCGAGGACAGAGCTCAATCTTGACGGCTGATCGACCCCCACTCCGTCGAGCTTCGCTCGACACCTCTCCCCCGATCGACGGGGGAGAGGAAAGGCGCGCGGCGATCCCAGTTGGCTCCTTTCCTCTCCCTCCGGAGGGGGGAGAGGTGGCGCTGCGAAGCAGCGACGGAGTGGGGGAAGGCGTTGGAGAGCAATTGCCGATTGACGTAAGAGGCCTTCGACATATCCTGAGCGAAATGGCCGGCAGGCCAGGGACTGGCGCCTCGTGAACCGCCCTCCTATCTCCCAAATCTCTCGCCTCGCGCATCGCGCCGGCGGCACCTCGGCCGCGAACCGCATGGTGCCGGAGGAGACGCCGGTGGCGTTCTCCTTTGCCGGCACCACGCATGCGGTGATGATGGCGAGCCCGGCCGATTTCGAGGATTTCGCGCTCGGCTTCTCGCTGACCGAAGGCATCATCGCCGACCCAAAGGAAATCGAAGCGATCGAAGTCGAGGATCTCGGCGCCGGCATCGATATCCAGATCCGGCTGAAGGACCAGGCCAACACGCGCTTCCAGGCGCGGCGGCGCAGGCTTGCCGGGCCGGTCGGCTGCGGCCTGTGCGGCATCGAATCGATCGAGGAGGCGATGCGTTCGGTCGATGCGGTCGGTGCGTCAAAGCTTACGCTCGATGCCGAAGACATCACCCGTTCGGTCAGGCTTTTGTCGAAGGTCCAGCCGCTGCACACCGAAACCGGCGCTGTGCATGCCGCCGGCTTCTACGTTCCCGGCAAGGGCATCGTGATGGCGCGTGAGGATGTCGGCCGCCACAACGCGCTGGACAAGCTCGCCGGTGCGCTGGCCAAGGCCGGCATCGACGGCGCGAGCGGCGCCGTCGTGGTGACCTCGCGCGTGTCGGTCGAGATGGTGCAAAAGACGGCAGCCATCGGCGCTTCGATCATCATGGCGGTCTCGGCGCCGACCGCGCTTGCCATTCGCACGGCCGAGGCCGCCGGCATGACGCTGGTGGCGCTGGTTCGCGGCGACGATTTCGATATTTTCACCCACCCCGAACGGGTGGCTTCCGGAGTTGCCAAGCATGTCGCATGACGAAGACCACATCGCCAGCACCAAGGAAAAGCTGGTGCGCATGGCCAACCAGATCGCCACCTTCTTCCATTCGAAGCCGCGCGAGGAAGGCATTACCGGCGTTGCCGAGCACATCAACAAGTTCTGGGAGCCTCGGATGCGGCGCCAATTCTTCGAGATGCTGGACGCCGGCACGGAGAATTTCGACGACCTTGTGATCGCCGCCTCGGCCAAGATCAAGCGACCGATCAGCCCGGCGGAGGCCGACACGAAGCTTGGACTCAAGGCTTTCCCGGCCGACATCGCCGCTTCGCAGAAATAGTCGCAGCGACCGGCCGTCTTACATTTCTTTTTGCTAAAGTTTAAGCTGCCGCTACCTGGTCGGCTCTGCTATGTTTGACGATCGGAAATCGTCAGGCCAGGCGGAAGAACTCGTGAGGCCGATCGAGACCAGATACGCGCGCAGCGGAGAGGTGCGGATCGCCTATCAGGTGGTCGGCCAGGGCGCGTTCGATCTGGTCTTCGTGCCGGGCTTCATTTCCAATCTCGATCTGCATTGGGAAGACGAAGGCTACAGCCGCCTGTTGAAACGGCTCTCGGCCTTCTCGCGGCTCATCCTGTTCGACAAGCGCGGCACCGGGCTTTCCGACCGCGTCGACAACCACAATCTGCCCAGTCTCGAAACGCGCATGGACGATGTGCGCGCGGTGATGGACGCCGCCGGCAGCGGCCGGGCGGCGATCCTCGGCGCCTCGGAGGGCGCGCCGATGGCGATGCTGTTCGCCGCCACCTATCCGGAGCGGACGCGCGCGCTCGTCCTCTATGGCGCCTATGCGCATTTCCACAGATGGGTGATGCCGCCGGAACGGCTGGAAGCTTTCATTGAGACGGCGGAGACATCGTGGGGCACCGGCGCCACCTTGCCGAATTTCGCGCCTGGCCGGGTGGACGATACCCACTTCACCCAGTGGTGGGCCCGGTTTGAGCGGCTGTCGGCCAGTCCGACGGCGGCCGCAGCGCTTGCCCGCATGAACGCCGATATCGACGTGCGCGATATACTCGGGATGATCAGGGTGCCGACATTCCTGATCCATCGCCGTAACGACGCCCGCGTCGACCCCGATGCCAGCCGCTTCCTGGCCAGGAAGATCCCCGGCGCTCGCCTGGTCGAGATCTCTGGGCGCGACCACCCGATCTGGACCGGCGACGTCGACCGAGTGGCCGATCTGATCGAGGAATTCCTGACCGGAGAACCGGCGGTGGCCGACACCGAGCGCGTGCTGGCGGCGCTGCTGGGGACGCGCATCTACGACACGGCCAAGCTCGGCGACCGCATGTGGAGCGAGCGCAGCCAGCGCTTCCAGGAAACCTGGCGGCTTCTGGTCGGCCGCCATGGCGGCCGCACGGCCGGCACGCATGGCGAATTGATGATGTCGCGCTTCGATGGGCCGGCGCGCGCCGTGCGCTGCGCCGCGGCGCTGCGCGAGGCGGCCCAGCAGATCGGCGTGGCCAGCGCGCAAGGCGTGCATGTTGGCGAGATCGAAATGCGCGGCCAGCCGGTCGGGCTGACGGCGCGGGTGACGATGCAGCTCGCCGCGCATGCCGGGCGCGGCGACATCCTCGCCTCGCGGCTAGTCGCCGATCTCGCAATAGGTTCCGGCCTGCATTTCGTCGATGCCGGCCGCGTCAGCCTCGATGAGGTGGACGAGCCCATGCCGGCAGTTCTGGCGACGTCGGAGCAGCATCTGGAGCCGGCCTGCCGGCCCAAGGCAAGGCCCGCCGAGCCGGCCGCGCTGACGGCGCGCGAGAGCGAGGTGGTGAACCTGATCGCCGACGGCAAGAGCAATGCCGCGATCGCCGCCGAACTCTGCCTCAGCGAGCACACGGTCAAGCGCCACGTCGCCAACATATTGCTCAAGCTCGACCTGCCGTCGCGGGCGGCGGCGGCGGCCTTCTCGGCCAGACATGCTGGCCCGGACGGGCCATGAGAGCCATGGCGCTTTCGGGCGAAGCGGTCGGGGCGCCCTAAGAGGTATCAATTCTCCCCATGCAGGCTAGGCGATGCAGCCACGAAAGCACTGCGAATGGAGGATGAAATGCTGAAATTGAATCGCAAGATCGGATTGCTGGCATTTGCCGCGGGCGCGTTGCTGGCCATCACTCCGGCGCGGGCCGCGGACGCCTCGGCAACCGCGGCCTACAAAGATATCCAGGCCACGCTCGGCACGGTGCCCGACATGTTCAAGACGCTGCCCGATGTCGCGGTGGCCGGCGCGTGGGCCGAGATCAAGGGCGTGCAGCTCAATCCGAACACCGCCCTCAATGGCAAGACCAAGGAGCTGATGGGCCTGGCGGTCGCTTCGCAAATCCCCTGCCAGTACTGCATCTATTTCCACACGCTGGCGGCCAAGGCGAACGGCGCGAGCGACGAGGAGATCAAGGAGGCCATCGCCATGGCGGCGATCGTGCGCCACTGGTCGACGATGCTCAACGGCAGCCAGGTCGACCTCGCCACATTCAAGAAGCAGACCGACGACCTGTTCGCCGCCGTCAAGGCGAAGTCGCAGTGAAAGACCTCGGCCCGGCGGTCACGCCGGGCTGCGTCCCAGCAACGGAACGCCCGATCAGACGGGCCATGGAGGCAAGAAATGTTGACCAAGACAAAGACAGTGGATGGCGCGGCGATCAAGAAGGCGATCGAGGGCCGTGACGGCAAGCTCTTGTCGAGCTTCTACAACGACGATGCGCTGGTGCGGGTGATCGACCGGAACAATCCGCCGAGCAAGCCGCGCGAGATCCGCGGCCGCGCGGCGATCAGCACCTTCTGGGACGATATCTGCAGCCGGGCGATGACCCACAAGGTGGATACCACCATCGCCGAGGGCGACAACCTCGCCTTCATGCAAGCCTGCGCCTATCCGGACGGCACAAAAGTGTACTGCGCGGCGATGGTGGAGCTGAAGAACGGCCTGATCGCGCGGCAGACCGTCGTGCAGGCCTGGGACGAATAACAAGTCGCGGACAAATCAACAGCGGCCTGGCCGCAATCATGAGGGAGAGCAAACATGTTCAGCGCCAGATGGCAGATCGACGCGAAGTTCGGCCAGAAGCAGACCGCACTCGAGCTGATGCGGAAATGGGAGCGCGAGATCGGCTCGCAGGTCGGGCTCGCTGACTTGAATTTTCGCCTCATGACCGGCTCGATCGGCGCACGTGAAGCGACGATCGAGTCCCATCACGAGGTCGAAAGCCTGGCCCAGCTGGAAGCGTTCTTCGCCAAGATCGCCAAGATCGACGCGCACGCCAAATGGGGCAAGGAATTAGAGCCCTATGTGGTGTCGGGCACCAGCCAGTGGCAGATCTTCCGCATCGTGGAATAGCTGCACCGTCGAAGAGCCGGGGCTGAGAGGCCGCCGGCGAGCACGAAGGCGCGAGTGGCCGCGACGCGGGCGGCCGCTCGTCAGCATCAGATCGACAGGGCCAGGGACCGAGCATCCCGGCACGGCCGGCCCCGGCCGGGTTGGCTGCCATGTCATGGCTCTCCCGGGCCATGCCCCGCTGGCCCTTTCGGGCGAAGCGGCGCGCACCGGATTGGTGCAATGTGCTCTTCCTGCACCGTCGAACGCACCCGCCCGTCGAGGCGGCATAACGAAGCAACAAATGCGTCGCGCCGACGCCGCATGGCGGTGGGCGCAATCAAGGGAGCAAACCGATGACCGACGAAACCCATGCAAAACTGCGTGAAAGCCTGCGCGGGGAGGTGATCCTGCGTGACGATGCCGGCTATGACGAGGCCCGCAAGGTCTATAACGGCATGATCGAAAAGCGCCCGCTGCTGATCGCACGCTGCGCCGATGTCGCCGACGTGATCACCGCCGTGAAATACGCGCGCGATAACGACCTGCTGATCGCCGTGCGCGGCGGCGGGCACAACGGCGCCGGGCTGGGGATTTGCGACAACGGCCTCGTCATCGACCTGTCGATGATGAAAGGGGTCCATGTCGATCCGAAAACGCGCACCGTGAGGGTCGGGCCAGGCTGCACGTCGGGTGACGTGGACCATGCCACCCATCCTTTCGGGCTGGCTGTTCCGGCCGGCATCGTCTCGACCACTGGCGTTGCCGGTCTTACCCTCGGCGGAGGGACGGGCTATCTCACGCGCAGATACGGTCTCACCATCGATAATCTGGTCGAAGCCGATCTGGTGCTGGCCGACGGCAGCGTGGTGACAGCCAGCAAAGCCGAGAATCCCGACCTGTTCTGGGCGCTCCGGGGCGGCGGCGGCAATTTCGGCGTCGTGACCAGCTTCCTGTTCCAGGCCCATCCTGTGAACATGATCTTCGGCGGCCCGGTGTTCTGGGAGGCCAAGGATGCGTTGGCCGTCATGCAGACCTATCGCGACTACCTGCCGGAGGCGCCGGAAGATCTTGGCGCCTTTGTCGGCCTGAAAACCGTTCCCTCGACCGATCCCTTCCCGCGCGAATATTGGGGCAAGCGCGCCTGCGCCATCATCTCCTGCTACAACGGCACCGAGGAGGACGGGCGCAAGGCCATGGCGCCGCTGCTCGACAATCTGCCGCCGCCGATTTTCAACTGGATGGGCGTGATGCCATTCCCGGCCTTGCAGGCGTTGTTCGATCCGCTGCTTCCGAAAGGCCTGCAATGGTATTGGAAGGGCGATTTCGTGAAGTCGCTTCCCGACGAAGCCATCGCAACCCATATCGCGCAGGCCGCCGCGGCGCCGAGCGAATTGTCGCTCATGCATCTTTACCCGATCGATGGCGCCGTTCGCCGCGTCGGCAAGAACGAGACCGCATGGAACGCGCGCGACGCAACCTGGTCGATGGTCATCGCCGCCATCGATCCCGATCCGGGCAAGGCCGCCGACCTCACCAGGTGGGCCAAGACCTACTGGACGAGCATCCACCCCCATAACGGCGAAGGCGGTTACGTGAATTTCATGATGGACGACGAAGGAGAAGCGCGCGTGCAGGCGAGCTATGGCGCAAATTACGAGCGGCTGAGCCAGGTGAAGCGCACCTATGACCCCTTCAACGTCTTCCGGGTCAACCAGAACATCAAGCCCGCGACTTCGATGACGGAAGGCAGGACAGCCGCTTAATTCTTACGCTGATCCCGCCGACACAGGGATCGTCGCGCCGAGGTCGGATTGCCTCCGAATTGCTCTTCGCAATTCGGGACAATCCGACCTCTCCCACAAGGGAAGAGGTAGAAGGCGCCTAGCCGTGCGCCACCATCACGTGGCGGACGGCGGTGTAGTCCTCCAGCGCGTAGAGCGACATGTCCTTGCCGTAGCCGGACTGCTTCAGGCCGCCATGCGGCATCTCGTTGGTCAGCATGAAGTGCGTGTTGATCCAGGTGCAGCCATATTGCAGGCGGGCGGCCGTCGCCATGGCGCGCGAGACGTCTTTCGTCCACACCGACGAGGCCAGGCCGTAGTCGCTGTCGTTCGCCCAGTTCACCGCTTCATCGACGTCGGAGAAGCGAGTGACCGAGACGACCGGACCGAACACCTCGCGGCGCACGATCTCGTCTTCCTGCAGCGCGCCGCCGATGACGGTCGGCTGGTAGTAGAAGCCGG
Organism: Mesorhizobium sp. B3-1-8; assembly: GCF_006439495.1. NCBI lineage: Bacteria > Pseudomonadati > Pseudomonadota > Alphaproteobacteria > Hyphomicrobiales > Phyllobacteriaceae > Mesorhizobium > Mesorhizobium sp. B3-1-8. The sequence continues at coordinate 69,575 of NZ_VFTK01000001.1, forward strand.
AGCCTTCGCCCGGCTTGCCGCCGGTGGTGATCTCGATGTGCTTCAGTTCCGAAGCGCGCTCGACGAAGCTCGACACGCGGTCGCGCTGGCGGCGCGAGATCAGCGGCCCGATCTCGTTCTCGGTGTCGTCGGGCTGGTTGTATTTGATGGTCGAGACGGCGGAAGAGAGGTCGGCGACGAGCTTGTCGTAGATCTTCTTGCCGGCATAGATGCGGCAAGCGGCGGTGCAGTCCTGGCCGGCATTGTAATAGCCGAAGGCGCGCAGGCCGTTGACCACCGCGCCGAGATCGGCGTCGTCGAAGACGATGACCGGTGCCTTGCCGCCGAGCTCCAGATGCGTGCGCTTGACCGACTTGGCGGCCGCCTGCAGCACCTTCTTGCCGGTGGCGACGTCACCGGTGATCGAGATCATGTTCACCTTGGGGTGGTTGATCAGCGTGTTGCCGACGCTGTCGCCGCGGCCGAGCACGACATTGACGACGCCCTCGGGCAGCACCTGGGCGAGGATCTTCGCCAGCTTCAGCGCCGTCAGCGGCGTCTGCTCCGACGGCTTGAAGACGACCGTGTTGCCGCCGCCGATCGCCGGCGCCAGCTTCCAGGCCATCATCATCAGCGGATAGTTCCAGGGCGCGATGGAAGCGACGATGCCGACCGGGTCGCGCCGCACCATCGAGGTGTGGCCCGGAATATATTCGCCGGCAACCTGGCCGGGCATCGAACGCACCGCGCCGGCAAAGAAGCGGTAGCAGTCGACGATCGCCGGAATCTCGTCATTGAGCACGGCGTTGATCGGCTTGCCGCAATTCAGCGCTTCGAGCGCCGCGAAGTCCTTCGCCTCGGCCTCGATGCGGTCGGCGATCTTGAGCAGATAGCCCGAGCGCTGCGCCGGCGTCGTGCGCGACCAACTGACGAACGCTCGTTCGGCCGCAGCGACGGCAGCCTCGATCTGCGCCGGACTCGCTTCGGGCAGGTTGAGGATCGTCGCGCCGGTCTTCGGATTGAGGATCGGCTCCTCCGTCTCGGTGCCCTTCTCGAATTTCGAGCCGATCAGCATCTGGGTGTCCATGGACGTCACTCCCTAATCAATTCGGTTATTTGCCCGAACCGGCGATCTGGTCGCCGTCACGGGTCAGGTAATAGGCAAAGAGGATCGGCAGCAGCGTCACCAGCACGACGACCATGGCCACGACATTGGTGACCGGGCGCTGGCGCGGGCGGATCAGTTCCTCCAGCATCCAGATCGGCACGGTCTGCTGCTGGCCGGCGGTGAAGGTGGTGACGATGACCTCGTCGAAGGAGAGCGCGAAGGCGAGCATGCCGCCGGCGAGCAATGCGGTTGCGATGTTGGGCAGCACGACATGCCGGAAGGTCTGAAAACCGTCGGCGCCGAGGTCCATCGACGCCTCGATCATCGAACCGGAGGTGCGGCGGAAGCGGGCGACGGCGTTGTTATAGACGACGACCACGCAGAAGGTGGCGTGGCCAAGCACGATCGTCCAGAACGAGAACGGGATGTCGGCCAGCGCGAAGGCCGAGCGCAGCGCAATGCCGGTGATGATGCCGGGCAGCGCGATCGGCAGGATGACCAGCAGCGAGATGGCCTCGCGGCCGAAGAAGCGCGTCCGCGAGACAGCGGCCGCGCAGAGCGTGCCGAGCACCAGCGCGATCGCCGTCGAGATGGCGGCGACGCGGACAGAGAGCGACAACGCATCCCAGACGTCCGGCCGGTTCCAGGTGACGGCGAACCATTGCGTGGTGAACCCCGGCGGCGGCCAGACGAAACTCTTCTCTTCCGTCGTGAAGGCATAGACGAAGATCAGGAGGATCGGCAGGTGCAGGAAGAGCAGGCCGCAGGCGGCGGCGATCTTCAGGCCGAGCGGAGCGGATTGGCCACGGTCAGAGCGCATCGAAAGCCCCCATGCGCTTGGCGCCCCAGAGATAGAAGCCCATGATGACGATGGGCACCACGGTGAAGGCGGCGGCCAACGGAATGTTGCCGGCGGTGCCCTGCTGTGAATAGACGGCCTGGCCGATGAACAGGCGCGAGGTGCCGATGATCTGCGGGATGATGTAGTCGCCCAAGGTCAGCGAGAAGGTGAAGATCGAGCCGGCGACGATGCCGGGCAGCGCCAGCGGGAACAGCACGTTGCGGAAGGTCTGGCCGGGCGAGGCGCCGAGATCGGACGAGGCTTCGACCAGATTGCCGGGCACGCGTTCGAGCGCGGCCTGCACCGGCAGGATCATGAAGGGCAGCCAGACATAGACGAAGACGATGAAGGTGCCGGTGAAGGAGACCGACAGCGAGTTGCCGCCGACGATCGGCAGCGACAGCCAGGCATCGAGCAGCCAGAGCAGGTTCAGCTTGGCGAGCAGCCAGGTGAGGATGCCCTCCTTGGCGAGGATCAGCTTCCAGGCATAGATCTTGACCAGATAGCTCGACCACAGCGGCAGCATGACGCCGAGATAGAACAGCGCCTTCCAGCGGCCGCGCGCATAGCGCGCAGCATAATAGGCGATGGGGAAAGCGATGATCGCCGAGGCAAGCGTGACGAGCGCCGCCATCGTCACCGTGCGCAGGATGATGTCGAGATTGGCGGCCTGGAACAGGTCGCCATAGGTCTTCAGCGTGAACTCGCGGTTGATGAGGCCGGAAAACTCGTCGATCGAGAAGAAGCTCTGCGCCAGCAGCGCGAACAGCGAGCCGATATAGACGATGCCGAGCCATAGCACGGGTGGCAGGAGCATGAGCAGCAGCAGAAGCTTCGGCTGCCGCCAGAAGAGATCGGACAGCGCGCCGCGCATGCCGCCGCTGCCGGGCAGGATGGCGGGGGTGGGGTTGGATTGAACAGCGGCGACGGTCATGGGGCCGCGCCTTGGAGGAAACATGAGAGGTCGCGATCCTTCGCCCCCCTCTCTGTCCTGCCGGACATCTCCCCCTCAAGGAGGGAGATTGGCTGTCCCTCCGGGTTTCGCCAATCTCCAACGAAGCAGAATTGGCGAGGCCGAGAAACTGCTGATCTCCCCCCTTGAGGGGGAGATGTCCGGCAGGACAGAGAGGGGGGCCTCGCGCCAACCTTCCTCATGCCGGCTCGTCCATCAGATGCAGGCTCTCGCGGTTGAAGGTGAGCATCACCGCCTCGCCTTCCGCCGGCAGCGCCGTGCCGGCCGGCACGACCGCGTGCAGCCTCAACCCGTCGGCGTCGAGCGCCAGCCTGGTCGTGGCGCCGAGGTAGTTGGTCCCGACCAGGCGCGCGGCGACGCCGTCGCCGCTGGCCGCGCTGGAGATGCGGATGGACTCCGGGCGCAGACTCCCCCAGCGATGCTGGCCGGAATAGCGCTGGACGAAATCCGGCGGCAGCACGTTGGACGAGCCGACGAAATCGGCGACGAAGCGCGTGTTCGGCCGCTGGTAGATATCTTCCGGAGTGCCGACCTGCATGATCCTGCCATCGTTGAAGACGGCGACGCGGTCGGCCATGGAAAGCGCCTCGCCCTGGTCGTGGGTGACGAAGACGAAGGTGATGCCGAGCACCTTCTGCAGCGATTTCAATTCCTCCTGCATGTTCTCGCGCAGCTTGAGGTCGAGCGCGCCGAGCGGCTCGTCCAGCAGCAGCACCTTGGGCTGGTTGACCAGCGCGCGGGCAAGCGCGACACGCTGGCGCTGGCCGCCGGATAGCTGGCCGGGGCGGCGCGCGCCATAGCCCGGCAAACGCACCAGCGACAGCGTTTCCTCCGCCGCCTTCAGCCGCTCGGCCTTGCCGACGCCCTTGACCATCAGGCCGTAAGCGACGTTGTCGAGCACGTTGAGATGCGGGAACAGCGCATAGTCCTGGAAGACGGTGTTGACGTTGCGGCGATAGGGCGGAACGCCCTCGGCGCGCGCGCCGAAGATGGAGATCGAGCCGGCCGTCGGCTGCTCGAAGCCGGCGATGAGACGCAGGCAGGTCGTCTTGCCGGACCCTGACGGCCCCAGCATGGCGAAGAACTCGCCCGGTACGATGTCGAGATCGACGGCGTCGACGGCGCGCACGTTGCCAAAATGGCGCGAGACTTGTTTGAAGGAAACGGCAGAGATCATGGGCCTGTCTGTCTATAGCCGGGCTGTCTATAGCCGGGTCTGGGAAATTCGCGCGGCGAACCACCTCCCCGCGAGAGGTCGCGGTTCAGCCTTGGGTGGGGATCGCCCCCACCCCGACACTGCATCTCGAACCTACCCCCGGAGGGGAGGACTAGGAGATCACCGGCCGCCGATGACGCCGATATAGTCCGACACCCAGCGGTAGTAAGGCACGCACTGGTCGTTCTGGCTGGCGCATTTCGACACCGGCGTCTTCCAGAACTTGATCTTGTCGAAATTCTCGTAGCCGTTGGTCTTGCAGCCTTCCTCGCCGAGCAGTTCGTTGCCCTTGCAGGCGGCGGGCACGACCGGCAGCGAGCCGAACCAGGCCGAGACGTCGCCCTGGACCTTCGGCGACAAGGAATGCTCGAGCCACATATAGGCGCAGTTCGGATGAGCGGCGTCGGCTTCCATCATGGTGGTGTCGGCCCAACCGGTGACACCTTCTTCCGGCACGGTCGAGGCGACCGGCTTCTTGGCGGCGACCAGCGTGTTGACCTGATAGGGCCATGAGCCTGAGGCGACCACGCCCTCGTTCTGGAAGTCGTCGACCTGGATCGCGGCATCGTGCCAGTAGCGGCCGACCAGCGTGCGTTGCGTGCGCAAAAGATCGAGCGCCGCCTTGTACTGGTCCTCATTGAGCTCGTAAGGGTCCTTGATGCCGAGTTCCGGCTTGTGGAACATCAAATAGTTGGCGGCGTCGGCGATGTGGATCGGGCCGTCATAGGCCTGGACGCGGCCCTTGTTCGACTTGCCGTCGGGAAGCTTCATTTCCTCGAAGACGACATTCCAGCTCTTGGGCGCTTCCTTGAACACTTCGGTGCTGTACATCAGGATGTTAGGGCCCCACTGATAGGGAACGCCGTAATGCACCTTGTCGAGGGTGAACCAGGGCGCATCCTTCAGGCGGTCGTCGACGGTCTTCCAGCTTGGGATCAGATCGGTGTTGATCGGCTGGACACGCTTGCCGGCGACGAGGCGCAGCGAGGCATCGCCCGAAGCGGTGACCAGATCGAAGCCGCCCTCGTTCATCAGCGAGACCATCTCGTCCGAGGTGTTGGCGGTCTTGACGTTGACCTTGCAGCCGCTTTCCTTCTCGAAAGCCGTCACCCAGTCATAGCCCTTGTCGGTCTCGCCACGCTCGATATAGCCCGGCCAGGCAACGATGTTGACCTCACCCTCGCCCTTGCCGAGTTCCTTGACCTGGGCGATGGCCTGACTGGAAAAAGTCAGTGCGACTGTCAGCGCCGTGCACGACTTCAGGAATGCATTCATCATCGATCTCCCATTGCTAGGGGCAGCGCTCTCAGGGCGCGGCTTTGTTCCCTGAACGAAAGGTGCTGTGAAAAATCCGGTTTCGCAAATTCATTTATCAGAAAGCCGATATCGGTTTTACCGATAGGTATCACAGTCGCTGACGCACCATCCGCTGCGACTGCGCGAGGCCGATGAAGTCGCGCGCGGCCTGCGGCAGGCCGGAGCCGCGGCGCCAGACGGTGCCGACCTGGACCACTGGCAGCGAACCGGAAACGTCGCGCGATTCGATGCGGTCGCCTTCCAGCGACCAGGGCCGGTAGACGAGGTCGGGCAGCAGCGCCACGCCGGCGCCGGTGGCGACAAGGCTGCGCACCGCCTCGACCGAGCGGGTGCGGAAGGCGACATGCGGCCGGGCGCCGATCGCCGACAACAGCTTGCCGGTGTTCTCCTCGATCTCGTCGACGGTGAGCATGATCAGCGGCTCGGACGCGATATCGCCGATCGAGATGATGTCGGCGCTGGCGAGCCTGTGGCTGAGCGGAATCCACAGCCGGTAGGCCGAAACTTCCAGGATTTCCGACTGCAGCGCCGTTCGGTCGCGCAGGTTGGACGTCACCATGACGGCGATGTCGAGCTTGCCGCCGACCAGAAGGTGCTCGAGATAGTCGCCATTGTCCTCGATGGCCGAAACCTCGACGCCGGGATAGGCGCGGCGGTAGCGGGCGAGCAGATCGGAGAGCACATAGCCGGCGACCAGCGAGGTGACGCCGAGCTGCAGGCGGCCGCCCGCGGCGGCCTGCTCGCTGGAGAAGGAACGGCGCGCATCCGAGACATCGGCCAGAATCTTGGTCGCGTGGCGCAGGAACTGGTGACCCTTGTGGGTGATGTTGAGGCCGCGCGGATGGCGCTCGAACAGCTCGACGCCGAGATCGCTCTCCAATTCCTTGATCGCCTCGGTGACCGAGGACTGGGAAATCGACAGGTTCTGCGCGGCGCCCGAGACGGTGCCCTGCTCGGCGACGGCGACGAAGAACTGCAATTGGCGGATGGTGAAAGCCATGGCCGGACTAAACACCGGCCAATGCGGTGCTGGGAAGTGGGCAAGGTCCAAAACTTGACGACCGCTCTATTTGTAACTATGTAAGTTACATGAAACGCAACAGCCGACTGTCCTCGACCCTGCATATCCTCGTCCATATGGCCGACGCGCCCGACCGGGCGCTGACCTCGGAGCAACTGGCCGGCTTCATCCACACCAATCCGGTGGTCGTGCGCCGCACCATCGCCGGCTTACGCGAGGCCGGCATCGTCACCTCGTCGCGCGGCCATGGCGGCGGCTGGCAGCTCGGCCGCGCGCCGGACAAGATCTCGCTGGCCGAGATCAGCGCCGCGCTCGGCGAAACGCTGCTGCCGTTCAGCACCGAGCCGGAAAGTCCCGGGTGCCTGGTCGAGCAGGCGGTGATCGCCGTGCTCGACGATTTTCGCCTGGAGGCGGAAAGGCTGCTCACTGAGCGGCTCAGCCATATCACGCTGGCCGACCTCACGGCCGACTTCCGCCGCCGTTATGACCTGATTGGAGTATCCAGCCATGCAGTATGATATGATCGTCGTCGGCGGCAGCTTTGCCGGCCTCTCCGCCGCCATGTATGCGGCGCGTGGGCGGCGCAAGGTGCTGGTGATCGATGCCGGGCAGCCGCGGAACCGCTTTGCCGAGCATTCGCATGGCTTCTTCGGTCAGGACGGGCGGGCGCCGTCGGACATCCTCGACGAGGCCAGGGCACAGTTGCTTGCCTATCCCACCGTCAAGGTGATGGACGGCCGCGCCGAGCGGGCCACCGCTGCCGGCACCGGCTTCGAGGTCCGGATGGACGATGGCGAGGGCTTCGGCGCGACACGGCTGGTGCTCGCCACCGGTGTCAGGGACATCCTGCCGGACGTTCCAGGACTTGCCGCGCAGTGGGGCAAGACGGTGCTGCATTGCCCCTATTGCCACGGCTACGAGGTGGCCGGCGGGCCGCTCGGCGTGCTGGCGACCGGACCGATGTCGCTGCACCAGGCCGAGCTGATTTCCGACTGGGGCGACGTCACGCTGTTCGCTGACGGCTTGTTCGAACCGGACACGGACCAGGCGCGGGCATTGGAGAAGCGCAACATCAGGTTCGAGCCGGCTAAAGTGGCGGAAGTGCACAACAACGGCGCCGACGGTCTGGTCGTCAGGCTGGATGGTAATCGCAGCGCAAGCGTGCGGGCGCTGTTCACCGCGCCGCGCAACGAAATGGCAAGTCCGCTCGCCGAGCAGCTGGGCTGCGCCTTCAACGAAGGCCCGCTTGGCCGGGCGATCGTCGTGGACGACAAGCAGCAGACATCGGTGCCCGGCGTCTTCGCGGCCGGAGACGCCGCGCGCCTGATGCACAACATCGCCTTCGCGGTGTCGGGCGGCGCGATGGCCGGGGTTGCGGCGCACCAGTCGCTGGTGTTCGGTTAGGCTCTCATTCCTTGGGCGCGTCAGGCTGCGGCAATACTGAGCCGGGCGCCGGCCTGGCTCAGCGCGGCGGCTATGTCGCGTGGCGGCGGCTGGTCGGTGACGAGCTCGGAAAAGCCGTCGAAGCCGCAGACCCGGACCAGTCCTTGGCGGCCGAACTTGGTATGGTCGGTGATGACCAGCGAGCGCTGGCCGCGCGACAGCACCATGCGGGCGAATTCCGCCTCTTCCAGCTCGTAGTCCGTGAGGCCGGCGGCGGCGTCGACCGCGCCGATCGAAATCACCGCGTGATCGACCGAAAAGCGGCTGACGAACTCGATCGCCGAGATGCCGAAAGCCGCGCCTGAATCGCTGCGCAGCTCGCCGCCGGCCATATAGACCTTGTTGCCGTTCACCGTCGCCAGCGTGCGGGCGATGTCGGAGGAATTGGTGACCACCGTCAGCCGGCGATGGCCGAGCAACTCTCGCGCGAGGAAGGAGGTGGTCGTGCCAGTGTCTAGCATGATCGCCTCGCCATCGCGGATCGTGGCCGCGACCATCCTGGCGATCAGGCGCTTGGCTTCGGCATTTTCGCGCATGCGCCGCTCGAATGGCGCCTCGCCCACCATCGAGGCAAGGCCCACGGCGCCATGCATCTTCAGCACCGACCCGTCGTCGGCCAGCGGCTTGACGTCGCGCCGCACCGTTTCCAGCGAGACGCCCAGACGTTCGGCAAGGCTGGCTATGGTGATCGTGCCCTCCTCGTTGAGGAGCCGCAGGATTTCGCCATGCCGTTTCGAATGGATCATGTGGATGTCCGGCACTTTGACCGAATTTAAGGCTTTGGCAACGCTTTGAAAGGAGTCGCTTATATTTTCGGGCAAAACACCCAAAAAAAGTCACAGCTTTTGATTGACAGCTCTGTCACCCTGGCATGACATTAACCTTGTGACAGGCTCGGAACTGCCGCGGGAGGGTGATGGCAGAGCCGCAGCCTAGTGACCAGATCGCCTGGAACCAGCCAGGCGCGAGCTTTTATCAAATCCGCGGGGGCGGATGCCGGGATATCATACCTGGCCAAGGGGCTCGTCGGTGCGGTGCGGGATACCGATCCTGGCGTCTCGCACCGACGAGGCTTTTTCATTTTTTGCCATCCTTGTTTTGGGCGGGGCCGGCTGAGGCCGGAACGAAGCCGTGAACGCCGAAGACCGCATCCGCGCCCTGCCGTGCTGGAACGGCGGCATCGAGATCGAGCCGCTGCCGGGCGGGCTCAGCAACGCCAATTTTGTCGTCACGGATGCGGCCGGGCGGCATGTCGTGCGCTTCGGCCAGGACTTCCCGTTCCACCATGTCTTTCGCGAGCGCGAGGTGATGACGGCGCGGGCAGCGCATGCGGCGGGCTTCGCGCCGGCCGTGCATTATGCCGAGCCCGGCATACTGGTGACGGAATTTCTCGGCGCCAAGACTTTCCTCGGAGAGGATGTGCGCGCCAATCTCGGCAGCGTGGCGGCTCTGCTGCGCGGCTTCCATCGCGAGATGCCGAACCACGTCTCCGGCGCCGGCTTCATGTTCTGGGTGTTCCACGTCATCCGCGACTATGCGCGCACGCTGGACGAAGGCGGCAGCCGAAAGAAGGATCAGTTGCCGCGCTATCTTTCGCTCGCCGACGAGCTCGAGCGGGCGCAGAAGCTTTTGCCGATCGTCTTCGGCCACAACGATCTTTTGCCGGCCAATATTCTCGATGACGGCAAACGGCTGTGGTTGATCGACTTCGAGTATGCCGGATTCAACACGGCGATGTTCGACCTCGCTGGCGTCGCGTCCAATGCCGGCATGAGCAACGACGAATCCTTCGCCTTCCTGACCGCCTATTTCATGAAGGAGCCGGACGGCGAAATCCGCCGTTCGCATGCCGCCATGCAATGCGCCTCGCTGCTGCGCGAGGCGATGTGGAGCATGGTCTCCGAGCTTTATCTCGACGCGCCCGGCATCGACTATGTCGCCTATACCGAGGAAAACCTCGTCCGGCTCGACGCGGCGCTTGAGAATTACTGGACGAAATACGGGACCAAGTCATGACTTTGCCCAGCCATGCCGAAATCGTCGTCATCGGCGGCGGCATCATCGGCTGCTCCACTGCCTATCATCTGGTACGCGACCACAAGGCCGATGTGGTGCTTCTCGAGCAGGGCAAGCTGACCTCGGGCTCGACCTGGCACGCCGCCGGACTGGTCGGGCAGTTGCGCTCCTCGGCCTCGATCACGCGCGTGCTCAAATATTCCGTCGATCTCTACAAGGGACTGGAGGCCGAGACGGGCCTGGCGACCGGCTGGAAGATGACCGGCTGTTTGCGGCTGGCGACGAACGCCGACCGTTGGACCGAATTCAAGCGGCTGGCGACCACGGCAAAAAGCTTCGGCATGGACATGCAGCTTCTGTCGCCTGCGGAGGTGAAGCGCATGTGGCCGCTGATGGAGACCGGCGATCTGGTCGGCGCCTCGTGGCTGCCGACCGACGGGCAGGCAAGCCCCTCCGACATCGCCCAGTCGCTCGCCAAGGGCGCGCGCATGCATGGCGCGAAACTGTTCGAGGACGTGCGCGTCACCGGCTTTGCGATGAAGGACGGCCGCATCACGGCGGTGAAGACTTCAAAAGGCGACATCGCCTGCGGCAAGGTGGTGAACTGCGCCGGGCAGTGGGCAAGGCAGGTCGGCGCGATGGCCGGCATCAACGTGCCGCTGCAGCCGGTCAAGCACCAGTACATCATCACCGAGAAGATCGAGGGACTGGCCAACGACGCGCCGACGATCCGCGACCCCGACCGCCGCACCTATTTCAAGGAAGAGGTCGGCGGGCTGGTGATGGGCGGCTATGAACCCAACCCGCAGGCCTGGACAACCAATCTCCCAGGGGGTGACGTCCCCAACGACTGGGAATTCCGCCTGTTCGACGACGACTACGATCACTTCGAACAGCATATGACCCAGGCGATCGCGCGTGTTCCGGCTCTGCAAACCGCCGGCGTCAAGCAGATGATCAACGGATCGGAGAGTTTCACGCCGGATGGCAATTTCATCCTGGGCGTCGCGCCCGAATGCGCCAACATGTTCGTCGGCGCCGGCTTCAACGCCTTCGGCATCGCGTCGGGCGGCGGCGCCGGCTGGGTGCTGGCGCAATGGGTGGTCGACGGCGAGGCGCCGCTCGACCTCTGGGTGGTCGACATCAGACGCTTCTCCGGCCTGCACCGCGACCGCGACTGGGTCAGCGACCGCACGCTGGAAGCCTATGGCAAGCACTACACGATCGGCTTCCCGCACGAGGAGTATCTGACAGGACGGCCGCGCATCGTCTCGCCGCTCTATGAGCGGCTGAAGACGCACCGCGCCGTGTTCGGCTCCAAGCTCGGCTGGGAGCGGCCGAACTGGTTCGCGCCGGACGGCGCGGCCGCCGAGGACGTCTATTCGATGGGCCGCCAGAACTGGTTCGGCCCGGTCGGCGACGAACACCGTCATGTGCGCGAGAAGGTCGGCATCTTCGACCAGTCCTCCTTCGCCAAATACGAGCTGACCGGCGCGGACGCGCTGAAGGCGCTCGATTGGATCTGCGCCAACGACGTCAACAAGCCGGTCGGACGGCTGACCTACACGCAGCTCCTCAACACGCGCGGCGGCATCGAGGCCGACCTCACCGTGTCGCGGCTCGGCGAGGAGCGGTTCTACATCGTCACCGGCACCGGCTTCCGCACGCATGATCTGTCTTGGATAAGCGACCATATCGGCTCGGGCCTCGACGCCAGGTTGAAGGACGTCACGGAAGATTTCGGCACGCTGTCGCTGATGGGGCCGCGCGCCCGCGACGTGCTGTCGGCGGTGACGGAGGCCGATGTCTCGAACGCCGCCTTCCCCTTCGGCCATGCGCGCGAGATCGCAATAGCCGGCCATAGCGTGAAGGCGCTGCGCGTCACTTATGTCGGCGAACTCGGCTGGGAGTTGCATGCGCCGATCGCCACCACCGGCGAGGTTTTCGACGCGCTGATGGCGGCGGGCAAGGCGCATGGCATTCGCCCGGTCGGCTACCGCGCGCTGGAATCGCTCAGACTGGAGAAAGGCTACCGCGCCTGGGGTTCCGACATCACGCCGAACGACACGCCGCTGGAGGCGGGGCTCGGCTGGGCGGTGAAGCTTCGCAAGAACACCGACTTCGTCGGACGCAGGGCGCTGGGGAAAGCAGCCGGCAAAGCGCCGACGAAACGTTTTGCCGGCTTCACCGTGGACGATCCCGAGATCGTGCTGGTCGGGCGCGAGACGATCCTGCGCAATGGCGAACCGGTGGGCTACCTCACCAGCGGCGGCCACGGCTACACGGTGGGCAAGAATATCGGCTACGGCTATGTGCGCAATGCCGACGGCGTCGGCGACGAGTTCCTTACCTCTGGCGACTACGAGTTGGTGGTGGCGATGGAACGCACGCCGGCAAAAATCCATCTCGAGCCGATGTACGATCCGGCCGGAGCAAGGATAAGGGCCTGATCCACGCAGAGCGGGTCAGCTGACGCGCAGCACAAGCCCCCTGCTCGGCACGGTATCGGTTTCGCCTGGCATCGAGGCATAAGGCGCCGTTTCCTCGACGCGCTTCAACCTGCCTTGAGCCTCAAGCCCGGCGATGCGCTCGGCGAAGCCGGCCTGCCAAAGCGTGTTCTTGACGGTCAGCACGATGACGCCGCCTGGACGGCAGATGCGGATCAGCTCGTCCAGTCCCTCGACCCCGACATGGCCCGAGGTGAAGACGCCCGCCGAAACAATGCCGGCATAGGCGCCGCCGGCGAAGGGCAAAGCGTCGCCCATCGCCAGGCGATGCAGCGCCGTGTAGACGCCCTTCGCGCCTGCCTTGTCCAGCATGCCTTGCGAGATGTCGAGCGCCTCGACCCTGGGATAGCCGGTGATGGCCAGCCATTCGCCGATCAGGCCGGTGCCGGCGCCGGCGTCGAGCAACGGTTCGGCGCCGCGCGGCAAGTGCCGGGCAAGCAGCGCAAGGCATATCGTCGGGTGGCGGTAGCCGGCGGCCGACATGTCGGCGTCATAGGTCTCGGACCAGCTGTCATAGATCGCCGCCACTTCCTCAGGCCGCTTCGCGGCGTAGGCCGCGCTTAGCGAGCCGCTGTGCTTGCCGTCCGCCATTTCTGCTCCCGCCGCCGATTCGTATCCGCAATGGTAGCCAAGCGGCAAAAACTGTGGAACCGTTCCGCTATAAAACATCGTGTGATGGTAAAGGGGATGACGATGGACGAGGCGCGCGCCGCGTTAGCCGCCATTCCGGCGCTGGCAGGCTATGACGGACCGCTGCAGCATTTGGGCGGTCTGACCAACATGGTCTACAGGGCCGGCGAAGCGTGTCTGCGCATTCCCGGCAAGGGCACGCAAGAATATATCAACCGCGCCAACGAGGCGGTGGCGGCGCGCGAGGCGGCCAGGGCCGGCGTCAGTCCCGAAGTGCTCTATGCCGATCCGGCGTCCGGCCTGATGGCGACGCGTTTTATTGCTGGCGCCGAGACGATGTCGCCCGAAAAATTCAAGGCGCGGCCGGGCAGCCCGGCGCGGGCCGGCCAGGCCTTCCACAAGCTCCACTCTTCCGGCGCGGCCTTTCCCTTCCGCTTCGAATTGTTCGCGATGATCGACGACTATCTCAAGGTTTTGTCGACCAAGGACGTGGCGCTGCCCGCCGGCTATCACGACGTGGTGCGCGAGGCGGAAGCTGTGCGCGCGGCCCTTGCCGCGCACGCAATCCCGCTCGCCGCCTGCCATTGCGACCCGCTGTGCGAGAATTTCCTCGATACCGGCGATCGGATGTGGATCGTCGACTGGGAATATTCCGGCATGAACGATCCGCTGTGGGACCTCGGCGACCTTTCGGTCGAGGGCAAATTCGATGTCGGCCAGGACGAGGAACTGATGCACGCCTATTTCGGCGGCGAGGCGAGGCCGGCGGAGCGCGGACGTATCGTCATCTACAAGGCAATGTGCGATCTGCTCTGGACGCTCTGGGGACTGATCCAGCTCGCCAACGACAATCCGGCCGACGATTTCCGAGCCTATGCCGACGGCCGCTTCGCCCGCTGCAAGGCGCTGATGGAGACAACGGAATTCTCCAGGCATCTGGCAGCGATACGCGCGGGTTAGTTCACGCCCTTCGGCACGTTCTCCGGCGGCACCTCGGTCTCCACCACCTTCTGGCGATGGAAGATGAACAGGCCGGCGAGCACGACGATGACCGCGCCGACCAGGATACGCGGCCCCGGGACATCGCCGAAGAACACGAGGCCGAAGACCACAGCCCACAGGAGCAGGGTGTAATGCAGCGGCGCCAGCGTCGAGGCCGGCGCCAGCTTCAGCGCCCTTGTGATCATCAGATGCGCGGCGCAAGAGACGACGCCGAGCAAAAGCATGGCTCCGAAATCGAGCGCCGACGGCGTGCGCCAGGCGCCGATGGTGAGCAGGCCGCCGACAATCAGCGTGCCGATGGTCTGCCAGGTAACCAAAGTCGTGTCGCTGGTGCCGCGCAGGAGACGGCCGAGGATGATAGCGAATCCGAAGGCGATGCTGCCCACGAGCGCGAAGGCCGAAGACAACGAGAAGGCCGCCGAGGACGGCTTCAGGATGATCAGCACGCCGCAGAAGCCGACCAGGATCGCCAGCCAGCGGCGCCAGCCGACCTTTTCGCCGAGCAAGAGATGCGACAGGGCCGCGACATAGATCGGCCCGGCCATGTAGAAGCTCATCACGTCGGCCAGCGGCAGGTAGACGACCGCGGCATAGAACAGCCCGGTATCGGTTGTGGTGGCCACGACACGCAGGAACTGCAAAACCGGCCGGTCCATGTGAAACAGCCTGGCCGTGCCCTGGTTGGCGATCATCGGACCCAGCACGATGAAGGCGCCGATCGAGCGGATGAGCACCACCTGTCCGACGGAGAAGCTCGCGACCAGCCATTTGCCCATCGCGTCGTTCAGCGCGAACATGAAGTCGCCAGCCAGCATCAAGAGGATGCCGGCGAGCAACATGTTCCTGATCGTGAAATTGCGCGCAAGGGACAGGGCCATGCCGGGTCCCTAGCCGCAAGCAGCCGGTTTGACGAGGGAAATCCGTAAGACCAGCGGAAATCGAGGCTGGCCGAAGCGCTGGAACTTCGTCATCCACGGGCGGAGCGGGAGCGAAGCGGACGCGCAGACCCGAGGAGGATCCATGCCGTGACCTCGCGCGAAGAGCGAAGGCGGCGCAGGACGGAGGCCATTCTGGACCGCCGCAAAGCTCGTACGTCACGGAATGGATTCTATGGTCTGCGCCGCGTCGCTTCGCTCCTTGCTTCGCCATAGAATGACGAAGTGACGAGCGTTTCAGCCAATAGCGAACCGTTCATGATACTTGCCTCGCCGGCCCAGGTGACTGGTCAAACCGGGAGGCAGAGATCTACGCTGTTTTATGCCTGCGGTTCACTTGGCCGGGCCTGCCCGCGATCGAAAGCCTGGTCTCCTGCCTGGTCCGCTCGGCCACGACCTTGCCCCTGGCAATGACGCAGAGGCGCTCGGGGCGCAGGCGAACGGCTTCGATCGCATTGCCGGCATCGAGCACGACGAGGCTCGCCCGCTTGCCGACCGCGAGACCCAGATGGTCCAGTCCCATGATGGCGGCGTTGACGTTGGTCACCATGTCGAAGCAGCGCGCCATGTCGGCCGGGCTCGACATCTGCGCGACATGCAGGCCCATGAAGGCGACGTCGAGCATGTCGGCGGTGCCTAGCGAATACCAGGGGTCGAGCACGCAATCCTGGCCCCAGCCGACGCGGATGCCGAGCGCCTGCATCTCCTTGACCCGGGTCAGGCCGCGCCGCTTCGGGAAGGTGTCGTGGCGCCCCTGCAGCATGATGTTGATCAGCGGATTGGGGATTGCCGACACGCCGGCCTCGGCGATGAGCGGCAAAAGCTTCGAGACGTAGTAATCGTCCATCGAATGCATGGAGGTGAGGTGCGAGCCGGCCACCCTGCCCTGCAACCCGAGGCGCTGCGTTTCATAAGCCAGTTGCTCGATATGGCGCGACAGCGGATCGTCGGTCTCGTCGCAATGCATGTCGACCATCAGGCCGCGTTTGGCCGCGATCTCGCAAAGCTCCGTGACAGAGCGCGTGCCATCGGCCATGCTGCGCTCGAAATGCGGGATGCCGCCGACGATATCGACGCCCTTGTCGAGCGCGCGGATGGTGTTCTTCAGCGCCGTCGGGGAGCGATAGAGGCCATCCTGCGGAAACGCGACAAGTTGCAGGTCGATATAGGGTGCGACGGTTTTCTTGACATCGAACAGCGCTTCCACCGCGAGCAACCGGTCGTCGCAGACGTCGACATGGCTGCGGATGGCGAGCAGGCCCATCGACACCGCCCAGTCGCAATAGGCGAGCGCGCGCTCGCGCACCGCCTCATGCGTCAGAAGCGGCTTCAACTCGCCCCAGAGCGCAATGCCTTCGAGCAGCGTTCCGGAAGCGTTGATGCGCGGGATGCCGTAGGACAGCGTCGCATCCATATGGAAATGCGGATCGACGAAGGGCGGCGAGACCAGATTGCCGCGGGCGTCGATCTCGGTCGGCGCGGAGCCCGGCAGTTTCTGCTCGACCGCCCGAATGGTTTCGCCGGCAATGCCGATATCGGCAATCCTGCCGTCCGGCAGCGTGCCGCCGCGCACGATGAGGTCGAAATCCATCTGTCGTCACCCTTTTCAAGAATCGGCAATCATCGTGGCCGAAAAGACAGCCTGGCGCAGCCTTTTCTTTCCCCGGGAGCCGAAAGGTTCCATCGCGCCGCAACTCGCTCTATAAGCCGCCTCTCGCCCTCGTGGCGAATCCGAAATTCTCGCAGCCAGACACAGGATCGGCCGTTGTTTCGCTTCTTCCGTTCCACGGAAAACCAGCGCCTCATAGCAAGGCTGGTGGGGGAATCCTTCCACGAGCATAAATTCGGCTATGGCGCAGCCATAGTGTCGATGCTGGTGGTGGCCGCCATGACTGGTGCCAGCGCCTGGATCCTGCGCGAGATCACCAACGAATTCGTCGTCTTCAAGAGGCTCGACCGTGTCAACATGATAGCGGCGAGCGTCGCGGGGATCTTCCTGCTCAAGGGCTTCGCAACGTTCGTGCAGGCCTATTGCATGAGCCGTGTCGGCAACGCCATCATCGCCGACCGGCAGCGCAAAATCTACGATCGCATCCTGGCGCAAGGCATCGAATTCTACCATTCGACCTCGTCGGCCGACCTGATCGCCCGCATGACCAACAACGCTCAGGCCGCGCGCAGCGTGCTCGACCTCGTCGTCACCTCCTATGTGCGCGACCTGGTGACCTTGATCGTGCTAGTCGCGGTCATGGTTTGGCAACAGCCGTGGCTGTCGCTGATCTGCTTTGCCGTCGGGCCAGTGGCGATCTATGGTGTCAACCGCATCCTGAAACGCGTGCGCAAGATCGCGTCCATGGAATTCAAGTCGCTTGGCCAGATCGTGCATGTGATGCAGGAGACGGCGATCGGCGTGCGCGTCGTCAAATCCTTCAACCTCGAAGGCGCGATGCGCAAGCGCATGTACAAAGCCGTCTCCGATGTCGAGAACCGCGCCAACAACATCGCGACACTGGAGGCAGCCACCAGCCCGGTGATGGAAACGCTTGCCGGCCTGGCGATCGCCGGGGCGGTCTTCGTCAGCGGGTTCCTGGTGCTGCAGGGCGGGCAAATGCCGGGCAACATCATGGCCTTCATCGCGTCGCTGCTCCTGGCCTATGAGCCGGCAAAGCGCCTGGCCCGCGTTCGCATCTCGCTCGAGACCGGCATCGTCGGCGTGCGCATGATGTTCCAGCTCGCCGACCGGCCGCTGACGCTCGCCGAGAAACCCGGCGCCACTCCGCTGCAATCCGGCCCGGGCGAAATCCGCTTCGACGACGTCGGCTTCGCCTATCCGGAAAGCGCGCCCGTGTTCGACGGCTTCAACCTGACGCTCAAGGCCGGCAAGATGACGGCGCTGGTCGGGCCATCCGGCAGCGGCAAGTCGACGATCCTCAACCTGATCATGCGCATGTACGACCCGCAGACCGGCAAGGTGATGTTCGACGGCCAGGACATCTCGTTCGCGACGCTCGATTCGCTCAGGCAGAAGATCGCCTATGTCAGCCAGGACACGTTCCTGTTCGCCGGCACCGTCATGCACAACATCCGTCTCGGCCGCGAGGGCGCGGCCGACGAAGAGGTGATCGCCGCCGCCAAGGCCGCCAACGCGCATGAGTTCATCAGCGCCATGACCAAGGGTTACGACACGGAGGTCGGCGAGAACGGTTCGCTTTTGTCCGGCGGCCAGCGCCAGCGCATCTCGATCGCGCGCGCCATGCTGCGCAACGCCGAGATCCTGCTGCTCGACGAGGCGACCAGCGCGCTCGACGCCGAGTCGGAAGCGCTGTTCCGCGACGCGCTGCAGCAGCTCACCGTCGGCCGCACGACCATCGTGATCGCGCATCGGCTTTCCACCGTGCACCAGGCCGACACGATCGTGGTGCTGGAAAAGGGCAAGGTGGTGGAAAGCGGCCCGCACAAGGCCCTGCTCAAGCAGGGCGGGCTCTACCAGAAACTTTATGAATATCAGCTGATGCCGTAGTGCGGCGCCTCTCCTTCTCCCCTTGCCGGAGAAGGAGAAGCGTTCATTACTCCGGCACTTTCCGCACAGCGCCCTTGTCGGCGCTGGTGGCGAAGGCGGCGTAGGCGCGCAGCGCGGTCGTCACTTTGCGCTTGCGCTTTTCGGTCGGCTTCCAGCCATCCGGGCCTTTCGCATTCATCGCCGTGCGGCGCGCTTCGAGCTCGGCGTCGCTGATGGCGAGCCGGATCGTGCGGTTGGGGATGTCGATCTCGATCGTGTCGCCTTCCTGGACCAGCCCGATCGCGCCGCCTTCGGCGGCTTCCGGCGAAAGGTGGCCGATCGACAGGCCGGACGTGCCACCGGAGAAGCGGCCGTCGGTGATCAGGGCGCAGGCTTTGCCGAGGCCCTTCGACTTCAGGTAGCTGGTCGGGTAGAGCATCTCCTGCATGCCGGGGCCGCCGCGCGGTCCCTCATAGCGGATGACGACGATGTCGCCGGCCTTGATCTCGTTGCCGAGGATCGCCTTGACGGAGGCGTCCTGGCTTTCGAAGACGCGAGCCGGGCCGGTGAACTTCAGGATCGATTCGTCGACGCCGGCGGTCTTCACGATGCAGCCGTCGAGCGCCAGATTGCCCTTCAGCACGGCAAGGCCACCGTCTTTCGAGAACGGCGTCTTGGCCGAGCGGATGACGCCTTTCTCCCGGTCGGTGTCGAGCTCGTCCCAGCGGCGGTCCTGGCTGAAGGCCACCTGGGTCGGCACGCCGCCGGGAGCGGCCAGGAAGAAGTCGCGGACGTTTTCGGCAGAGGTGCGCGAAATATCCCAATGGTCGAGGGCCTCGCCAAGGGTCGCCGTGTGCACAGTCGGCAGGTCGCGATTGATCAGACCGGCCTCGTCGAGCTGGCCGAGAATGGCCATGATGCCGCCGGCGCGGTGGACGTCCTCCATGTGGACGTCGGACTTGGCTGGCGCGACCTTGCAAAGCACAGGCACCTTGCGCGACAGCCGATCGATGTCCTCCATGGTGAAATCGACCTCGCCCTCATGGGCGGCGGCGAGGATGTGCAGAACCGTGTTGGTCGAACCACCCATGGCGATATCGAGCGCCATGGCGTTCTCGAAGGCGCCCTTGGAGGCGATGCTGCGCGGCAGTGCCGTTTCGTCGTCCTGCTCGTAATAGCGCTGGGCGAGATCGACGACGAGATGGCCGGCCTCGACGAACAGGCGCTTGCGGTCGGCATGGGTGGCCAAGGTCGAACCGTTGCCGGGCAGAGACAGGCCCAGCGCCTCGGTCAGGCAGTTCATCGAATTGGCGGTGAACATGCCGGAGCAGGAACCGCAAGTCGGGCAGGCCGACCGCTCGATGACCTTGACGTCCTCGTCGGAGATCTTGTCATCGGCAGCCGCGACCATGGCGTCGACCAGATCGAGCGCCTGCGCCTTGCCGGCCAGCACCACCTTGCCGGCCTCCATCGGTCCGCCCGAGACGAAGACGGTCGGGATATTGAGGCGCAGCGAAGCCATCAGCATGCCGGGGGTGATCTTGTCGCAGTTGGAGATGCAGACCATGGCATCGGCGCAATGCGCGTTGACCATGTATTCGACCGAGTCGGCGATCAGCTCGCGCGACGGCAGCGAATAGAGCATGCCGTCGTGACCCATGGCGATGCCGTCATCGACGGCGATGGTATTGAACTCCTTGGCGACGCCGCCCGCCTTCTCGATCTCGCGCGCGACAAGCTGGCCGAGGTCCTTCAGATGCACGTGGCCCGGCACGAACTGGGTGAAGGAATTGACCACGGCGATGATCGGCTTGCCGAAATCGCTGTCCTTCATGCCGGTTGCGCGCCACAGGCCGCGGGCGCCGGCCATGTTGCGGCCATGGGTGGTGGTGCGGGAACGATAGGCAGGCATCGAACTGTCCTTGCTGGCTGGCCGCGCCGATGCGCGGCGGGCGGCGCTCAAATTTTAGTCGGCAGCGGTTATAGCGATCACGGCCCGGCATGACCACCATTTTGCACTGCGCCAGATTCTTGCGGAAAAACAGCAAGCCTGTGTCGGATCGCGGCCCGCCCGGCCGTCCTTGGGCAGACGGCATGGCACCATTTCTCGCGGCCAGCCGTTTGACGGTAACCGCAAAAGAAGCATTCGGAGGACAAGCACATGCAAAAGATCACCACCTGCCTGTGGTTCGACGGCCAGGCCGAAGAGGCGATGAACCATTACATTTCCATCTTCAAGAACTCGAAGGTGCTGAGCATCATGCGCTGGCCCAAGGGCCATCGCGACGAGGGCAAGGTGCTGGTGACCACGTTCGAGCTCGACGGGGTGCCGTTCCAGGCGCTCAATGGTGGACCGGAATTCAATTTCACCGAAGCCATATCGCAATCGATCGACTGCAAGACGCAGGAAGAGGTCGATCACTTCTGGACCAGGCTCAGCGAAGGTGGCGAGCCCGGACCTTGCGGCTGGCTGAAGGACAAGTTCGGCGTTTCCTGGCAGGTGGTGCCGGAACAGCTGCCGCGCCTGCTTATGGACCCCGACCGGGGCAAGGCCGGCCGCGTCATGGACGCCATGATGAAGATGGGCAAGATCGAGATCGACAAGATCGAAGCGGCGGCAAGGGGATGAGAATTAGTGAGTAGTGAGTAGTGAGTAGTGAGTAGTGAGTAGTGAGTAGTGAGTAGTGAGTAGCGATGCCAGCTCTTTCCAATTACCAATCAACTACTTCACTACTCACTACTCACTAGAATCACGCCGCCTTGTCGCGGACCTGGTAGTCCTTGACGGTGGCGAAGCGGATCGCCTTCCAGCGCTCGGCCTCGTAATTCAGTGAGAAGGCGTGCTGGGCCAGAAACACCGGATCGTTGTCGAGATCGCGGGCGATGTCGCCGCGATGCGCTTCGATGAAGCGCTGCACTTCCGCCTTGTCGTCGGCCGAAATCCAGCGGCAGATCGAGAAACGCGACATTTCGAAATCAACTGGCAGTGTGTATTCGATGTTCAGCCGCTCCTTCAAGACGTCGAGCTGCAGCGCGCCGACGACGCCGACGATGGCCGGCGAGCCGTCCTCGGGCGAGAACAGCTGGACGACGCCCTCCTCGGCCATCTGGTGCAGCGCTTCCTTCAGCTTTTTCGCCTTCATGGCGTCGCCGAGGCGCACGCGACGCAGGATTTCCGGCGCGAAATTGGGCACGCCGCGGAACAGGATCTCCTCGCCTTCGGTGAGCGTGTCACCGATGCGCAGGGTGCCGTGGTTGGGAATGCCGACGACGTCGCCGGCGTAAGCCTCGTCGGCGGTGACGCGGGTGCGGGCGAAGAAGAATTGCGGCGCCGAGAGCGACATCGGCTTGCCGGTGCGCACAAGCTTGGCCTTCATGCCACGCTCCAGCGTGCCCGAGCAGACGCGCACGAAGGCGATGCGGTCGCGGTGGTTGGGGTCCATGTTGGCCTGGATCTTGAAGACGAAGGAGGTCATCTTCTCCTCCGTCGCCTCGACCGTGCGGGTATCGGCCTCCTGGGCGCGGGGCGGCGGGCCGTAGGCGCCCAGCGCCTCGATCAGATCGCGGACGCCGTAATTGCGCAGCGCCGAGCCGAAATAGACCGGCGTCAGATGACCTTCGCGGAAGGCTTCCACGTCGAGCGGGCGGCAGGCTTCCCGCGCGAGCTCCAGTTCCTCGATGAAGGCTTCGCGCTCATTGTCCGGCAAGAGCCCGGCGACGCGGTTGGAATCCGGGCCGTTGACGGGCATGCGCTCCTTTTCCTCATCACCCCTGCGCACGGCATTGAGCGCCAGGTGATAGGTGCCGGAAAACGTCCTGCCGCGGCCGATCGGCCAGGTGATGGGCGCCGTGTCGAGCGCCAGCTTCTGCTCGATCTCGTCGAGAATCTCGAACGGATCACGGCTTTCGCGGTCCATCTTGTTGACGAAGGTGATGATCGGGATGTCGCGCAGCCGGCAGACCTCGAACAGCTTCAGCGTGCGCGGCTCGATGCCCTTGGCGGCGTCGATGACCATGACGGCCGAATCCACCGCCGACAGCGTGCGGTAGGTGTCGTCGGCAAAATCCTCGTGGCCGGGCGTGTCGAGCAGGTTGAAGACATTGCCTTCATATTCGAAGGTCATCACCGAGGTGACAACGGAGATGCCGCGCTCGCGCTCGATCTTCATCCAGTCGGACCGCGTCTGGATGCGGTCCTTCTTGGCCTTGACCTCGCCGGCAAGCTGGATGGCGCCGCCGAACAGCAGCAGCTTTTCGGTGAGCGTCGTCTTGCCCGCGTCGGGGTGGGCGATGATCGCGAAGGTGCGGCGGCGCGATACGGCCTGTTCGATGTCTTCTGCCAAGTCGTGGAATCCTGTCTGTGGCGCGGGCTTCTAGCAGCGCTTTCCCGGCCTGTCGACGGTTTTGGGCAGAGTGCTGGTCGCGACCCGGGAAGCGCCACGGGAAAAAGACGTTGGCCTTCAAATCCACGGACCGTCGCTACCGGCCTTGCTGCCGAACCAGGTGACCGACGAGATTTCCGAGCGGTCGATGCCGATGTCGCGCAGCAGGTAGTCCGGCAACTCGTCCAGCAGGGCGCGATCCCTGCGGATGCGGATGATGCGCGCAAGGAAACTTCCGCCGGCATGGCAGATATCGATGGCCACGGCGAAGGCGCGCCGGAGTACGGACGGACTGGCCGCACGCTCCTGCACAAGGATAGTCATGATCATATCTCCTTTCGATAAAACGGTGAAGGGAGGGCCACCGGTGGCCCTCCCAAAGGCCTTTTGCCGACAAAAGGTCAGGACCGGTCGTGCTCGCAGCTCACATACGGGTTCCAGTCGGCGAACATGCCGGCCGGATTGTGCCGCCAGTGCCAGACGTGGAGTTCGTAGTAGGGGTCCACCGGGTGGACGCCCACCGTCGTCTTGCGTTGCAGGGTGCGGCCGAGGAATTCAGGCACGCTTTTCCCCTTCCAGTCCTTTTCGAAGACGATATATTCCATGCCGACGAGCTGCATCGAGCCATCGGCCTCCGGCTCGTAGGTCAGCACGTCCGGCTCGCCGAGCACCAGCTTGCCGTCGCCGGCGCGGGCGGGATGGATGAAATGGACGCCCATCGTGCCGTGCTCGTCATGCGTCGTGCATTCGAACAGCTGCTGGTAGCCGTCCGCCTTGGCGACCTCGATGTCGAGATACTTGGCCGCCATTTCCCGGGACCGGTTGAGCACGGGATCGGGCATGTCATGGGCGACCGCAGTGCTGTAAAACAGCGCCGAGGCGCCGACCGCTAGGACGATTTCCGCAAAGCGCTTCACGATCGATCCCTCCCGGTCAGGCGGTGGCGTAAGCCGTCGTCGGATCGAACAGGCGCTTGACCTCGGTGATCTTCGTCGCCGGGAAGCCGCTCATCTTGGCGTGGCGCTGGATGATCGCTTCGTCCTTGGCGAGATAGACGCAAAAGGTCTTGTCGTCGGCCACGAAGGATTCGACCCACTGGATGTCCGGACCGAGCTCGGCCAGAACGGCGTTCGAGGCCTTGGAGGCGTCGCGAAGCTGCTGGCGCTCGAAGGTGCCGACCTTGGGAATCTCCCGTTCGATGATGTATTTCTGCATTTTGCAATCTCCTTGATCTGGGGTTCAATGCCCCGGGCGCCCGATCAGGTCGGTGCCGGTGACATGCCGGGGGCCGCTGCGCTAAACTGCGGTTTGGCCCGCCAGGCAGACGGAGAATTACGGAACAGGCGGCCAACAGTCCTTACGCCGCCCTTATCTTCTTCTGATCTTTTGCCTATTGCCGTTACAGGGATTGCTGCCGATGGGAATTTATTGCTTCGGCGACTTCGAACTCAATGAAGACTCCCGTGCCCTTCGTCTCGCTGGAAACGAGATCGAGGCGCAGCCCCTCGTCTTCGATTTCATCGCCATTTTGCTGCGGCACCAGGACCGTGCCATGAGCAAGGACGAATTGCTTGAGACGCTGTGGCCCAGCGTGACGGTGACCGAGGCTTCGCTGCAGCGCGTCGCGAGCCTTGCCCGCGGCATCCTTCGCCAGGGCGGTATGGAGACGTCACTGCGCAACCTGCCCCGCTTCGGCTACCGGATTTGCCTCGACCCGGCGACCGCTTCGGAAAACGGACCGGCGCGGGCCGATGCGGGCAACGGGCCTTCGAGCCCCGGTTCATCAATCCTGTCGGCACGCGCGGCCGTTGCAGTCAGAAAATGGCACGAGGCCGCGGCTTTCTTCGCAAAAGCGGATGCCGCCGACGAGTTGCTCACGCCCGACCTCGAGGAATGGGCGCTGGCATTGGAATGCATGGGGCGGCCGGCCGAAGCGATCCCGCTTCTGGCGCGCGCGGTGACGGCCTTTGGCGTCGCCGGCGAGCGCCTGCGCGCGGCTTCGCCGGCAATAACCCTGGCCAGAATCCATCTCGAGAGAGGCGAACTTGCCGTCGCCAAGGGCTGGCACAAGCGTGCCGCGCAATTGATCGATGCCGCCAACGACAGCAGGGAGCACGGCCTCTGGTGCTGGATGGGCGCGCGCATCATGGGCGCGGAAGCCGAGCCGGAGCAGGCGCTTGCGCTCGCCGAGCAAGCCTTCGCGGTCGGCAGGCATCTCGACGATCCGGTCGTGGAGTCCCTCGGCCTGATCTATCGCGGCTTCTTCAAGCTTTGCCTCGGCGAAACCAAATCCGGGCAGGAGGATCAGGATTTTGCCGCGGCGCTCGGCCTGTCCAGCGACGTCGACCCGGTTGTCGGCGGCATCCTCTACTGCAACATCCTGTGGGCCTGCCGGAATTTCGGCGACTGGTCACGCGCCAACCAATGGACGCTTGGCTATGAGGACTGGTGCAGGGGACATGGGCTGGAAGACCTTTCGGGCTCGTGCCGGCTGCACCGCGCCGAAGTGCTCGGCGTTCATGGCACGCTGAAGGAGGCGGAGGCGTTGGTGCGCACGGCGCTCGACCAGCTCGCCCTCGACGCGCCCTGGGCGACGGGCGATGCCTTGCGCGTGCTGGGCGATATTCACCTCGCGGCCGGAGAATTCACGGAGGCCGAAACCGCCTACCGCGCGTCGCACGCCGCGGGCTGGGATCCGCAGCCCGGGTTTGCGCTGCTGCAACTCGAGCAAGGGCAGGCGGAGGCCGCTTTCAGCGCTCTCGAACGGTCCTTGGTGGGCAATGGCTGGCCGACGTTGCAGCGGCGAGGCATGGTCCTTGCCACGCTGGCCAAAGTGGCGGCGCGCATCAATCGGCGCGAGCGGGCGAGAGAGGTAATCGCCGAATTGGAGACCCAGCCGCAGCGCTGGCCGATGGCCTCCATCCAGGCGCTGACCGCGGAAGCCAAGGCGGAGCTTTTCATGCAGGAAGAGCGCCTCGCCGAAGCTGCCCGGGAGCTGCAGATCGCATGCTGGCGCTGGAACGAGATCGGCTCGCCGATCAATGTCGCCGACGCCAGGCTGTCGCTCGCGGCGCTGCTCATCAAGATCGGCGATCGTTCCGGCGCTGAGCTGGAGCTCGGCACCGCGCTGGCGGTCGCGAAGAAAGTCGACTCTTCCCGGCTCATGCGGCGCTGCGAAGAGCTGAAGGACCTGATTGCCGGCGCGCAGGCGGTAGCGGTGGGCGGTGCCTAGCCGCCTCCCACTTGAGGTCAAGCCGGCATGGTGACATGACGGGGAATTCTCCTCAAAAGGTCCGGCATGAGCAGCGCAAAACAAGTCATCGTCGTCGGCGCCGGTATCATCGGCGCCTCGATCGCCTGGCATCTGACGAAAGCCGGCGCGCGCGTTACGGTCGTCTCGACAAGCGGCGCCGGTGGCGTCGCCACGCCGAATTCCTTCGCCTGGATCAATGCAAGCTGGGGCAATCCGGAACCCTACTTCCGGCTGCGCATCCGCGCCATGGCCGAATGGAAACGGCTGGCGAACGACCTGTCCGGCCTGCCGCTCGCCTGGTGTGGCGGCCTGTGCTGGGACCTGCGCGCGGACGAGCTCGAGACGTACGCGGCCGAGCATTCGTCCTGGGGCTATGGCATCGCGCGGGTCGGGCGCGAACAAGCGGCGCGCATCGAGCCCAACCTGGCGGAGCTTCCGGCGTTTGCGCTCTACGTCGCAGAGGAAGGCGTGGCCGAGCCTGTGGCGACCACAAAAGCGCTGCTGGCGGACGCCGAACGGCGCGGCGCGCGGATCGTCACGGGGACTGTCGATGCGCTGGCGCTGTCCAACGGCAAGGTCACGGGCGTCGTCGTATCGGGCGAGCGCATCGCCGCCGACGAGGTGGTGATTGCAGCGGGAGCCGGTGCTCCGGCGATCGCCTCGACGGCGGGCGTGAAGCTGCCGATCGGGACCCCGCCCGGCCTGATCGTGCATTCTCGCCCCTGCAAGAAGCTGCTCAACGGGCTGGTGCTGGCCGAGAAACTGCATATGCGCCAGACGGCCGAGGGACGCATCGTCGCCGGCTCTGACTTCGGCGGCGGCGAGCCGGGCGAGAACCCGCAGGCCGACGCGCGCGCGCTTTTCGAGGCGATGAAAGCGAAGCTGCGCGGCGCCGACGGGCTGGAACTCGACTTCCACACGATCGGCTACCGTCCGACGCCGGCCGATGGTTTCCCGATCGTCAGCCGCGCCGACGGTGTCGGCGGCCTCTACATCGCCGTCACCCATTCCGGCATCACGCTGGCGCCGGCCGTGGGGCTGTTCGTTGCCCGCGAAATCCTCGACGACGAGCGCGATGCGTTGCTGGCGCCTTACGCTCTGTCGCGCTTCGATCAGTAGCCGGCTGGCGGCGGAAGCCGCCGGCAGAGAGTATGCCGAGACCTCAGCTCGCCAGCGCCAGCGCGGCGGCAGCTGGCGCGAACGGCCGGATGCTGGTGCGGTCGCGGGTCATCGTCACGAAGCTCGATTGCGGAATCTCGTGCCAGGTGCGGCCATCGCGATCGAACGGTTCCGAGGCGATGCAACGACCAACGCCCTTGGCGAAGGCGGCGGTGTAGAGCGTCGGAGCCTGGCCGTCGGTGGCGTAGCGAACGGCGTGAAGCGCCCTTCCGTCACTGAAGGCGGCGGTCAGTTTCAGGGCCGGCTCGATGCCAGCGCGGCGCGCAGCCTCGAGCACGCGGCTGGTGGCGCGGGACACCGCGCCTTGCGGATCCTGCGCGAGGCCTTCGTCGAGCATCACGCGGAAAAAGAGTTCGGAATCCGTGGTCCCTTCGAGCTGGTCGAACAGCGCATCCGAGAGCGAATTCTCCAGCACCCGACGGACCCGCTCAAAGCCGCCGATCTGGCCGTTGTGCATGAACGACCAATGGCCCGAGACGAAGGGGTGGCAGTTCGCGCGGCCGGTGCCGCCGCCCGTCGAGGCGCGCACATGGGCCAGGAACAGGCCGGATTTTATCTGGCGTCCGAGACTGCTGAGATTGGTATCGGACCAGGCTGGCAGGACATCGCGGTAAAGGCCGGGTTCCGGCCGATCGCCATACCAGGCCACGCCGAAGCCGTCGGCATTGGTCGGCGATTTCGCCTCCCGCGCCTGGCGGCTCTGAGCGATCAGGGAATGGGAGGGTGCGGCGATGACATCTTCCAGGAAGATCGCGTCGCCGAGATAGGCTGCCCACCGGCACATTGTCCTGTGATCCTCTTATCGATTCGCTTTTGAGCGTGCGAATGAATTCGCGGCTCGTCCGGCGCCACAGATGACAGGAGGGAGCTTTGGCGTCCTTACGCCGTGCTTACGTTTTGCTGATCTCTGCCTGAACGCGGCAGCCTGGGATTTGCGTCAGCCGACCAGCGCCAGCTTATTCGCCGCCGGCGCAAACGGACGGATCCCGGTACCGTCCCTCGTCATGGTGACGAAGCTCGCCGGGGGTATCGCTTGCCACTCGCCACCGTCGCGGTCGAAAGGCTCCGAGACGATGCAATGGCCGTCGCGCTTGGCGAAGGCGCCGGTATAGAGCGTCGGCGCATGGTCGTCGGTGGCATAGCGAACCGCGTACAGCGCCTGGCCATCGGAAAAGGCCGCCGTCAGTTTCAGGGAGGGCTCGATGCCGGTCCGGCGCGACGTATCGAGCACGCGGCCGGTCGCCCGCGAGACCGCGCCCTGCGGATCGCCGGACAATCCTTCATCGATCATCAGCAGGAAAAAGAGTTCGGAATCGGTAGTGCCCTCGCGCTGGTCGAAGACCGCGTCGGAAAGCGAATTTTCCAGCGCGCGGCGGATCTTTTCGAAGCCGCCGATCTGGCCGTTATGCATGAACGACCAGCGGCCGGAGATGAAGGGGTGGCAGTTCATGCGGCTGGTGGCGCCGCCGGTCGAGGCGCGGACATGGGCCAGAAACAGGCCGGATTTTATCTGCCGGCAAAGGCTCTTCAGATTGGGGTCGGACCAGGCCGGCAGGATGTCGCGATAAAGGCCGGGCTCGGGCCGGTCGCCATACCAGGCGAGTCCGAAGCCGTCGCCATTGGTCGGCGACTTGGCTTCCTGGGCGCAGTGGCTTTGGGCAATCAGCGAGTGGCAGGGCGCGGTGATGATGTCTTCGAGGAAGACCGCTTCACCAAGATAGGCCGCCCACCGGCACATCGCTTTCCACCATCTATCAGGCGCGATCCATCAGAGCCGCCGGCTCCTTGACGCATGCGAGCCTCTGTTGTGCGTGCGCTCATAGAGTTCGCGAACGATTCGGCTCGCCGTAGTTTCGAACAGAAATGGCAAGAAAGCGTGAACGAGCGCGGCGCCCGCCGCCATCGACAGCCGCGAACAGAACCAGGCGGCGAAGGCCATGTGGCCGAAATAGGTCTCGCCGACCTTCTCCGGGTGAGAGGTGAAGAGCGCCGCA
Source organism: Mesorhizobium sp. B3-1-8 (assembly GCF_006439495.1). Taxonomy (NCBI): domain Bacteria; kingdom Pseudomonadati; phylum Pseudomonadota; class Alphaproteobacteria; order Hyphomicrobiales; family Phyllobacteriaceae; genus Mesorhizobium; species Mesorhizobium sp. B3-1-8. The sequence continues at coordinate 98,870 of NZ_VFTK01000001.1, forward strand.
AGCCTGGTCGTCATGGTGATCCCTCCTGCCGGGATGAGCCCCGATGCTGAGTATCGTGCCACATGGGTTTGGTTCATCGGTCCCAAATTGTCCTTGCTTTTGCCGGCTTCATGGGACATTCATCCCAACATGTCGGTGGAAATTGATGAGATCGATCGAAGATTGCTGGCCGAACTGCAACGCGACGGCACGCTGTCGGTCGATCAGCTGTCGGAGCGGGTGGCGCTGTCGCGCAATGCCTGCTGGCGGCGCGTCAAGCGCCTGGAGGAAGATGGCGTCATCACCGGTCGCGTCGCGCTGGTCGATGCCGACAAGCTGGGCCTCGGCCTGTCTGTGTTCATCCTGATCCGCACTTCCAACCACGATCCGGACTGGCTGCAGAAATTCCGCGCGGCGGTGACCGGCTTTCCGGAGATAACCGGCGTCTACCGCATGTCGGGCGATCTCGACTATGTGGTGCGCGCCCGTGTCGCCGACGTGAAAGCCTATGACCGTCTCTACCAGCGGCTGATCGCCAAGGTGGCGCTGTCGGACGTCTCGGCCTCCTTCGTCATGGAGGAGATCAAGGAGACGACCGTGGTGCCGGTGGAACTGCGCTGACGGCCCTGGAACCGGACGCGAAAGAAAGCCGTTGATAGGCCCTACGTCAGAGTTGACCGAATCGGCTTTCGCGCCGATAGGAGTGTGCTCATGCGCACCGCTGTTTATCCTACCTCCGTCATCGGCCCCACCGTCGGTTTCGTCAGGCTTCCGCATGGCGAGGGCTTGCCTCTGCCGGCCTATGAGAGCGCGGGCGCCGCCGGCATGGATTTGCGCGCGGCGGTGCCGGAAGACCGGCCGTTGCTCATCCTGCCTGGAAAGCGAGCCCTGGTGCCGACCGGACTTGTCCTGGAAATCCCCGAAGGCATGGAAGGCCAGGTGCGGCCACGCTCCGGCCTTGCCTTCAAGCATGGCCTTACCGTGCTCAACTCGCCCGGCACCGTCGACAGCGACTATCGCGGTGAGGTGAAGGTGCTGCTGGTCAATCTCGGCGACGAGGATTTTTCAGTGACGCGCGGCCTGCGCATCGCCCAGATCGTCTTCGCCGCCGTGACCCAGGTTGCGGTCGAGGAACGCGCGCTGGCCGGCGGCACGACGCGGGGCGCTGGCGGTTTCGGGTCGACCGGCACCGCTTGAATGGCAATCCCTAAACTCGTTATTTTCGACTGCGACGGGGTCTTGGTCGACACCGAGAACCTTGCCAACAGGCGCCTTGCCGAATGGCTGACCGCCGCCGGTTTTACGACGACATTCGAATATTGCCGCAAGAACTTCTCCGGCCGCAGCATGGCCTCGGTGCAGAAGGAGATCGAAGAGACGACCGAGGTCAGGCTCGGCTCCGACTTCGTCGATCGCTGGAATGCCGGCCTGCCGGACCTTTTCTCGCGTGGCGTCGAGGCGATCCCCTATGTGCGCGACTTCATCGAGACGGTGCGCAAGGCCGGCATTGCCTATTGCGTCGCCTCCTCGGCGCGGGTCTTCAAGATGCACATCACGCTTGGGCAGACCGGGCTTTTGCCGCTGTTCGAGCATGCCATGTTCTCCTCGACCATGGTCGGGCGCGGCAAGCCGTTCCCGGACCTCTTCCTGCATGCCGCAAAGACGATGGGCTTCGCGCCGGCCGACAGCATCGTCATCGAGGACAGCGTCGCCGGTACCCAGGCCGGCATCGCCGCCGGCATGCGGGTGTTCTCCTACCACGCCGATCCGTTCTCCGATCGCGACGGCCTGGCGGCGGCCGGCGGCATATTGTTCGACGACATGCGGGAGTTGGCCGGACTCGTGCCCATACGCTGATCGCACCCGGCTGCGCACCGCAAAACGCCGTGCTAGCGTGAGCGCATCCGAGGGGGCGCGGTCCATGATTTCCATACTATGCCGTTTCATGCTTGCATGCCTGCTGTTGCCGTGCCTGTGGACGGCCGCGGCGACCCAGGCCGTCAGCTTTCCCGAGCTGAGCAGCGCCGTTCCCGGACATCGAGACGTTACCTATTTCGACCTCGCCGAAATGATCGTGCCCGATCTCAAGGCCGGCGACGACGGTTTCTACAAGGGCAGCGCGCCGATCGAGATGCGCGACATCCTCGGCGGCGACGAGGGCGGCTCGCCGCCCGAGACCATCAGCCTTTCCAATGCCGCCGCGCTCGCCGTCAAGGCAGGCGGCAAGGACCGGCTGGCGATGCTTTTCGACCTCGGCCAGGCGCAGGACAGCGCCGAAGGGTTTGCCGCGCTGGCGTTTTACGACATCACGGGCAAGCCGAAGCTGCTCGACGCCGTCAATGTCGGAACCGACCAAAGCACCTATTTTCGCGATCCGGGCAAGCTCGCGATCAGCCCGGATGACGACGCGCTCATAACCATGAGCACGCATTTCAATTCGAACCAGGGCTATGTCGGCACGATCCTGATCCTGGTCCGCGACGGCCGCTTCGAGCCTATCGACCAGATCAACACGTTCGACGAGAATGTCTGCGCCTATAAGCGCACGCAGGACCTGTCCTTCCAGACGCATGCTGGCGACAAACCCTATTCGGCGATCAAGGTGACGGTGACCGACGCCACCAAGCCGAGCGGCGAAAGCTGCGAGGAACCCGCGCCCAAGGCCGTCTCGCACGATATCTCCGTCACCTATCGCTGGGATGCCAAGGCGTCGCGCTACGTCAAGGATTCTGGCGCCTTCGAGAAATTGTCAGCAGAAAACGCCGAGCGCTTCTGAGCCAGACGCATTCGTTTGCCCGGTTCGAGCGAGCGCGATAAATTCCCCCTACGACCCCAATCGAGGACCCGCCATGGACAAGGGCAAGATTTTTCGCGATCTGCATGCCTCCACCTTCGTCATACCCAACCCCTGGGATATCGGCACGACCAAGCTTCTCGCTTCGTTCGGTTTCAAGGCGCTGGCGACGACCAGCGCCGGCTTTGCCTTCTCGCGCGGCCTGCCGGACGGCGCCGTGACGTTCGACGCCATGATCCACCATTGCCGCGAGGTGACTGCGGCGACAGACCTGCCGGTTTCGGCCGATCTGGAGCGCGGCAAGGGCGACAGCCCCGAGCAGGCGGCCGAAACCATCTTCGCGGCCGAAGCCGCGGGCCTCGCCGGCTGCTCGATCGAGGACCACACCGGCGACGCCGCCAATCCGATCTACGATTTCGCGCTGGCGACCGAACGCGTCGCGGCGGCCGTCGAGGCTGCCCGCGCGCTCAAGCACGATTTCGTCTTCACCGCGCGGGCCGAGAATTTCCTGTGGGGCAAGAGCGATCTCGACGATACCATCAAGCGGCTGCAGGCTTTCGAGAAAGCCGGCGCCGACGTGCTCTACGCGCCGGGCATTAGCGACGTCGGGATGGTGCGCACGATCTGCTCGTCGGTGAGCCGGCCGGTCAATGTGATGGCCCGGCCAGGCTTCACCATCGCCGACCTTGCCATGGCCGGCGTCAAGCGCATCTCGCTCGGACCATGGCTGACCAATTTCGCCTATGGCATGCTGGAGACGGCGGCCCGCGAGATCCAGCAGGACGGCACCTTCGGCTTCACCCGGGCGGCGATGCCGTTCGGCAAGCTGCAGGCGCTGTTCCGGGAGGGCAAGGAGCAGGGCTAGACCGGCTGCCGCGCCGAAACCGCCTTGTGCAGATGCACCATCATGGCGGCCGCGAAAAGCGGCGTCAGAAGGTTGAGCAGCGGCACCGCCAGGAACAGGGCGATGACCAGTCCGGCGAGGAACACAGTGCCGGCATATTTGCGGCGCAGCGCCTTGGCCTCGGGTTCGGGACGAAAACGCATGGCGGCAAACTCGAAGAATTCCCGGCCGAGCAGATAGCCGTTGACGATGAAGAAGGCGGCAATGTTGATGCCCGGCACCAGAAGCAAGAGCAGCGCGACGATGTTACCGAGGACCACCACGCCGAAGAATTTGATCGCCAGCACGAGCGAATGCAGCGCGGGCACGGGCCTGCCGGGCGGATCGTTGGGATAGTCGGTACGCTCGACCACTTCGGCGACATCGTCGAGGAAGAGGCCGGCGACGATCGCCGTGACCGGCGCGACGAGTAAGGCCAAGCCCACAGCCAGAACGATGCCGGCGATGATGCCGCCCAGCCATCCAGCCCAGGACGGCAGATCTGGCAGCAGCGCTTGCAGCCAGGGCCAGGCCAGCCATTCGAGCAGGCTGTCGAGGCCGAGCCAGAGCGCCACCAAAGCGAGCAGCGTCAGCCCCAGCGTCTTCAGGAAGACGGAGCGGAATTCAGGCGAGAACAGCCGGCTGGCGGCGGCGCGGGCGGCGTCTAGGATCACGGCAGGTCCAGGCCCTCATCGAGAAACGACGCTTCGCAGATAGGCCGCCTCGATCCCTGGCGCAACCAAAGCGCGTCTCGTCGACGCGCTTTGGGTTTTGTCTCGAAGCATGTCGCTTGGCCCAAAACCGCTTCACACTTTTGGGCGACATGCATTGTCTCGAAGCATGTCGCTTGGCCCCAAAACCGCTTCACACTTTTGGGCGACATGCATTATCGCGCGAGCCTGGCTTGCCTGGCCGGAATCGTCATTGCCGCGACGCCTGCAACGACGAAGGCCATGCCGACCAAGGCCGCTGGCCCGAGGCTTTCGCCGAGGACGATGGCGCCGATGCCGACGCCGATCGGCACGCGCAGATAGGCCTGGGAGGTGGTGCCGACCGAGCCCAGCGTGTGGATCAGCCGGAAATAGATGACGAAGGCCAGCGCCGTCGAAAAGACCGACAGTCCAAGCAGGGCCAGGATCGACGCGGCCGAAGGCGCGAGCGTCCAGGGCCGGTCGACGATCAGGCTGAACGGCACGAGCATCACGGCGCCGCAAAGCATCGAACCCGCGGCGGGTATCATCGGATCGAGGCCCTTGAAGCCGCGGCCGAAAATCGCTGCTCCGGCATAGGAGATCGTCGCAATGACGATCGCAAGCTGAGCCCACAGCTCATGGCCAAGTCCGCCAAGCGCCTCCGTGCCGATGATGAGACAGATGCCGACGATGCCGGCGCCGACACCGACCAGCTTGCGCGCCGTGACGGGCTCATGGCGCGTGACCAATGCCGTCAGCAGGAAGGTGAAGATCGGCGACGTCGAATTGAGGATGGTGGCAAGGCCGGCATCGACCGAGCGCTCGGCGGCGGCGATCAGCGTGAACGGCACGACGCTGTTGAGGCAGGCCTGGAAGGCGAACCGGCGCCATGTCGGCGCGTCGGCGGGCATGGCGAGGCCGCGCCAGCGGATGATGGTGAAGAGAATAGCCCCGGCGATCAGCGTCCGGGCGGCGATGAAGGTCACGGGCGGGATCGTCTCGACGCCGATCTTGATGAAGGTATACGAAGCGCCCCACAGCACCGCCAGGACGCCGAGCAGCGCCAGGTCGGTGGACATTTCGGTCTTCTCGGACATTCGTGGTTCGCGCCCTTCAGCCTGTCGCCGGAACGATCCGCTTCTAGCCCGCGACGCCGCGGAAATGTTTGGATCGCGGTGAAACCATAGCTGTCAGGGTCGTGACTGTTGTGGGCCAGTTCGATACGAACGCTGCCGCAGCCGGCGAACAATCGGCGCCGGGGGGCGGCGTCACGGAAGGCAAGCGCGATTTTCAGGGTAGGCAAAGCGGCGCCAACTCGCTAGACCCGCGCCCGGCCGGCATGCCAGATAGCCGGGCAGTCCTTGGCGGAGATTTTGATGCCGGAATATGACGTGCTTTGCATCGGCAATGCCATTGTCGACATCATCGCGCAATGCGACGAGGCTTTTCTCGAGACCAACGGCATCATCAAGGGCGCGATGAACCTCATCGACGCCAGGCGCGCCGAATTGCTTTACAGCCGCATGGGACCAGCGATCGAAGCTTCCGGCGGCAGCGCCGGCAACACGGCGGCTGGTGTCGCCAGCCTCGGCGGACGGGCAGCCTTCTTCGGCAAGGTGTCGAACGACGCACTGGGCGAAATCTACACGCACGACATCCATGCCCAGGGCGTGGCCTTCGATACCGGGCCGCTCGAGGGCGAACCGCCGACGGCGCGCTCGATGATCTTCGTCACGCCCGACGGCGAGCGTTCGATGAACACCTATCTCGGCGCGTGCGTCGAACTTGGCCCCGAGGATGTCGAGGCCGACAAGGCCTCCGGCTCCAAGGTGACCTATTTCGAAGGCTATCTGTGGGATCCGCCGCGCGCCAAGGAGGCTATCCGCCAGACGGCGAAGCTGGCGCATGCGGCCGGCCGCGAAGTGTCGATGACATTGTCGGATTCCTTCTGCGTCGACCGCTACCGCGACGAATTCCTCGAGCTGATGCGTTCGGGCACCGTCGACATCGTCTTTGCCAACAGCCACGAGATCAAGTCGCTCTACCAGACCGCCTCCTTCGAGGAGGCGCTCGCCGCCATCCGCAAGGATTGCAGAATAGCCGCCGTCACCCGTTCTGAAAAAGGCTCGGTGATCGTGCGCGGCGACGAGACCGTCACCATCCAGGCGACGAAGATCAAGGAACTGGTCGACACGACCGGCGCCGGCGACCTCTATGCCGCCGGCTTCCTCTACGGCTACACGACCGGCCGCAGCCTCAAGGACTGCGGCGACCTCGGCTCGCTGGCGGCCGGGCTGGTGATCCAGCAGATCGGCCCGCGCCCGCGCCAGAACCTGCGCCGCGAGGCCGAGCAAGCCGGGCTTCTCTAATCGGCCTACGGACGGGCTTGGTGTGTTCGCTGTAGCCTTCCGTCGAAAATCGTGCCGAAACAAAGAGATAGAGCAGATCATCGCTCCCGCGAAACGATGATCCGCTTGTGAACACCCTGACAAAGCAGTGGCGGCTTTCGGTCCCGCAATTGCGTGGGAAGAGATGCCGTTGCGTCATCGCCGGCTGCCTCCAAACAGGGCCGCCTGTCGCGGACCTGTCACGTTGGACTTCTAAGATGCAAAATGAGGCGTTCCGCGACTGACATTTCGGCACGCCAAACCAGGGGTGTGAAGATGCAAACCAGCAAGTTGCCGGGCCGCGAGGCCCGTTGCCGTCGCATATTTTATTGTCCGCGATAGAATTTTCAGCAACCGCCGGCGCCTGGGGAGGAGCGCGGGCCGCAAGATAGATTCATGACCAGATTCCAGAACCCGTCCGACGGGATTTCACAAGAGGCATTGGCAGGCCTTATGGCCGAAGCCGTGCGACAGGCGCTGATGCAGCATGGCGTCATGCTGGACGCCGAGGCGCTGACTTCGGCAAGCAAGATCGCGGGCCATGTGGCTGCCGCCCTCCCCTTCCTGCCGCCGGCGCAGCGCCTTGCCATCGGCTCCTTCAACGGCGAGTGGACCGACCTTGCCTCCGACTTTCTCCGTGTGATGACGGGGAACGAAACGAGCGACGGCGCGGCCATATCCGACCGCGCCTTCGGGCGCTCGCCGCCGAAGTCGGAGACAGGGAGGCCGACGGCCCAGCCGATCGCCAAGCGAGCCGCGGACCTGCAATCCATGCTGATCGAGGATTGGGCCGGCGAGGTCGCCGGCTCGACCTATCTGGAAGAGAGGCTCCGTATCCCGCGCTCCACGCTGCATCGCTGGCAAAGACGCGGTGAGGTCGTTGCCTTGCGCAAGGGCGGCCGCAAACATGTCTTCCCCTTGGCCCAGTTCGTCGACGGCAGGCCGGTCCCGGGGATCAGCGAGGTGCTTTCGGCGATCGCCAATCCGAGGCTTGCCTGGTTTTGGCTGAGCCGGCCGTCGCCGGAGTTGGATGGCCACGTTCCCATCGAGATGTTGAGGGATGACATGGTCGAGGACGTGGTACGCGCAGCCCGCGGGCTGTCCTGACCCGGATTCGTTTTTTCAAGTTCGCCCTTCCCTTTAGCCGGCAAATCTTTCGTCATAAAACTGTAATATTGGCACATTTGGCACGTTTCCGTGTCATTCTTTGCGTTTCGATTGTATAGATTGTTCAATATGTTCCATTTTTACAAATATATGACGTGATATTTGGGCAACATGACCTTCATAAGAATCAAAAAGCCGCCTTTCAGACACAATCTCTGTTGTACGTGACGGCCGATTAAGCCATGTCCAAGGCGAAGAAGCGGCGCCGGTGCGCGACTTTTTCAATGATGGGGACGGGGGTGGCAAAAGCCGAAGGGCATGTCAGGCCTGTCTTGAACCTTTGACTGGAGATTCAAGAAAATGAACATCAAGAGCCTTCTTCTCGGCTCCGCTGCGGCCCTGATCGCAGTTTCGGGCGCGCGCGCCGCCGACGCGGTGACCGTCGCCGAGCCGGAACCGGCCGAATACGTCAAGATCTGCGACGTCTATGGCGCCGGCTACTTCTACATCCCCGGCACCGAGACCTGCCTGCGCGTCGGCGGCTACATCCGCTATGACGCCGGCTTCGGCGATCCCGGCACCCTCGACGGCCGCAAGACGACCGACGTCATGGACGGCGACTCGCAGAACAGCTGGAACAAGAACGCCCGTTTCGCACTGAGGACCTGGACCGGCCAGGAGACCGAGCTCGGCACGTTGAAGACCTATACCGAGACCCGCTTCAACTTCAAGAACGGTGCGTCGGCGGTGAACCTGGAATTCGGCTGGGTCCAGCTCGGCGGCCTGCGCGTCGGTGTGGATGAGACGCCTTACGACCAGTTCATCGGCTATGCCGGCAACGTGGTGCAGGACACGATCATCCCGTACGGCATCAAGGTCACCAACGTCGTCAGCTACTATTTCGACGCCGGCAGCGGCTTCTCGGGCGTGGTCTCGCTCGAAGAAGGTGCGGACGTCACCAGCGGCAGCACCGTGCTCATCGCCGGCACGATCGACAGCTATGTCCCGCATGTCGTCGGCGGCCTGAAGTACAAGGGCGACTGGGGCGCGATCACCGGCGTCGTCGCCTATGACAGCAACTACGAGGAAGTGGCCGGCAAGGTTCGCCTGGACGTCAACGTCACCAAGGAACTGTCGCTGTTCGTCATGGGCGGCTACGGCACCGACGACAACTTCATCGACCATGCCAAAGGCCGCGGCTTCTACAAGCCCTGGGGCGGCAACTGGGCCGTCTGGGGCGGCGGCACGTACAAGTTCGATCCGAAGACCGCCTTCAACCTCCAGGTCTCGGCCGACGACGCCAAGAACTTCGCCGTCGCGGCAAACGTAGCCTACACGCCCGTTCCCGGCTTCACGGTCACGACCGAAGTCGACTACTACCATGACGGCAAGTTCGGCCAGGCCGACGACTTCAACTTCACCAAGGCCGACAAGGAAAACAGTTGGGGCGGTATCGTCCGTTTCCAGCGCAACTTCTGATCGAACGCAAAGATCGCAAAGTAAAGGCCCGCGGCATCGCCGCGGGCCTTTTTGTTTTGACTCAAGCAATGAAACGGCCTCGTCAGTTCCCCGCCGTATAGGCGGCGATCGCCGCCATGTTCACGATGTCCGAGTCCTTGGCGTTGAGCGAGACGATCTGGACCGGCTTGTTGAGGCCGACCAGCAGCGGGCCGATGACGGTCGAGCCGCCGAGTTCCTGCAGCATCTTGGTAGAGATCGAGGCCGAGTGGAATGCCGGCATGATCAGCACATTGGCCGGGCCGGTCAGCCGGATGAACGGATATTGCGCCATGGCGCGCGGGTTCAGCGCGACGTCCGCTGCCATCTCGCCGTCATATTCGAAATCGACGCGGCGCTTGTCGAGGATGCGCACCGCCTCCTGCACGCGCTCGGAACGTTCTCCCTGCGGATGGCCGAAGGTGGAATAGGCAAGCATGGCGAGCCTCGGCTCGTAGCCCATGCGGCGGGCGAAGCCGGCCGCCTCCTCGGCGATGTCGGCGATCTGTTCGGCGTTCGGCATGTCGTGCACGGCGGTGTCGGCGACCAGCACCGTCCTGCCCCGCGCCAGCACGATCGACACGCCGATGACGCGGTGGCCGGGCTTGGCGTCGATGATGCGGCGCACGTCGTCGAGCGCGGTCGAATAGTTGCGGGTGACGCCGGTGACGATGCCGTCGGCATCGCCCAACGCCACCATGCAGGCGGCGAAATGGTTGCGGTCGTTGTTGATCAGCCGCTGGCAGTCGCGGAACAGGAAACCCTTCCGCTGCATGCGCTCGTAGAGATAGTCGGTGTAGATGCCGTTGCGGCGCGACAGCCTGGCATTGATGATCTCCAGGCCCGGCTTGTTCAGGTCGATGCCGGCATTGCGGGCATTGTCCTTGATGACGTCATCGCGGCCGAGCAGGATCGCCGTGCCGAGCCTCTGGTTCACATAGGAGACGGCGGCGCGCATCACCTGCTCCTCCTCGCCCTCCGCGAAGACGATGCGCTTGGGCTGGCGGCGCACGCGGTCGTAGATGCGCTGCAAGGTGGATGCAATCGGATCGCGGCGGGCGGACAGTTCCTGCGCATAGCGGTCGAGATCGAGGATCGGCTTGCGGGCGACGCCGGATTCCATCGCCGCCTTCGCCACCGCCAGCGGGATCGCCGAGATCAGGCGCGGATCGAACGGCACCGGGATGATGTAGTTGGGGCCGAATTTCGGACGGTTGCCCTGATAGGCGGCGGCGACATCATCCGGCACATCCTGGCGCGCCAACTCGGCAAGCGCCCTGGCGGCCGCGATCTTCATCTCGTCGTTGATGGTGGTGGCGCGCACATCGAGCGCTCCCCGGAAGATATAGGGAAAGCCCAGCACATTGTTGACCTGGTTCGGATAGTCCGAGCGGCCCGTTGCCATGATGGCGTCGGTGCGGATCTCGGCCACTTCCTCCGGCGTGATCTCCGGGTCGGGATTGGCCATGGCGAAGATGATCGGGTTCTTGGCCATCGACTGCACCATGGCGGTAGTGAGTGCCCCCTTGGCTGACAGGCCGAGGAAGACGTCGGCGCCGTCCAGCGCCTCGGCCAGGCTGCGCGCCTCGGTCTTGACCGCATGTGCCGACTTCCACTGGTTCATGCCTTCGGTGCGGCCCTGGAAGACCACGCCCTTGGTGTCGCACAGGGTGATGTTTTCCGGCGAAAAACCCATCGCCTTCATCAGTTCGATGCAGGCGATGCCGGCGGCGCCCGCGCCGTTGCAGACCATTTTGGTAGTCTTCATGTCGCGGCCGGTGATCTCCAGCGCGTTGATCAGGCCGGCGGCCGAGATGATTGCCGTGCCGTGCTGGTCGTCATGGAAGACGGGGATGTCCATCAGCTCGCGCAGCCGCTGCTCGATGATGAAGCATTCCGGCGCCTTGATGTCCTCGAGGTTGATGCCGCCGAAAGAGGGGCCGAGGAAGCGTACGCAGTTGATGAACTCGTCGGCATCCTCGGTCGCCACTTCAAGATCGATGGAATCGACATCGGCGAAACGCTTGAACAGCACCGCCTTGCCTTCCATGACCGGCTTCGAGGCCAGCGCGCCGAGATTGCCGAGACCGAGAATGGCGGTGCCGTTCGAGATGACGGCGACCATATTGCCGCGCGTCGTATAATCGAAGGCGCGGCTCGGATCCTCGGCGATGGCACGCACGGGAACGGCGACGCCAGGCGAATAGGCGAGGCTTAGATCGCGTTGCGTGGCCATCGGCTTGGTGGCGACGATCTCCAGCTTGCCGGGCCGTCCCATGGCGTGGAATTCCAGCGCCTCCTCTGGACTGACGGAGGGGCCGCTGCTTTCGGTTTTCCTGGCCATGATGCTTTTGATTTCCTCGCCTTCGCGCACCCTTGAGGCAGGTGCGTGTTTATGTGTCTTGGGATTAAGGCTACACGGCAGCGCTGTAAACGGCCAAGCGGTCAGGCGCGGTCCGGTTCGCCGACGAGCGTGGCAATTTCCCGCACGGTGGCCCAGCGCATCAAGCCCTCGGTGCCTGAGAACGGCCACGTCTCCAGCGGGGGAGCGCTGCTGCCCTTGCGCCGCAGAAGCGCCGACAGGAACGCGGTGAGTTCCTGCCGCTGGGCGCGAACCTTTTCCAGCGTCCTGCCGCGGATTTCCTCGCGCGGCATGGCGCGATCCCGAAGCCGCTCGACGGCGCGGCGAACGGCCGTCGGCTCCGGATCGACGATCAGGCAATAGTCCGGATCGAAATAGACGTCGCGCCCGCCGAGGCTCGGCGTGCTGACGATCGGCAATCCGGCCATCAGATATTCCATGCTGGAATACATCGCCCCTTCCACGGCGGACAGGCACAGCCCGACGGCGGCCTGGTTGTAGACCTGGTTGACCTCGGCGGAGGTCAGCCGGCCGGGCAGACCGTCCACGATCGGATTGGCGATGCGATGGCGCGGCGATTGCGCCTGGAGGCGGCGAATGAAGGCGCGGGCGGCGGGCGGCGTCAATTCGCCGATCGAATAGGTGACGTGGACCAGCCGGTCGACCTCGAAGGCAAGATAGTGGCGTTTCATCGGCGAGATGCGGCCATTGTAGACGGCGTCGAACTCGACCGCCACATCCGGCAGCGGCCGGAAAACATCTTCCGATATCATCAGATTGTGATTGGAGAACATGGCTTTGCCGCCGACCGCGGCGATGAGACGGCGCTCTTCCTCGTTGTTACAGAGGAAAATCACCTCATGAAGACGAAAACGCGCCGCATACCAGGCAAGATCGCGGCCCATCTGGGCGATGACGGCAGGCCTCTCCATCGTCCACATCGGCATCAGCAGAAAGGTGGCGCGCCGCTCGGCAAGGCGCCGGCCGATGGCCGCCAGCGGATGCAGGGGACGGGGTCCGCCGACCGGGATATAGAGCACCAGCGGGTCGCGGCTGAATATATGAGCCGACATCTCGATGCCGCCATCGAGATCGGACAAGGGACCGCGCGCCGGCAGGATATAGGGAAAGCGCTTGCGCGCCGAAACCCTGAGCTTGTTCGCGGTTCGATGGGCGCGCCGCGTCGCCAGCAGCCAGAAGCGCTCGGCGGCCGAGCCGACCGGGCCGACCATCTCGTCGAACGTCTCCTGCTTGTCCTGATCCACGAGTCCCCGCCGCCCTTTCCCCACGGGAAGCATAGAGTGCCAGGCCGGCCCGGCGCAACCAGGCGCGTCACAGCAGGCCGCCGCCAGTCTTCCCCTGCTTTTCGCGGCGCCGGCATTAAACCGGGCCGCCACTTCTGCTAGCGTTGCCGCATGAACATGCACATGCCCGCAGATACCGACGCCCAGGAGACGACGACGCCTGCGCCCGCCACGAGCGGCGTCACGCCGATGATGGAGCAATTCATCGAGATCAAGGCGGCGAACCCGGATTCGCTGCTGTTCTACCGCATGGGCGATTTCTACGAGCTGTTCTTCGACGACGCGGAGAAGGCGAGCCAGGCCCTGGGCATCGTTTTGACCAAGCGCGGCAAGCACCAGGGCCACGACATCCCGATGTGCGGCGTGCCGGTGCATGCGGCGGACGACTATCTGCAGAAGCTGATCGCGCAAGGTTTTCGCGTTGCCGTCTGCGAGCAGATCGAGGACCCGGCCGAAGCCAAGAAACGCGGCTCCAAATCGGTGGTGCGCCGCGACGTGGTGCGGCTGGTCACGCCAGGCACCATCACCGAGGACAAGCTGCTGGCACCCTCGGAATCGAGCTTCCTGATGGCGCTCGGCCGCGTCAAGGGGGGCAGCGCGGCCAGTCAGGCGAATTTCGCACTGGCCTGGATCGACATTTCGACCGGCGCCTTCCGCGTCGCCGAGACGAGCGCCGAGCGACTGCTTGCCGACATCTTCCGCGTCGACCCGCGCGAGCTGATCGTCGCCGAGCCGGTTTTCCACGATCCGGAGCTCAGGCCGGTGTTCGACGTGCTGGGCCGGGTCGCCAGCCCGCAGCCGCCTTCGCTGTTCGATTCGGCTTCGGCCACAAGCCGCATCGCGCGCTTCTTCGAGGTCGCGACGCCGGACAGTTTCGGCACGTTTTCGCGCGCCGAGCTGTCGGCGATCTCGGGCGCCATAGCCTATGTGGAAAAAACGCAGAAGGCCGAACGGCCGCCGCTGTCGCGGCCCGAGCGCGAGGAGCAGGGCTCGACGCTGTTCATCGATCCGGCGACGCGCGCCAATCTGGAATTGCTGCGCACGCTGTCGGGCAGCCGCGACGGCTCGCTGTTCAAGGCGATCGACCGCACCGTGACCGGCGGCGGCGCGCGATTGCTGGCCGACCGGCTGATGGCGCCGCTGACCGATCCGGCGACGATCGCGGCGCGACTGGATTCGGTCTCCTTTTTCCGCTCCGAGACGCGGCTTTGCCAGGGTTTGCGGGCGAGCCTGAAAAGCGTCGCCGACATGCCGCGAGCGCTCTCCCGCCTGGCGCTCAACCGCGGCGGCCCGCGCGATCTCGGCGCCCTGCGCGCCGGCTTCGAGGCGGCTGGCGCGATCGCCGAATTGTTCGCGGCAGCCGCCCTGCCCGCCGAGCTCACCGCCGCGCTTGCCTCGATCCACGCCTTGCCCGAGGCGCTCGCCCGTCACCTCAGCGAAGCGCTCGACGACGAGCTGCCGCTGATCAAGCGCGACGGCGGCTTCGTGCGGTCGAGCTACAATGCCGAGCTCGACGAGATGCGGGCGTTGCGCGACGAATCGCGAAAAGTGATCGCCGGGCTGGAGCGGTCGCTGATCGAGGAGACCGGCATCCGCTCGCTGAAGATCCGGCACAACAATGTGCTCGGCTACTACATCGAGGTCACCGCCAACCATCACGCGATCATGACCGGCAGCGACGCCGCCAAGGCGCGCTTCATCCATCGCCAGACCATGGCCAACGCCATGCGCTTCACCACGACCGAACTGGCGGAGCTGGAATCGAAGATCGCCAATGCCGCCGACAAGGCGCTGAGCATCGAGCTCGCGACATTCGACCGGCTGACGGCCGAGGTGGTGAGCGAGGCTGACAAGATCCGCGCCGGCGCCGAGGCGCTGGCCGTGCTCGACGTGTCGGCGGCGCTGGCGCTGCTCTCCGAAAGCGAAGACTGGTGCAGGCCTACGGTCGATGCCAGCCTCGCCTTCGACATTGCCGGCGGGCGACATCCGGTGGTCGAACAGGCGCTCAGGCGCTCGGGCGAAGGCCCGTTTGTCGCCAATGATTGCGACCTCTCGCCCGACGGCGGCGCCAAGGCCGGCGCGATCTGGCTGCTTACCGGCCCCAATATGGGCGGCAAATCGACATTCCTCAGGCAGAATGCGCTGATCGCCATCCTCGCCCAGACCGGCTCCTTCGTGCCGGCGCAAAGCGCCCATATCGGCGTCGTCGACCGGCTATTCTCGCGCGTCGGCGCCTCGGACGATCTGGCGCGGGGACGTTCGACCTTCATGGTCGAGATGGTCGAGACGGCGGCGATCCTCAACCAGGCGGGCGAGCGGGCGCTGGTTATCCTCGACGAGATCGGCCGCGGCACCGCGACCTTCGACGGACTGTCGATCGCCTGGGCGGCGGTGGAATATCTGCATGAGAAGAACCGCTGCCGGGCGATCTTCGCCACGCATTTCCACGAGATGACGGCGCTGGCCGGCAAATTGCTCCGGCTTCACAACGTCACCATGCGGGTCAAGGAATGGGAAGGCGATGTCGTCTTCCTGCACGAGGTCGGCAAGGGCGCGGCCGACCGTTCCTACGGCGTGCAGGTGGCACGGCTGGCCGGCCTGCCGGAAGCGGTCGTCGCCCGCGCCAAGGAAGTGCTGCACCAACTCGAAGAGGGCGAAGTCTCGGGCAAGACAAATCGGCTCGTCGATGACCTGCCGCTGTTTTCTGTGGCGGTGAAGCGCGAAGCCCCGAAACCGGCGAAAAGCGATGCGCTCGACGACGCGCTCGGCGCCATCAATCCCGACGAGATGACGCCGCGCGAGGCGCTGGAGGCGCTCTACCGGCTGAAGGGGCTGGCGACAAAGCGATAGCACCTGTCCCGCTCGTCACTCTGGCCATTGACTCATTGTACCGATCGGTACAATGTCGGTTATCGACGATCGAAACCGACAGGAGATCTCATGAGCCGTCCGCCATTGCCGCCATTCACGGCCGAGACAGCGGCGCAAAAGGCGCGCCTTGCCGAGGATGCCTGGAACAGCCGCGATCCTGAGCGGGTCTCGCTCGCCTACACCGAGGACAGCATCTGGCGGAACCGGGCCGAGTTTGTCTCCGGCCGCGGCGAAATCGTCGATTTCCTCAAGCGCAAATGGTCGCGCGAGCTGGACTATCGCCTGATCAAGGAGGTCTGGACCTGGAACGGAAACCGCATCGCGGTGCGCTTCGCCTATGAATGGCGCGACGACAGCGGGCACTGGTTCCGCTCCTACGGCAACGAGAATTGGGAGTTCGACGAAGCCGGGCTGATGCGCCGGCGCGTGGCGAGCATCAACGACCTGCCGATCACCGAAAGCGAGCGGAAGTATCATTGGCCGCTCGGCCGCCGGCCGGACGACCATCCCGGCCTTTCGGAACTCGGGCTCTAGAGCATGATGCCGAAAAGTGTGAAGCGGTTTTCGGGCGACATCATGCTCTATCTCTTTGATGTAGAGCCGGATGATTTCAGGTCGATTCGACCTGAAATCATCCGGCACTAGGGGGCGAATGGATGCGGCGCATCGCGCCAGATCGCGATCAGCTGCTGGGGGTCGTTGCGGAAGTTTTCCGCGAGCATGGTTATGAAGGCGCCAGCCTGTCCTTGATCGGCGAGGCGACGGGGCTCGGCAAGGGAAGCCTCTACCACTTCTTCCCCGGCGGCAAGGAGGAGATGGCGAGGGCTGTCATTGCCCATATCGACGGCTGGTTCGAGGACAATGTCTTCGCGCCGTTGCGCGACAGCACCGATCCGCTGGCAGGGATCGAACGGATGCTCGCGGCGACGGACAGCTATTTCCGCTCGGGACGGCGCGTTTGCCTGATCGGCGCCTTCGCGCTGGATGAATCGCGCGACCTGTTCGTCGACCAGATAAGAGACTATTTCGGCCGATGGGTCACGCATCTCGCCGATGCGCTGGCGCGATCCGGGCACCGACCGGGCGAGGCCAGCGAGTTGGCCGAGGAAGCCGTCGCCGCCATTCAGGGCGCGCTCACGCTGGCCCGCGCCGCCAATGACCTCGATGTGTTTTCAAGGGCATTGCGGCGACTGCGCACGCGGCTTGGGATTCCGGCCAAGGTCTAGGGCGGATCCTCCCAGGGATTTTGAAGGGTTGCCGTTTGCCCTGGTGCAAGATTTTCCGTTGATTTGCGTGAAATCAGCAAACGCCGGGGTTTGGTTGACACCGTCCCAGCCTCGTCATTCTATGGCGGAGCAAGGAGCGAAGCGACGCGGCGCAGACCATAGAATCCATTCCGTGACGTGAGAGCGCCGCTCACGGTGCAGAACTTCTACTCCGCTGCATTCTTCGGCTGAGGTACCGGCATGGATTCTTGGGTCTTCGCGACGGAGCTTCGCTCCTGCTCCGCCCTAGAATGACGATCGCGATGGGCGTTTCGGCCAATCTCCAAGGTATGCCGTCTGCGAACGCAAACAGAGGTGACCGATCAAAATGCCTGTTCAAGGGAACTAGATCATTTCCAGCCCACGCTTACGCGTCGGCGGCGGGAAGGCGCGGTCGAGATCGGCGAAATCCTGCGGCGTCAGCTTGATGTCAAGCGCGGCGGCGTTCTGGCGCACGTGCTCCTGGCGACCGGCCTTCGGGATGGCGATGACGCCGTCCTGCATCATCACCCAGGCAAGCGCGATCTGCGCGGCGGTGGCGTTGTGGCGGGCAGCGACGATTTCCAGCCGGGTATTGTGAGCCAGCGCGCCCTGCTCGACCGGCGAATAGGCCATCAACGGTATGCCGCGCTCCGCGCACCAGGGGGCCAGATCGAATTCGGGGCCGCGCCGCGACAGATTGTAGAGCACCTGATTGGTCTGGACGTCGCCGCCATGGTCCAAGCCGACCAGTTCCTCCATCTCGTCGGTGTCGAAATTGCTGACGCCCCAGTGGCGGATCTTGCCTTCCGTTTTCAGCGCCTCGAACGCCTCCACGGTTTCCGAAAGCGGCACGCTGCCCGGCCAATGCAGCAGATAGAGATCGATGCGGTCGGTGGCGAGCCGCTTCAGGCTGTTCTCGCAGGCGCGCTTCACGCCGGCGCGCGAGGCGTTGGAGGGCAGCACCTTGGAGACCAGGAAGGTCTCGTCGCGGCGCCCGACGATGGCCTCGGCCACCACTTCCTCGGCGCCGCCGCTGGCATACATTTCGGCGGTGTCGATCAGCGTGATGCCGAGATCGAGCCCAAGCTTCAACGCCGCCACCTCATCGGCGCGGCGCCGTCGATCCTCGCCCATTTTCCATGTGCCTTGGCCGAGCACCGGAACGGCTTCGCCGGACGGCAGCTTCAGGGTTCTGATCGACGAGCGGTTGATTGACGGGGGCATGGCTTTCTCCGCGTGAGGCCGGACCGCAGCACAGCCGTGGCCGGAAATCCAGACCGAAGGCTCGTGGCCGCCTGGATACCTGGCCGCCCGGATTTCCGCAGCGGCTACTTCGCCGGATGCTTGGCGAGCCAGTCCTGCATCTCCTTGATCTCGGCTTCCTGCGCCGTGACGACGCCTTCGGCGAGCTTGCGGATTTCCGGATCCTTGCCGTTGGCGATCACGACCTTGGCCATGTCGATGGCGCCCTGATGATGCGGGATCATGCCGCGGACGAAATCGACATCGGCATTGCCGGTGTATTTGATCATCATGTCCTTGTGCATCTTCTTCATCGCGGCCTCGTAGCCGACGGTGGCCGGGCTCTGGGCACCCATCGCCATCTTGGACATGTCATGCTTCATCTCTTCCGACGAAGCCGGCACGCTTTCGAGGAAGACGGCAAGCAGCATTCCTGCGGCCATCAGCAGCAGCACGATTTTCTTGGCCAAGGTCATTCAGGTCTCCTTCTGTTGGATAGCGTATCTGGGGGCTTTGCTCACAGTTTCAATGTTCTCAGCCGCAAGGCATTGGCGATGACCGACACCGACGACAGGCTCATCGCCGCCGCCGCGAGCATCGGCGACAGCAGCATGCCGGTGAGCGGGTAAAGGACGCCGGCCGCCACCGGCACGCCAAGCACGTTGTAGAGGAAGGCGAAAAACAGGTTCTGGCGGATATTGCCGATCGTCGCCTGAGCCAGCGTACGTGCCCTCACAATGCCGTTGAGGTCGCCCTTGATCAGCGTGATGCCGGCGCTTTCGACCGCGACATCGGCGCCGGTGCCCATGGCGATGCCGACATCGGCGCTGGCCAGCGCCGGCGCGTCGTTGACGCCGTCGCCGGCCATGGCGACGGCGGCACCCTTGGCACGCAATTCCTCGACCAGCGCGCCCTTCTCGTCCGGCAGCAGCCCGGCGCGGACCTCGTCGATGCCGAGCCTGCCGGCGATCGCTTTTGCCGTGCGCTCATTGTCGCCAGTGGCCATGATGATGCGCAGGCCCTTGTCATGCAGGGCCTTGATCGCTTCGGCTGTCGTTGCCTTAACGGGGTCGGCGACAGCGACGATGCCGGCGAACCTGCCGGCGACGGCCACGAACATGGCCGTCTTGCCTTCGGCCTGCATCGCTTCGGCATTGGCCGCCGAAGTTCCGACGCCGAGGTCCGCCATCATTGCGGCATTGCCGAGCGCGACCTTCCTGCCCGAAACCGTGCCCGAAACGCCCTTGCCGGTGATGGCTTGGAAATCGACCGCGTCGGCCAGCTTCAGACCGCGCGCGGCGGCGCCCTCGACGATCGCCTCGGCCAGCGGATGCTCGGAGCCCTTTTCCAGCGCGGCGGCGAGGCCCAGCAGCTCGTTCTCGTCGATGCCGTCGGCCGCGACGACATCGGTAAGCCGCGGCTTGCCCTCGGTCAGCGTGCCGGTCTTGTCGACGATCAGCGTATCGACCGAGGCAAAACGCTCCAACGCCGCCGCTTCCTTGATCAGCACGCCGGCATGCGCCCCGCGCCCGGTTGCGGTCATGATCGACATCGGTGTCGCAAGGCCGAGCGCGCAGGGACAGGCGATGATCAGCACCGACACCGCCGAGACAATGGCGAAGATCAAGCTCGGTTCGGGACCGAGGATCGCCCAAGCGATGAAGGCAAGGGTCGCCACCAGCACGACGGCCGGGACGAAATAGAAGGACACGCGGTCGGCGAGACCCTGGATCGGCGCGCGCGAGCGCTGCGCCTTGGCGACCAGCTCGACAATGCGCGACAGCGTGGTCTCGGCGCCGACCTTCTCGGCGCGCATGACCAGCGAACCGTTCTTGTTCAGCGTGCCGCCGGTGAGCGTGTCGCCTTCCGTCTTTTCGACCGGTAGCGGTTCGCCCGTGATCATGGATTCGTCGATAGCCGAGTGTCCCTCCAGCACCGTGCCGTCGACGGGCACGGCGGCGCCGGGGCGGATGCGCAGCTTGTCTCCGGTCTTGACGCTGTCGAGCGGCACGTCCTTCTCGGCGCCGTCGGCGCCGATCAGCCGCGCGGTCTTCGGCGCGAGGTCGAGCAGCGCGCTGATGGCCGATCCGGTGCGCTCGCGGGCCCTGAGCTCCAGCACCTGGCCGAGAAAGACCAGCGCCACGATGACGGCGGCGGCCTCGAAATAGACCGGCACGGCGCCGTCATGGCCGCGGAACTGATGCGGGAAGACGTCCGGGAACAGCGTCGCGACCAGGCTGAAGAGATAGGCAGCACCGACGCCCAGCGAAATCAGCGTCCACATATTGGGGCTGCGGTTCAGGATCGATTCCCAACCGCGATGGAAGAACGGAAACGCCGCCCACAGCACCACCGGGCTCGCCAGCGCCAGCTCGACCCAGGTCTTGGCGCGGCCGTCGACGAGGTTTTCGAAGCTGAAGCCCAGCATCGGCGCCATGGCGATGGTCAGGAGGGGCACGGAGAGCGCCGCGCTTACCCAGAACCGGCGGGTGAAGTCGACGAGCTCGGGATTCGGGCCTTCCTCGCCTGTCGGCACGCCCATCGGCTCCAGCGCCATGCCGCAGATCGGGCAGGAACCGGGCTTGTCGCGGACGATCTCGGGGTGCATCGGGCAGGTGTACTGCGTGCCCTTCGGCATCGGCTGAGGCTCGGGCCGGCCGGCGAGGTATTTTGCCGACTCCGCCTCGAATTTGGCCTTGCAACCGGGGGAGCAGAAATAGAAGCCCTGCCCTTCATGGCGAACGAAGTGCTTCGCGCTCGCGCGGTCGACGCTCATGCCGCAGACGGGGTCCGTGGCCGTCAAATAGCCCTCGGGCTCGGCCTGGAATTTAGTGCGGCAGCGCTCGCTGCAGAAATGAAAGGTGCGGCCGCCATGCTCAGCCGTCGGCTTGCCGGCCGCCGGATCGACCGTCATGCCGCAGACAGGGTCGCGAATCACCGCTTCGGTGTCGGGCGCGACATTCTTCGCAGAGCAGCAGCAGCCGCCATGCGCATGATGGTGGTGGTGGTCGGAATGGGTCATCAGCAATACCTCGGAATTCTCGAATTGAGGCGGAGGTAGTCCTTCCAGTAACTGGAAGGTCAAGAGCCGGTTTCGACTTTTGCGGCTTTGGTCTTGCAGCCGCGTATCCTGGCTATTGCTCACCGCTGAAAACGCGGCGGCCGGCCCCATACACAGCGCCGCGAAAACAGGCTATAGACGCCGCCGAATGGCAAAGATCTCCCTCAAACTCGACGAAATCATCGATGGCGACGCCTTGCGCCGCGACTTGACCGCGCTGACGGCGGCGAGCGCCGGCGACGGTTCAGGACCGGCTGTTCGCACGGCCGTCCTCCAGCTGCTCAAGGCCAGGATGGCGGAAGGGCGAAAGATCGCCGAAGCCATGCTCAAGCAGGATGGCGGCGGCAATGCCTGCGCCGAGCGGCTCTCGCATCTGATGGATGAGCTGATCCGGGCGCTCTATGATTTCGCCGCCACCCATGTCTACCGGGTCAAGAACCGGTCCGCGGCCGAGCGCATGGCGGTCGTTGCCGTCGGCGGCTACGGCCGCGGCACGCTGGCGCCGGGCTCCGACATAGACCTGCTTTTCCTGCTGCCCTACAAGCAGACCCCATGGGGCGAGCAGATCGTCGAATACATGCTCTACATGCTGTGGGACATGGGGCTGAAGGTCGGCCACGCCACCCGCAACATCGACGAGTGCCTCAGGCTCTCGCGCAGCGACATCACCATCCGCACCTCGATCCTCGAGGCGCGCTTTCTGTGGGGCGAACAGAAGCTTTATGAAGAGCTGCTCACCCGCTTCGACCACGAAGTGGTGCGCACCACCGGGCCGGAATATGTGCAGGCCAAGCTTGCCGAGCGCGACGAGCGCCACGCCAAGGCCGGCGAAAGCCGCTACCTGGTCGAACCCAATGTCAAGGACGGCAAGGGCGGCCTGCGCGACCTGCAGACGCTGTTCTGGATCGGCAAATATTTCTATCGCGTGCGCACCGGCGAGGAGCTGGTCGAGAAGGGCGTCTTCACAGAGGCCGAATATCGCGAATTCCAGAAGGCCGAGGATTTCCTGTGGGCGGTGCGCTGCCACATGCATTTCCTCACCGGCAAGGCGGAGGAGCGGCTGCATTTCGACATCCAGCGCGAGATCGCCGAGCGTCTGGGCTATACGACGCATCCCGGCCTGTCGGCGGTCGAGCGCTTCATGAAACACTATTTCCTCGTCGCCAAGGATGTCGGTGACCTCACCCGCATCTTCTGCGCGGCGCTCGAGGAAGAGCAGGCCAAGCACGTGCCGGGCTTCAACCGCATCTTCCTCACCTTCTCGCGGCGCAAGCGCAAGCTTGCCGGTACCTCCGACTTCATCGTCGACAACCACCGCATCAACATCGCCGACGACAGCGTGTTCGAGCGTGATCCGGTCAACCTGCTCAGGCTGTTCTGGTTCGCAGACAAGCACGGGCTGGAGTTCCACCCCGACGCGCTGAAGCTGCTCACCCGCTCGCTCGGGCTCGTCAACAAGTCGCTCCGGCGCGACGAGGAAGCCAACCGGCTGTTCCTCGACATCCTAACCTCGGACCGCAATGCCGAGCTCAATCTCAGGCGCATGAACGAGGCCGGGCTGCTCGGCAGGCTGATCCCGGACTTCGGCAAGATCGTCGCCATGATGCAGTTCTCGATGTACCACCACTATACGGTGGACGAGCATCTGATCCGCTGCATCGGCGTGCTGGCCGAGATCGAGCGCGGCGACGGCGCGAAGGTGCATCCGCTGTCGCATACGCTGATGCCGGGACTGAAGAAGAGCCGCGAGGCGCTCTATGTCGCCGTGCTTTTGCACGACATCGCCAAGGGCCGGCCGGAGGACCATTCGGAAGCCGGGGCCAGGATCGCGCGGCGCATCTGTCCGCATATGGGATTGTCGGCGGCCGACACCGAGACCGTCGCCTGGCTGGTCGAGAACCATCTCGTGATGTCGATGACGGCGCAGACGCGCGACCTCAACGACCGCAAGACGATCGAGGATTTCGCCTCCATCGTGCAGTCGGTCGAGCGGCTGAAGCTGCTTTTGATCCTCACCGTCTGCGACATCAGGGGCGTCGGGCCGGGCGTGTGGAATGGCTGGAAAGGCCAGCTGCTGCGCACACTCTATTTCGAGACTGAGCTGCTTTTGACCGGCGGCTTTTCCGAGGTGTCGCGCGCCGAGCGCACGACGGCGGCGCGCGAGCGGCTGGCCGAGGCGCTGGCGGCATGGCCGGCGAAGGAGCGCAAACGCTACGTCGCCCTGCACTACGAGAACTATCTGCTCACCGTCGATCTGCCCGACCAGTTGCGGCACGCCGAGTTCGTCCGCGAGGCGGATGCGGCAGGCAAGAAGCTCGCCACCATGGTCAAGACGCATGAGTTCGAAGCGGTGACCGAGATCACCGTGCTGGCGCCGGACCATCCGCGCCTGCTTTCGATCATCGCCGGGGCATGTGCCGCGGCCGGCGGCAACATCGTCGACGCGCAGATCTTCACCACCTCGGACGGGCGGGCGCTGGACTCCATCCTGATCTCGAGGGAATTCGACCTCGACGAGGACGAGCGCCGGCGCGCCGAGCGGGTCGGCCGGCTGATCGAGGACGTGCTGTCCGGCAAGAGCTGGCTGCCAGAGATGATCGAGAAGCGCACCAAGCCGAAGCGCGGCGCCAAGGCTTTCAGGATTCCGCCCCGCGCCGAGATCCGAAACACGCTGTCGAACCGCTTTTCGGTGGTCGAGGTCGAGGGGCTGGATCGGCCGGGCCTGCTGTCCGAGATCACCGGGACGCTGTCGGACCTGTCGCTCGACATCGCCTCGGCGCATATCACCACCTTCGGCGAGAAGGTCATCGACACGTTTTACGTCACCGACCTGACCGGACTGAAGATCGACAGCCCGACGCGCACCGCCACCATCCACAAGCGGCTGATCGATACGCTCGAAGGCAATTCGTCCGAACGCAACGGCAAGGCCAAGGCAGCGGCCGAGTGACCATCCATTTGACGCAATTTTTCTGGCAGTCGTCCCCAGCATGAGCCTTGTCAAGAAATTCGCCACCGTCGCTTCCGGCACGCTGATGAGCCGCGCGCTGGGTTTCGGCCGTGAGATGCTGATGGCGGCGGCACTCGGCACCGGACCGGTCGCCGACGCCTTCAACGCCGCCTTCCAGTTTCCCAACACCTTCCGCCGGCTGTTTGCCGAGGGCGCCTTCAACGCCGCTTTCGTGCCGCTGTTCGCCAAAGAGATCGAGCAGCATGGCACCGAAGGCGCCAAGCGCTTTTCGGAGGAAGTGTTCGGTGTGCTGTTTTCGGCGCTTTTGGCACTGACAATCGCGATGGAACTGGCGATGCCGCTGATCGTGCGCTACCTGGTGGCGCCGGGCTTTGCCGGCATTCCAGGCAAGTTCGAGACGACCGTCCGGCTTGCGACGATCATGTTCCCGTACCTGATCTGCATGTCGCTCGGCGCCATGATGGCCGGCATGCTGAACTCGCTGCGCCGCTATTTCGCGGCGGCGATCGCGCCCGCCTTCCTCAACATCATCCTGATCGGCGTGCTCGCCTATGCCTGGTATCACGGGCTGGACGCGCGTGATGTCGGTTTCGGCTTGTCCTGGGGCGTGCTGGCCGCAGGCATCGTGCAGCTTGCCATCGTCTGGATAGCGGTGCGCAATGCCGGCATCTCGATCGGCTTCCGCTGGCCGAAGATGACGCCCAACGTCAAGAGGTTGCTGATCCTGGCGCTGCCGGCGGCGATCACCGGCGGCATCACCCAGATCAACCAGCTGATCGGCACGGCGATCGCCTCGGCGCAGAACAGCGCGGTGTCGTCGCTCGCCTATGCCGATCGCATCTACCAGCTCCCGCTCGGCGTCGTCGGCGTGGCCGTCGCCATCGTGCTGTTGCCGGAACTGTCGCGGGCGCTGAAATCGGGCAATCTGATCGAGGCCGCCAATCTGCAGAACCGCTCGGTCGAGTTCACCTTGTTCATGACCTTGCCGGCGGCAGCCGCGCTCTGGGTGATGTCGGAACCGATCGTGCGGCTGGTCTATGAGCGCGGCGCCTTCGCCGCCAACCACTCGACGCCGATCGTCGCCTCGATCCTGGCGATCTTCGGCCTCGGCCTGCCCGCCTTCGTTTTGATCAAGGCGTTCACGCCCGGCTATTTCGCACGCGAGGACACCCGGACACCGATGATTTTTGCCGCCATCTCGGTCGGCGTGAATGTCGCCACGGCATTGACCCTGTTCCCGTCGATGGGCGCGCCTGGCATCGCGGTGGCCTCGGCCGTCGCCGGCTGGGTCAACGCGCTGATGCTGCTCGGCATGCTGATCAGGCGCGGCCATTGGGGCCGCGACGTGCCGCTCTTGAGACGCATTCCCCGGCTGGTGCTCTCCGCCGTAATCATGGCCGTGGCGCTTTACTTCGCGGAGCGCCACTTTGCCATACAGATTGGACCTGGCTCGCCGCTCGTGGTGAAGGCGACGACGGTGCTTGGCCTTGTCGCCGGGGGCGCCGCGCTCTACTTCATCGCCGCCTTCGGCACCGGCGGCGCCGATTTCGGCATGGTCCGGCGCAATGTGAAACGTCGTTCACCCAAGGCGCCACCACCCGTCAGGGAACAGTCTCCAGATCCGTGAGCCGGAATTCATTGGCCGTGGAAAGCATCGGAACGGCGTAGTATCGCGCGCAAGCGTAGTGGAAGCAGTCCGCCATGTTTAGGCGGACAGCATTGTTGCGAAACCGCGAAGCGGCCTCGATGGATAGGGATGTTGCCTCGGGTGCAGGCGGAAGCTCGCGCAAGGCAATTGCCCGCTCTTCTAGAAAGCGAGCTACAATCTCCGCGCTTCTTGCGACCGGAATCGCCAGCTTTTCTGGTCGCGCGAGCGCCATCGCGGCCTCCCAAACGGCTATCGCCGACGTGAACGGTGCCGATGCCTCCATGACGGCCTGCGCGCATCGCTCGGCTTCCGTCTCGTTGCTCAGGATCGCGACGATGGCTGCTGCGTCGACAAACATCAGTCGTCGCCGGAAAGTTCATCATAAACGGACTGCGGCAACGGTTTGCGCGCTTGTTCGCTAAGCTTGATTCCAAACTCGGCTCGCAGTCGCGCCGCCGTTTCCAGTGGCGTCTCGCGATTGCGCCGCCGCTCCAGGGCCTCGCGCATGGCAATCACGATTGCCTCGGTGATGCCTACCCCTTCAGCTTTGGCGAAAGCGCGCGTCAGCCTGTCGGCTTCCTTGTTGTTGATGTTGATAGTCATCGCTACATTCCTTTATGTAGTTAGAAAGATGTAGCTTATGCGTGGCAATGTCAACGTACCGATGAGCCATGCCAGCTCGGTCCGCGCCTCTTGATCGCGCGGCCGGCTTCGTCCATAAGCGCGCCGTCGCAAGACTTTCGCCGCGCGCGGTTTCCAGCCGTGTGATTGGCTCCAAAACGTCTGCAACTTTTTGGAATCATGCTTATACGGCCCTCCACAAGCCATGAGGAATTCATGTCCGCCTTCAAGCCACTCGTCTTTTCGGGCGTCCAGCCGACCGGCAACCTGCATCTCGGCAACTATCTCGGCGCCATCAAGAAATTCGTCGCTCTCCAGGAACAGTCCGACTGCATCTACTGCGTCGTCGACCTGCATTCGCTGACGGCGCAGCTGGTGCATCAGGACCTGGGCGACCAGACGCGGTCGATCACCGCGGCGTTCCTGGCCTCCGGCATCGACCCGAAGAAGCACATCGTCTTCAACCAGTCGCGGGTCATGCAGCACGCCGAGCTCGCCTGGATCTTCAACTGCGTGGCGCGCATCGGCTGGATGTACCGGATGACGCAGTTCAAGGACAAGGCCGGCAAGGACCGCGAGAACGCCTCGCTCGGCCTGCTCGCCTATCCGAGCCTGATGGCTGCCGACATCCTGCTCTATCGCGCCACCCATGTGCCGGTGGGCGAGGACCAGAAGCAGCATCTGGAGCTCACCCGCGATATCGCGCAGAAATTCAACAACGACTTCTCCGAGAAGATCGCAGCGCTCGGCGTCGGCGTCGAAATGCAGGTCGGCGAAGAGACGGTGAACGGTTACTTCCCGATCACCGAGCCGGTGATCGGTGGTCCGGCGGCGCGCATCATGAGCCTGCGCGACGGCTCGAAGAAGATGTCGAAGTCGGATCCGTCGGATCTCTCGCGCATCAATTTGACCGACGATGCCGACACCATCTCGAAGAAGATCCGCAAGGCCAAGACCGACCCGGAGGCCTTGCCGAGCGAGATCGACGGGCTGGAAAGCCGGCCCGAGGCCGAAAACCTCGTCGG
Source organism: Mesorhizobium sp. B3-1-8 (assembly GCF_006439495.1). Taxonomy (NCBI): domain Bacteria; kingdom Pseudomonadati; phylum Pseudomonadota; class Alphaproteobacteria; order Hyphomicrobiales; family Phyllobacteriaceae; genus Mesorhizobium; species Mesorhizobium sp. B3-1-8. Next base: position 126,561 of record NZ_VFTK01000001.1, read on the forward strand.
CATCTATGCCGGTCTCGCCGAGATCTCGAAGGAAGACGTGCTGAAGGAATATGGCGGTCAGCAATTCTCCGTGTTCAAGCCGGCTCTGGCCGACCTTGCCGTGGAGAAGCTGGCGCCGATCGCTTCCGAGATGCGCCGCATCGAGGGCGACCGCGCCTATGTCGACGCCGTGCTCAAGGATGGCGGCGACCGCGCCCGCGCCATCGCCGAGGGCACGATGAAGACGGTGCGTGACATTATCGGCCTGTTGCAGGACTGACCGACGAGTTGGTCCCATAGGACCATTGCCGCGCCAGCCGGCGGCTTGCCGCCGGTCGGCCGCAGTGGCAGATTGCGGCCGAACCATACCGAGCAGATAGACATGGTCTCCAAACGCCTCAGCCGCGAAGCCGGCCATCGCAGGAAATTCCTGACGATCATCGACGATACGCCGGAATGCGAGCGCGCAGTCGCCTATGCCTCGAAGCGGGCGCAAAGCACCAGCGGCGTGCTGGTGCTGCTCTATGTCATCGTGCCGGACGATTTTCAGCATTGGCTGGGGGTCGAGAAGATCATGCGCGAGGAAGCGAATGCAACGGCGCGCGCAGCGCTCGACGGCTATGCGAACAAGGTGCGCCAGAAGCTCGGCATCGAACCGGAGCTGGTCGTGCGCGAAGGCAAGCCCACGGAAGAAATCCACAAGCTGATCGAGGAAGACCAGGACATCGCCATCCTGGTGCTGGCAGCCGGCGCCGGCAAGGAAGGCCCTGGACCACTGGTCAGCGCGGTTGCGGGCCGGGGAGCGGCCTTCCCCATTCCAGTCACGGTGGTGCCGCAGAATCTGTCCGACGAGGAGATCGACAGCTTAGCTTAAGCCACCTCAATCCCCGGCCTCCGCCGACCTGATCACTGCAACCATTTCAAAAGCCGTGACGGACCCGGTAAAAACATTCCGCCAGCCAGCCGTTCGGGCGACGCGTTTCGCTTGAATGTCCAGCCGATAGAGCCTATTTAGAATTATTCCAAACTATCGGCCCGGGAAGGGCCTGGAGATACCCATGTTCATCCAGACCGAATCGACGCCGAACCCGGCGACGCTGAAATTCCTGCCGGGCAAGGAAGTGCTGGGCGAAGGCACAGCCGATTTCCGCAACGCCGAAGCCGCGGCGGAGGCCTCGCCGCTGGCCGGCCGTCTGTTCGAGATCCCGGGCGTCACCGGCGTCTTCTTCGGCTATGATTTCATCACCGTGACCAAGGACGGTCCGGACTGGCAGCACCTGAAGCCGGCGATCCTGGGCGCCATCATGGAGCATTTCATGTCCGGTGCGCCGGTCATGGCCACGACCGCTCCGGCGAGCCAAGCCGGCGAGACCGGCGAGTTCTACGACAAGGCCGACGAAGAGCTGGTGCTGACCATCAAGGAACTGCTCGACACGCGCGTGCGCCCGGCCGTTGCCCAGGACGGCGGCGACATCACCTTCCGCGGCTTCGAGAACGGCACCGTGTTCCTGCACATGAAGGGCGCCTGCGCCGGCTGCCCGTCGTCGACGGCAACGCTGAAGCACGGCATCCAGAACCTGCTTCGCCACTTTGTTCCGGAAGTCCAGCAGGTCGAGCAGGTCGCCTGAGAATCCACTTCGCCGGCCGCGCAGGGCGGCGACGCGAAATCCGATCCAAGACGCAAAAACAAAAAACCGGGCCCCAACAGCCCGGTTTTCTGTTTTTGGACGTCTTGTTGTTGCCTAGACGGTCCGCTTGCGAAAGCTTTTGGCCTCGGCCTTCGTGATCACATCACGATGACCTTGGCGCCGACCGACGTGCGGTCGTAGAGGTCGATAATGTCCTGGTTCATCAGCCGGATGCAGCCCGACGACATCGCCTTGCCGATCGAGAACCATTCCGGGCTGCCATGCAGGCGGTAGCCCATGTCGCCGCCCTTGTTGAAGAGATACATGGCGCGCGCGCCGAGCGGGTTCTTCAGGCCCGGCTCCATGCCGCCGGCGAATTTGGCGAGCTCGGGCTGGCGCTTGATCATCTGCGAGGGCGGCGTCCAGGTCGGCCATTCGCGCTTCAGCGCGATATGGGCGGTGCCGTGCCATTCAAAACCCTCGCGGCCGACGCCGATGCCGTAGCGCATCGCCATGCCGTCGCCCTCGATGAAATAGAGGAACTTGTTCTGCGTATCGACGATGATGGTGCCCGGCTTCTCCGGCGAGTCATACCGCACTTCCTGGCGGTGGTACCTGGCGGGGACCTTCTCGATCGGGATGCGCGGCAGCTGATAGCCGGCATCGGTCATCGCGCCATAGTTGTTGGTGAACATTTGCCCACCGATGGTGCTGCACCCGCTGATCGCGGTCGACAACGCAAGAGCGGCAAGGATTGCAAATGACTTCAAGCGCATGAAAAGGTCCGATGCCCCGCCTGGATGCCAGCGGCACGAGTCGGCCGCTTTGTTGTCATCATTCATGCTGGCATTTCTTTTGCTTGCCAAGCGCGCACTGCCTATATGCAAGACCTTGCACGCGGGTAAGTGCCGAACTGCGGCATTTCCGCAACAGGCCTCACAGGATTGTGAAACAAAATCAATGAGGCGGCTCATAGAGCCGCCTGGGTTCGAGGAGAGCGCCATGAATGTCGGTGATGCCGCCGAGCGTTCCGGCCTGCCGGCCAAGACCATCCGCTACTATGAGGAGATCGGCCTGATCCGTCCGGCGCGGGCCGAGAACGGCTATCGCGATTACTCCGGCGACGATATCCACCGGCTCGCCTTCCTGCGCCGTGCGCGCAATCTCGGCTTCTCAATCGACGATTGCAGGCAGCTGATGGCGCTCTATCAGGACCGCGGCCGCGCCAGCCACGACGTGCGCGAGATCGCCGCCGCCCATGTCAGGGCGATCGAGGAGAAGCTGCGCGAATTGCAGTCGATGCGCTCGACGCTGCAGACACTGATCCACGCCTGCCATGGCGATGACCGGCCGGACTGCCCGATCCTGGACGACATGGCGGGAGCAGCCTGAGGTCCGAGGCCTGTCAGCGCTTCCAGAAATGGCGGTGCGATGCGAGCAGTTCGTCCGCGATTTCGGGGAACGGGCCGAAGACCTCGATCTTCTTCTGGCCGGCGTCGAATACGGTGCGCGAGGCGAGGTTCATCGTCGGATTCTCCGCGTGATCCCCGGTGAGTGCCAGGAGATCGGTCTCCTCGAAGCCGTAGACCAGCCGCCCGATACTCGCCCAATACATCGTGCCGGCGCACATCGCGCAGGGTTCGCCGGTCGAGACCAGCGTGCATTGCCACAGGAACTCCGGCTCATAGGCCGCTGCGGCGCGGCGGGCGAGCTCCGTCTCGGCATGGCGCACCGTGTCGAGATTGCCCTGCCGCATCAAAACACGATCGTCCGGCCCGACAAGCACGCAACCGAACGGATGATGGCCATGCGCCGCCGCCTCGCGCGCGACGGCGTCAGCGGACCGGAGGTGGGCGAGCATCTGATCGCGGGTCATGGGAATTCCTCCACGGTGAGATTGCTGCCAGGGGATTTGATTAGCAAGAACTAAACTTCTCTTGAGCCTCCCGCTTGGCTTTGAACTCCGACCATTTCCGGTTTGGTGCTATTTTGACAACCGCACAATGAGATTGCTGGGGCCATGGGCATGCAGGAAGACATCGAACGGGTCGAGCAGCATATCCGCGAGATTGAACAGCGGATCGAGCGCCAGCGCGCGGTTATCACCCAGGCCGAGGAAAGCGGCTTGCCGACCGACGGCCCGCGCAACTTCCTGTGGTTCCTGAAAGAGACATTGAGCCTGAGCCGCGACCACCTGGCCAGGCTTCTGGCGGATGAATTCCGGGCGGGCGACTCGCAATAAGTGCAGCGAAGCCCATAGAAAGGCGATTATGTACTTTACAAACAGAGGGACTCGGCTCACGCTTAAGGATCGCGGCTAGCGACCGTTTGGATTGGCGTTCCCACTGTTCAACCTGGGCGGATAGCCGGGCGGGTCTTCAAATGCTACCGCTGCTATTTTTTGCTGGGCAACGACGAAGCGCAACACGTTTGACGTTAGCACGAACTCCGTTGGCTTGGTGCACTGCCATTCAACTCTGACAATGACAGCGTCTGCATTAACGCCGGTGGCGTGTGCGGCTTTTCCCTCAGTTTGAATGAGCGGCTTTGAACAATCCGACCCGGGAAGAAGTTTAACGAATTCTGGGAAAAGCTCTGCCAAAGGCGAACCGTAGTCAAATATGATGGCGGCTGCATCCGGCACCAGGAGCGTCTTGGCCTGCTCGGGATTTTCGACCGAGAGGTTGATATAGGTCTCTACGAGCTGGGCGGGCGCGGCTTCGGAACCACTCGCTGCGGCCGTAGGAAGACAAGCAGCCATCGCCGTCACTATGCAATTAAACCTCGTGACGAGCATCTAGCGCTTGCCCGCCTTCTCTTTCGGCTTGTGCTTCGGGGCTGGCGGTGTTCGCGCCAGCTTACCCATTAGAGTGTCGGCGGCAGATTTCTCGTCGTCCGCGCCATGCTCGCGCGCAACGCGGATGAACTCTGCAGATTGATCAGCTTGCTTCTTCTTGGGTTTCATCGAATTTCATACCTATTTGGTCGGGCGCCTCTCGCTTCAATCTGCGCGCATCTCTCTTCGGCTGCGTCTCTGCAATCTGCTGCTGCATCTTAACCAGCTTCGCGTCGTCTGTCGAAATCTCGCGAAGCTTTACCTTCTTATCGTCGTCTGGCCATGCACATGGCACTACAAAGAAACCAGGTTTAGCCTTCCTCACGTGTTTGAGGATAGCCGGCCACCAATGTAGCAAGAGAGCGGCCTTCCGACAGAAAGGCCAGTTGCCCCACTTAGGGGCGAAGAACACGACGACCATTCCCTCTTGGACTAAGGCCAGCCGTTCGTGCGGAACGGTCGTCATCTTGGTATCGCCAGATACAATGATCTTTCCACCGGCAGCGGCGTAGCGCCTGATCCAAGGCACATCGCTTTTACGCTCATGGTCCGCGTCACCCGGCTGCGGCGTGTAGTCCTTCGCGCTCTCGATTACAACGCCCTGCACTATGTGCTTTAGGCTGCGTTCTTTGTGGAATGACCGGAAGACCCGCACCATTGCGGCTGGCATATTTTCATCAAAGGCGACCTTCAAGCCGCCTGCCGCAAGTCAGCTTGGAAGCGTACAGCTTCCCTGACTTGCTTTTCAGGTATCTCGAACTGATCAGCGACCGCGCGGACACTGCCTTCCGCCTTGACCGCAACCGCCAAGGTTTCGGTCGGAATGCGGCTATCCTGTAGGACTGGTTTTCCGAAAGAAAAGCGCGGGTGAACGATGACGTTCGGTGCAATATGCTTGCGAGGATACCAAGCGATCATGTTGCCGAGCGGATCGAACATCACGTCCTCTTTCAAGGAGGGCGCAATGATCGCTGGCAGCTCGAAATTCTTGGTTTTCAGATCCTCATAGATAAGCTCGACGCCGCGCTTTCTAGTGATGGTCGCAACTATCCTCCTGCCATCAGTCTGGAACACAATCCTGGCCGCAAACGGATGCGGATGTTCGAGCGTATCCCGCGCTTCCTGCATGATGGAGCGAATTTCGTTTAGGCGAACACCAGCGTTGGAAAACCGCGCGACAAAACGGAGTTCCATCAGATTGGTAAAGCTGACAGCTACCTTGCCGTTCACCAATCCAAGCTGATTTTCGATGACGGGCTGCTGGCGTCCCTTCTTGCCGTTCACCCAAATCCGCACGTCCGCCTGAGGGGCGTCCACCAAGCCTGCCGTCTCTGGAACGGTAAAGATTCCGCCGACAAGGAGATCAGGGGTATGGGTGTGTATGGTCACGGGACGCCTACCGACGAGTCCCGGTACTTCAGCCGCTTTCCAACGATGCCAGCCATAGCCTTTACCGTCCTGTTGTTGTCATCGACGCCAAGCGCGATGCGATTGCTGTAGCGGAAATCGAACTCTGCCAGATAGCGGTGCAAGTGCTGCTCGCCGCAATGCTGGTAAACGCCCTTCATGCCGCGCTTGAAGATGCTGTAATAGCCTTCGACCGTGTTCGTAACGCTGCCGGGAACGTATTCATCCTTGGAATGTGTGACGAAATCGTGAGAGGCAAATTCCTGGCCCACGCGGCGATACATTTGAGCCTCATCCGTCATCAACGCGCTTTCCTTGGCGATATTGTCGCGAACGATCGGCATAACGGTGCCGATGCGAGCGGTATCGACATGGAAGGAACGGGCGCGGCCGCCGCGCTCGACCAGCGTAACGACAGAATTCTTGTGAGCGCCGCCGCCGCGCTTCACCGGAGTGCCTTTCAGGCGGCCAATGTAGGTTTCGTCAACTTCGACCTGTTTGCCTTCGCCGCCCATTGGGGAAAGGACGCCATCGCGCATGGCCTCGCGTAACCGATGGAACATGAACCACGCGGTCTTGTAAGTGACCTGCAACGTCCGATGCAGTTGGTGAGCGCTGATACCCTTCTTGCTAGACGCCAGAAGGTGCGCCGCCTGCCACCACTTGTGCAGCGGTACATGGCTGGACTCAAACACCGTTCCTACCTTCACAGTGAACTGCTTTTTGCACTCTAAGCAGCGGCGGAGGCCGATCCGCGCCGTCTCGCCGGTGACGCGCGTAATCCGTTGCTGATCGCAGTTACCGCACTTCGGGCAAACTGGACCTTCCGGCCACACAATCGCTTCTAGCCGCTCGAAAGCAGCTTCTTCGTTGTGAAAGTGCGGTTCGGAAAGGACGCTCATACACTGATTTCCTAGCGTGAAATCAGTGTATCACACCGCCCGTGTTTGTAAAGTACATAATAGCCCATAGAAAACGGGTTCAAACCGTGAACAAAATCTGGCATGGTGCCATCCATGCCCATCGTATCCCCGATTCCCCTCAACCCTTTGATCGACGGCCGCCAGTCGGAGCGCGCCATGCTGGTGCGGCGCGGCGTGCAGCGGCTGCTGACCGAAATGGGGGCGCATGTGCTGCCGGAGCTGTCTTTGGCCACAGGGCGGCGCGCCGATCTCGTCGCGCTGACCAGGCAGGGCGATATCTGGATCATCGAGATCAAATCCTCGATCGAGGATTTCAGGGTCGACCGCAAATGGCCGGACTACCGGCTGCATTCCGACCGCTTCTTCTTCGCCACCCATCCCGGCGTTCCCCAGGACATCTTCCCCGAGGAATGCGGCTTCATCCTTTCCGACGGCTATGGCGCGGAGATCCTGCGCGATGCACCAGAGCACCGCATGGCGGCTGCGACGCGCAAGGCGCTGATGCTGCGGATTGCCCGCGCGGGCGCCGCGCGGCTCTTGGCGGCCGAGCTTGCCGGCGTCGCGGTGCCGGCGCTGGATGGCGAGAGCGAGTAGCGCCTGTTCCTCGCCGCACTAGGCGGGAGAGGAAATAGGCGTTGCAGCTGACCTATTCCACTTCTTCTTCCACTCCGCTGCCCGCCGGCGCCATGAGCAGGATGGCGGCGCCCAGCAGCGCGGCAACCAACGAGCCAGCAAGGATGCCGACCTTCACCGCGTCCTGCAGCGCCGGGTCGCTGGCGAAGGCGAGCAGGCCGATGAACAGGCTCATGGTGAAGCCGATGCCGCAAAGCAGCGAAATGCCCAGCATGTGCAGCCAGCCGGCATTGACCGGCAGGTCGGCGAGGCCGAAGCGGATCGCGAGCGCCGAGGAGCCGAAGACGCCGACCAGCTTGCCGAGAACCAGGCCGGCGGCGACGCCGAGCGTCAGCGGCTCGACAAGGGCCGCAAAGCTCAGGCCGCCGAGCGAGACGCCGGCATTGGCGAAGCCGAAGATCGGGATGACGAGGAAGGGCACCAGCTTGTGCAGGCCGTGCTCCAGCCGGTGGAGCGGTGACTGTTCGAGATCGTGGCTGATGCCGGGAGAGCGTTCGAGCGGGATGGTGAGCGCCAGCGCCACACCGGCGAGCGTGGCGTGCACGCCCGACTTCAGCACCAGCACCCACAGCAGCGCGCCGAGCACCAGATACGGCCAGAGCTTCATGGCCCGCATGCGGTTGAGCACGACCAGCAAGGCGATGACGACAAAGGCGGCGGCCAGATAGGCGAGCGACAGGCCGCTGGTGTAGAACAGCGCGATGATGATGACGGCGCCGAGGTCGTCGATGATGGCGAGAGCGGTGAGGAAGACTTTCAGCGAGGCCGGCACGCGGCTGCCGAGCAGCGAAAGCACGCCGAGCGCGAAGGCGATGTCGGTGGCGGTCGGGATCGCCCAGCCGGAAAGCGCGGCCGCATTGTCGCGATTGACGGCGACGTAGACCAGCGCCGGAACCAGCATGCCGCCGGCGGCGGCGATGCCGGGCAGCACCCGGCGCGGCCAGGTCGAGAGCTGACCATCCAGCATCTCGCGCTTGATCTCCAGCCCGACCAGCAGGAAGAACACAGCCATCAGCCCGTCATTGATCCAATGCGAGACGCTGAGCGGTCCGAGATAGGCGTGCAGGACGGCGAAATAGGTTGTGGCCAAAGGCGAGTTGGCGACGATCAGCGCAAGGGCTGCAGCCACCATCAGGATGATGCCGCCAGCGGCCTCGCCGTCGAGGAATTCACGCAGGATCGATTTCGGCCGTTCGTCTTGCATGGTGCCTCGCTAACCTAGCCTGTTGGCCGGGAATCTGTGGTCCAATGATGCGCAACGTCAGTGGCGATGCAAGGCTTACGGGCGACACCGCAGCCGATGCTTCGAAAATTGGCCGAAACGTCCGTCTCTTCGTCATCCACGGGCGAAGCAAGGAGCGAAGCGACGCAGCGAAGACCCGAGGATCCATTCCGTTACATCGGAGCGGTGCCGACGGCGCAGAATTCTGCTCCGCTGCATCCTCCGGCCAAGGTCACGGCATGGATCCTCGGGTTTCCGCGTCCGCTTCGCTCCCGCTCCGCCCGTGGATGACGACGCTTGCCTAGCGCGGCGCCCGCTTCGCGAGGATCCGCTGCAGGGTGCGCCGATGCATGTTCAGCCGGCGCGCCGTCTCGGACACGTTGCGGTCGCACATTTCGTAGACGCGCTGGATGTGCTCCCAGCGCACGCGGTCGGCCGACATCGGGTTTTCCGGCGGCGCCGCGCGCTCGCCTGAAGTACGGGTAAGCGCGGCGAAGACGTCGTCGGCATCGGCGGGCTTGGAGAGGTAGTCGATGGCGCCGAGCTTCACCGCTGTCACCGCGGTGGCGATGTTGCCGTAGCCGGTCAGGATGATCGCGCGGGCGTCGTCGCGTCTCTCGCGAATGGCGGCAACGACATCGAGGCCATTGCCGTCGCCGAGCCGCATGTCGACCACCGCATAGGCCGGCGGATGGGCGCGCGCCTTGGCGACCGCCTCCTCCACGCTCTCCGCCGTCTCGACCACGAAGCCCCGGGTCTCCATCGCCCGGGCGAGCCGAGTGAGGAACGGCTTGTCGTCCTCGACGATGAGCAGCGAGGTGTCCTCGCCCTCCACCATTGCAACAGTCGTTTCGTCTCCGCTCATCTTATCGGCATCCTACTGACTTGAACCACCTCGCCCCGGAACGAATTCTAGCGAATGCGCCTTAAGTCCTTGTTTCCGGGCACGCCGTTTGCCAAGAAAGCTGCACGGTTTTGGGCGGCATGCCTCACTTTTACGCAGATACAGTCCCGCAAGGGCAATGTCCAATTTTTTACAGCCGGCAACAGAGCTGCCATGCAGTAATTGCAGGGCTTTTCACCGTTTCGCAATTCCGGACGGAAAACTACGGCGAAGTCGCCGAGCCCAACCGCTGGGCACTTTTCCTGGAATTGCTTTAGGCATTGTCGAACATGGTGGCCGACGCCTGGTCCTGGTTGAGGAAGACGCCGCGCGGCCATGCGATCTGCACCACCGCGCCTTCGCCAAGCCCGCTCGAATTGCGGAAATCGATGGTGGCGCCCGATCGTTCCAGCAAGGTCTTGGCGATGAACAGTCCTAGCCCCAGGCCGCCGCCGGCCTCCGTGCCCTGGCGCGTTGACATATAGGGCTCGCCGATGCGGTCGATGATCTCGGCCGGAAAGCCCGGCCCGTCATCGATGATCGAGAAGATGACCTTGTCATTGTCCCAACTCCAGCTGACAGTGACCGACTTGCGGGCGAAATCGACGGCATTCTCGACCAGGTTGCCGAGCCCGTAGATGACGCCGGGGCTGCGCTGGCCGACGGGCTCAGGGCCGATACACTCGCCGGGCCGCAGCTGGATCGAGATGCCGAAATCGCGATGCGGCGCCGTCACCTCCTCGACCAGCGAGGTGAGCGGCATGCGCGACAGATGCGCTTCGCCTTCCGACGAAAGGCTGGTCAGCCGCTTCAGGATCTCGCGGCAACGCTCGCTTTGCGAGCGCAGGAGCTTCACGTCCTCGCCGTATTTCGGGTCCTTGCCGAGCGCCTTCTCCATCTCCTTGGCGACGACGGTGATGGTCGCCAAGGGCGTGCCGAGCTCATGCGCGGCCGCCGCCGCCAGCCCGTCCAGCGCCGACAGATGCTGCTCGCGCTGCAGCACCAGTTCGGTGGCGGCCAGGGCGTTGGCGAGGAGGCGCGCCTCCGCCGCGACGCGGAAGGCATAGATGGCGGTGAAGGCGATCGAGGCGAACACCGCCATCCACATGCCGGCGACATAGATGAACGGCATCGGCAGCGGCGCGTCCTCATACCAGGGCAGTGGCAGGTGGAAGAACACCAGCAACGTGGCGGCTATCATGACCAGCGCGCCCAGCACCGCGGTCATGGGCAGCGGCAGCGAAGCGGCCGAGATGACGACCGGGACCGAAAGCAGCACGCAAAACGGGTTGGTCAGGCCGCCGGTCATGTAGAGAAGGCCGGTGAGCTGGATGCCGTCGAAGGTGAGAATCGCGAAGGCCGAAAGCGGGGTCAGGCGGTGCGCCGCCGGATAGCGGAAGGTCAGCCACAGATTCATCCAGGCCGAGCAGGCGATCAGCGCGAAGCACATCGACACCGGCAGCGGGAATTTCAAGCCATAGGCGACAACCAGCACGGTCAGGCTCTGGCCGACGATGGCCAGCCAGCGCAGGCGGATCAGCGTGTTGAGCCGCAGCCGCTGGCTTTGCTGGGAATCGGGCGCGCGCAGGATGTTGATCATCGACTTACGATTATAACCGCGGGAGGGTAAGCGCTAGTAGCGCTGTAAAGGCGACTTGAGCGATTGGCAGCCGTGTTTCGGTTCACCATCATGAGCGCTTGGTGGTTGGCCGGGGCCGTCGCGACTTCGTCATCCACGGGCGGAGCGACGCGAAGCGGAGCGCAGACCCGAGGATCCATTCCGTTACCTCGATCGTAGAGCGCAGCGGAGCGGAAATCTGAACCGTCGCAACGCTCCAACATCGCGGCATGGATCCTCGGGTCTGCGCGCGTCGCTTCGCTCCTTGCTCCGCCCGTGGATGACGAAGTGATGGGCGTTTGCGCCAATCGCCAACATATGCCGTCCGTTAACGCGAGGCTCGCCAAAACTTCTGGGCAAGCCTACGTTCCGCGGGGCTTGGCACGGCTGGTGGCGGCGGCCAGCAGCGGATTTTCCGGCCAGACATGCTTGGGGTAGCGGCCGCGCATGTCGGCGCGCACATCCGCCCAGGAACCGCGCCAGAAGCCGGGGAGGTCGCGCGTCGTCTGGATGGGGCGGTGCGCCGGCGAGAGAAGCTCCAGCGTCAGCGGCACGGTGCCGCCCGCGATCGCCGGATGACGGTCGAGGCCGAACAGCTCCTGCACGCGGACCGCAAGCACCGGCCATTCGCCGTCGTAGCGGATCGGCACGTGACTACCCGACGGCGCGTCGAAATGGGTCGGCGCCAGCGCGTCGACCTTGCGCTGCAGGTCGTGCGGGACCAAGGCCATGAGTGCCGACGACAAAGTCGCCGGCTTGATGGCTGCGAAAGAGGCATCGCCGGACAGAAACGGCAGGAGCCAATCGTCGAGGCCCTCGACCAGCGCTTCATCCGAAATGTCGGGCCAGGGCGCTCCAAGGCCGCGATGCAGCCAGCCGAGCCGCTGCCGCAACGTCTCGGCATCCTTGCCCCAATCGAGCAGAGCCAGACCGTGCTCCCGTAAAGCGTCGAGGATAGCCTGATCGGCAGCGGCGCCCGACGGCGCCGGCAGCATACGCTCGGACAAGGTGATGGCGCCGAGCCGCGCGGTCTCGCGCACACGCACGGCGCGGCGCTCGCGGTCGAAGGTCGTCTCGCGCTTCGTCTCGATGCGATCGGCAAGAGCGGCGCGGATATCGGCTTCGACGACCGGCGCGGCGGCGGTGATGCGGGCGTTCTGCGCCTTGCCCTGCAGGTCGGCGACCACCAGCCAGGTCTCATTGGCGAGCGGATCGGCGGCTTCGACCATGGCGCCCGAGCCGTTGGCGAGCACGAAGCGGCCGCGCTCGCCGCGCGCCCTCGCCACCCGATCCGGCCAGGCATGGATCAGGAGCGAGCCGGCGGAGCCCGCCTCGCCACCCTGCCCGCCGCCGGCCTGTCTGGCCAAACGCTCGGCGAGCTGCCTGGCGGCGTTGGCGCGCGGCGATTTCTCGCCACGAAAGCGGATCAGGCGGCGTTCGAGATCGGCGCTGTCGCCGCCCAATCCGCGCTCGGTCAGCAATACGGCAAGTGTCGCCGCTTCCTGCGCATGACCGCCTCTCACCGCTTCGGCCACCATATGCGCCAACCGCACCGGCAATGCCAGCTTGCGCATGGCAGCACCCGCCTTCGTCAGCCGGCCGGCATCGTCGATGGCATGAAGCGCCTTCAGCAGCACCCTCGCCTCGCTGAGCGCCGGGGCCGGCGGCGGATCGAGGAACGAAAGGCTGGACGGATCGGCGACGCCGAAGGCGGCGCAGTCAAGCAGCAGTCCGGACAGATCGGCCTCGAGGATTTCCGGCGGCGTGAAGGCGGGGAGCGACGCGGTCTGCTCGGCCCGCCACAGGCGAACCGCCACGCCGGCTTGAGTGCGGCCGGCGCGGCCGGCGCGCTGGTCGGTCGAGGCCTTGCTGACGCGCACCGTCTCAAGCCTGGTCATGCCGCTCGCCGGCTCGTAGCGCGGCAGGCGCGACAGGCCGGAATCGATGACGACGCGCACGCCGTCGATGGTGATCGAGGTCTCGGCGATCGAGGTCGCCAGCACCACCTTGCGGCGGCCGGCCGGCGCCGGTCTGATCGCCTGATCCTGCGCCCGGTTGTCGAGCTGGCCGTAGAGCGGAACGATGTCGGTGTCGGCGGAGACGCTGCCCTGAAGCCGCTCGGCGGTGCGCTCGATCTCGCGCTGTCCGGGCAGGAAGGCGAGCACGCTGCCCTGCTCGCCGGCCAGGGCCGCGCGCACGGCCCTAGCCATCGCGTCCTCGATCGCCAGGCCGGCCGGCCGTTCGTCGTAGCGGACCTCGACCGGATAAGCGCGGCCCTCGCTTTCGATCACCGGTGCCTGCGCCAGAAGCCTCGAGACGCGGGCGCCGTCGAGCGTCGCCGACATGACCAGCAGACGCAGGTCAGGCCGCAGCGCGCCCTGCACGTCGAGCGCCAGCGCCAGGCCGAAATCGCCGTCGAGCGAGCGCTCATGGAATTCGTCGAAGATCACCGCCGAAACGCCGGGCAGTTCCGGGTCGTCGAGAATCATGCGGGAGAGCACGCCTTCGGTGACGACCAGGATTTTTGTCCGCGCCGACGTGCGGTTCTCCATGCGCATGGCATAGCCGACTGTGCCGCCGGGTTCCTCGCCGAGCAGCTCGGCCATGCGGCGGGCAGCGGCGCGGGCGGCCAGCCGGCGCGGTTCGAGCAGCACGATCCGGCCCTTGCCCAGCCAGGGCGCGTCGAGCAACGCCAGCGGCACCAGCGTCGTCTTGCCGGCGCCGGGCGGCGCCACCAGCACGGCGCTGCTGCGCTGCGAGAGCGCTTCGCCGAGCGCCGGCAGCACGGCAGTGACCGGAAGCTCCGGCAGGGGTTTCGTCGTCATCTGGCCCGCATATCAGCGGTCGCAGTCGCCATGCAACTTGCCAGACCGGTGCGCGGTCAAAGCCTGGTGCGCGAAAACGGGTTCCAGCGCACGGTGCCGAGCCTCACCTCTTCGCGCACCATCGTCAGAAGGCCGGAGGCGCCGACCACCGCCAGGCCGACCAATGACAGCCAGTCGGGATATTCCTGGAAGAACAGCGCGCCGAGGATGACCGCCCAGACGATCTGCGAGTAATGCGTCGGCGCGATGCGGTTCGCGGGCGCGTATTTGACCGCAAGCAGCTGCAGCAGCTGTCCGCCGGCGGTGAAGACACCGGCCAGCATCAGCCAGACCAATTGCCCGAGATTGGGGAGCGAGAACGACGTCGCGGCCGCGCCGACGCCGTTGAAGACAAGGCCATAGCCGACCAGGGCGCCGAGAATCGTCGTGCGCTTTTCCTGCTTGGCGAGCGAGCGCATCAGGATGACGCTGGTGGCGGCGAGGAAGGCGTTGGCGAAGGCGGCGAGATGGCCGAGATGCAATTCGCGAAAGCCCGGCCGCACCACCAGCATGACGCCGAAGAAGCCGGCGACCACGGCCAGCCACCGCCAGGGACCGACCTTTTCCTTCAGGATGACCGTCGACAGGATGGTGACCAGCAATGGCGCCAGGAAGATCAGCGCGTAGACTTCCGCCAGCGGAATGGTGGTGAAGGAATAAACGCTGAGCACACCCGACGCGATGCCGGCCAAGGCGCGCGCCTGCACCGCCCACGGCCTTTTGGTGCGCCAGAAATCGCGCCAGCGTTCGTCATTGGGCTTGGTGAAGAACAGAAAGCAGCCGGCAAACAAGGTCGAGAAGAAGCCGATCTCGAAGACGGTGAACTGCCCGCCCAGGCTCTTGATGACCCCGTCGCTGAACGAATAGCTTGCATAGGCGATCAGGGCGAGCAGGATTCCGTTCGGCATACCATTTCCGGGAGAGAAGACGTGAAGATACTGGCGCTGGGGGCACATCCCGACGACATCGAGATATTCATGTTCGGTACGCTGGCCGCCTATGCGGCGCAAGGCGCAGAGCTGACTTTTGCGATAGCCACCGACGGTGCCAAGGGCGGCAAGGGCGACCCGAAGGCGCTTGCCCGCCTGCGGCGCGAGGAAGCGGCCAAGGCGGCGGGGCTGCTCGGCGTCGATCCGCGTTTCCTCGACTTTCCCGACGGCGCGCTCATTGCCGATGCAGCGTTGATTTCGGTGCTGAAGGCGCTGATCGGCGAGGTGAAACCCGACCTCGCGATCACCCATGCGCCCTACGACTACCACGGCGACCATCGCGCCCTGTCCGATGGCGTGCGCATAGCCGCATCCTTCGCCGTCCCTGTGCTGCATGCCGATACTCTCGGCGGCACCGGCTTTTCGCCGACGCATTATGTCGAGATCTCGCATCACTGGGAGATCAAGGCGAAGGCGATCCGCGCGCACCAGTCGCAAGGTCCGGAGCACTATGTGCACAGGGCACGCCTCCAGAACGAGTTTCGCGCCGGCCAGTGCAACGGCGCCGCCGGCGCACGGGCCGAGGCCTTCCGCTTCGAGCCGACCTTCCCCTTCGCCGACATACGCGCGCTCTTACCGCCGGCGCCGCCGATCCGGCCGATAACGGCAAGCCCTGGCCCCGCCGACCGGGCCGGCTGACCGCGGCGGGTGCAACGTCCGGCGACCATTTCCCAACGATTTCAATCACCCGTTTCGCCATGCTGCGGCGCAGCAACGAATTCGCTTGCGTTGTTTAGTAAAAATGGCATCACTAAACAAATTACTAAACATCGGCGGCGCATCGCGCACCATAGCGACGCATAGCGCGCCGTGTTCAGGCCCTCGGAGGAGCGAGGGTTGAGGGGCTCTTGAAACCGTCATCCGGACGCGTTTCGCAAATGGGAGGTAAGGCATGAAATCGACCTTGAAACTGGCGTTGGGACTGGCCTCGGCGATCTTTGCGTCGACAGCCGTCTCGAACGTCGCGCATGCGGAAGACCTGACGCTGTGCTGGGCGGCCTGGGATCCGGCCAACGCGCTCGTGGAACTGTCCAAGGACTTCACCAAGGAAACCGGCATCGGCATGAAGTTCGAGTTCGTGCCGTGGACCAATTACGCCGACCGCTTCCTCAACGAGCTCAACTCGCATGGCAAGCTCTGCGACCTGATCATTGGCGACAGCCAGTGGATCGGCGGCGCCGCCGAGAACGGCCATTACGTCAAGCTGAATGACTTCTTCGACAAGGAGAACATCAGCATGGACGATTTCGTGCCGGCAACCGTGGTCGGCTATTCCGAATGGCCGAAGAACACGCCGAACTACTGGGCGCTGCCGGCCATGGGCGACGTCGTCGGCTGGACCTATCGCAAGGACTGGTTCTCCAAGCCCGAGCTGCAGAAGGAATTCAAGGAAAAGTATGGCTGGGACCTCGCCCCGCCGACCACCTTCGACCAGTTGAAGCAGATCGCCGAATTCTTCCAGAAGCGGCAGATCGACGGCAAGACCGTCTATGGCGCCTCGATCTACACCGAGCGCGGCTCGGAAGGCATCACCATGGGCGCCATGGACGTGCTCTACAGCTACGGCTTCCAGTATGAGAACCCGAAGAAGCCCTATGAGATGGAAGGCTTCGTCAATTCCGAGAAATCGGTGAAGGGGCTGGAATTCTACAAAGCGCTCTATGACTGCTGCACGCCGCCCGGCGCCTCCAACAGCTACATGGGCGAAGGCGTCGACGCCTTCAAATCCGGCCAGGTGGCGATGCATATGAACTTCGCCTTCACCTGGCCCGGCCTGCAGAAGGACGAGAATGTCGGCGGCGACAAGATCGGCTATTTCGTCAATCCGAAGGGTCCCGACGGCGACCAGTTCGCGCAGCTCGGCGGCCAGGGTATCTCGGTGGTTTCCTACTCCGACAAGCAGGAATCGGCGCTGAAATACATCAAGTGGTTCGCCAACAAGGACGTGCAGGCCAAGTGGTGGTCGCTCGGCGGCTATTCCTGCCTGAACTCGGTGGTCAAGGACCCGAAATTCCCGTCCAGCCAGCCCTATGCGCAGGCCTTCCTTGACTCGATGGCCATCGTGAAGGACTTCTGGGCCGAACCCAGCTACGCGCCGCTGCTGCAGGCCTCGCAGAAGCGCTTCCATGACTATGTCGTGGCCGGCCAGGGCTCGGCCAAGGACGCGCTCGACGGTCTGGTCAAGGACTGGACGCAGGTATTCCAGGACGACGGCAAGATGTAACCGCTCCTCCCGAGCAACATCGACGCGTCCCGTGCCGCCCTTGGCACGGGACGCAGTTCAGATAAATTCCATAGCCGAGACTTACCCGTGACCGAAGCAGGACTTACCATGCTCAATCGGACTGCGGACAACGTTGCCCGGGCGACGCCGGAGCCGTTGGCCAAGAAGATCCGGGGCATCAGCGACAAGGGCCTCGCCTGGCTGTTCATCTCGCCGACGATCCTTTTGCTGTTGGCCATCAACATCTTCCCGCTGTTCTGGGCGATCTATCTCTCCTTCACCAATTACCGCGCCAACCGGCCCAACGAGGTTGTGAAGAATCTGGGGCTGTCGAATTACCAGCGCATCCTCGGCGACCAGGACATCTGGATCGCCATGCAGACGACGGCGCATTTTGTCTTCTGGACGATCCTCTTGCAGACCGTCATCGGCTTCACGCTGGCCTGGCTGATCGACCGCAAGTTCCGTGGCCACGCCTTCTGGACCACCATCATCCTGGTGCCGATGATGCTGTCGCCAGCGGTGGTCGGCAATTTCTGGCGCTTCCTCTACGAGCCGCAGATCGGGCTGTTTTCCTATGTCGTCTCCTTCGTCACCGGTATTCCGCCGACTAATGTCCAGATGCTGTCCAATGTCGAACTGGCGCCATGGGCAATCATCATCGTCGACACCTGGATGTGGACGCCTTACGTCATGCTGATCTGCCTCGCCGGCCTGCGCTCGATTCCCGAATACATCTATGAAGCGGCCGAGGTCGACCGCGCCTCCAACTGGCGCCAGTTCTGGTCGATCACCCTGCCAATGGCGCTGCCCTTCATCATGCTGGCCGTGCTGTTCCGCGGCATCGAGAACTTCAAGATGTTCGACATGGTCAACCTGCTGACCGGCGGCGGACCCGGCTCGACCACGGAAGTCGCCTCGATCACGCTGAAGCGGCAGGCCTTCGAGAGCTGGCGCACCGGTTATTCCTCGGCCTTCGCCATCATCCTGTTCGTCGCGGTGTTCGGCCTCGCCAACATCTACGTCAAGGCGCTCAACAAGGTGAAGCAGAGATGAGCCTGACCACCGCCCATTCCGTCGTAGCACCCTCGTCGAACGCGAAGCTGATCGCCGGCACGATCATCATAGCCTATGCGCTGATCTCGATCGTGCCGCTGTTGTGGATCTTCGCCACCAGCTTCAAGACGCCGCCGGATTCGATCGCCTACCCGCCGAAGATCGTCTTCCAGCCGAGCATCGAGGGCTATTGCAACCTGTTCACGACCCGCACCCGGCAGACGCCGGAATACATCAACTCGCTCGGGCCGGCGACCGGCTTCTGCGACGAGACGGTGCGCAAGCGCAACATGGTGATCGCCGGGCCGTCGAACTTCCTGCCGCGCTTCGTCAACTCGCTGATCATCGCCTTCGGCTCGACCTTCTGCGCGGTGTTCCTCGGCACGCTCTCGGCCTATGGCTTCTCACGCTTCAAGGTGCCTCTAGCCGACGACCTTCTGTTCTTCATCCTGTCGACGCGCTTCATGCCTCCGATCGCGGTGGCGATCCCTATCTACTTGATGTATCGCGAACTCGGCCTCTCCGACACCGCGCTCGGCATGATCCTGCTCTACACCGCGGTCAACGTCTCTTTGGCGGTCTGGCTGCTCAAGGGCTTCATCGACGAGATCCCGCGCGAATACGAGGAGGCCGCGATGATCGACGGCTATACGCGGCTGCAAGCCTTCTGGCGCACCGTGCTGCCGCAGGCGACCACCGGCATCGCCGCGACCGCCATCTTCTGCCTGATCTTTGCCTGGAACGAATATGCATTCGCAGCGCTCTTGACCTCCGGCACGGCGCAGACAGCGCCGCCCTTCATCCCGACCATCATCGGCGAGGGTGGCCAGGACTGGCCGGCGGTGGCGGCGGGCACGACCATCTTCCTGGTGCCGATCCTCGTCTTCACCATCCTGCTCCGCAAGCAGCTCCTGCGCGGCATCACCTTCGGCGCGGTGCGCAAATGAGCAGTGTGGGAATAAGTCGACCCCCACTCCGTCGAGCTTCGCTCGACACCTCTCCCCCGATCGACGGGGTAGAGGAAGGGCGCGAACTTCATTCAGCCAAGCTCCCTTCCTCTCCCTCCGGAGGGGGGAGAGGTGGCGCTGCGAAGCAGCGACGGAGTGGGGGAACCACCTGGCAATCATCTCTCCCCTTGAACGAGAAGGAAGGGAGGAACGCATGAGCCGCACCGTTGTCTCCAAGCGCTCCTCTTGGCCCCGCTGGGCAAGGCGCGGCCTGATGGAAAACATCGCGACCGCGGTCATCGCGATCGGCTTCCTGATGTTGTTCCAGCCCTTCGCGCTGTCGCTCTACACCTATTCCTTCGTCACCATGCTTGCCGGCACGGTCATGTTCATCATCGTCTCGAAATTCCCGGAATAACGATGGCCGAGATCCGTGTTCAGAACCTGAGGAAAGCCTTCGGCGCATTCGTCGCCGTGCAGGATTCCAATTTCGTCGTCGAGGACGGCGAGTTCTTCGTCATGCTCGGGCCGTCCGGCTGCGGCAAGACGACGACGCTGCGCATGATCGCCGGCCTCGAGCTGCCGACCGGCGGCAAGATCCTGCTCGGCGGCGAGGACGTCAGTATGCGCCGGGCGCGCGAGCGCGACATCGCCTTCGTCTTCCAGCTCTTCGCGCTCTACCCGCATATGAACGTGCGCCGGAATATCGGCTTTCCGTTGCTGGCGCAGGGCATGGCGTCGGCCGAGATCCGCAGCCGCGTCGAGGAGACCGCCAAGCTGCTGCGTATCGACCATCTGCTGGACAAGTCGGTCTCCGGCCTCGCCGGCGGCGACCGCCAGCGCGTCGCGCTCGGCCGCGCCATCGTGCGGCGGCCGAAATGCTTCCTGATGGACGAGCCGCTCGGCACGCTCGATACCGAGTTCCGCGACCTGATGGTGCATGAGCTGCGCGAGCTGCACAACCGCATCCACGCCACGACCGTCTATGTCACGCACGACCAGATGGAAGCCATGTCCATGGCCGACAAAATAGCGGTGATGAACCACGGCGTCATCGAGCAGTTCGGCACGCCGCGCGAGATCTACGACCGGCCGACGACGATGTTCGTCGCCGATTTCATCGGCTCGCCGCCGATGAATTTCCTGAAATTCGGCGGCGGGCTTGCCAGGGGCGCGAAGGAGATCGTCGTGCAGGGCGCCAAGGTGACGGTGCCGGAAGTCCGCGAGGACATCGAACCCGCCGACATGGCGCTCGGTATCCGGCCCGAGCACATCCGCTTCGACGATGCCTCGAAGCTGCGCGGCGCCATCTACGGCACCGAATATCTCGGCACCACGCAGATCGTCGCGGTCGAGACGGCCGACGGCATCATCAAGGCGCGGGTGCCGGCCGGCATCCATCTCAGCCCCGGCGAACAAGTCGGACTGGCCTTGAGCAGCGCCCGGCTGTCGCTGTTCGAAAAGGGCTCCGGACGTGCGGTCAGGACCGCCATGCATGATCAAGCAGTGGAGGCGCGCCATGGCTGATGTCCATATCAAGGGCGTGACCAAGAGCTTCGGCGACACCGTCGCGATCAACGATCTCGACCTTGCCATCAAGGACGGCGAGTTCGTCGTGCTGCTCGGTCCGACCGGCGCCGGCAAGACGACGACGCTGAGGCTGGTCGCCGGGCTGGAGCGGCCGGACAGCGGCACGGTCCACATCGGCGGCCATGACGCGACCGCGCTGTCGCCGGCCGAGCGCGACACCGCTTTCGTCTTCCAGCAATATTCGCTCTATCCGCATCTTTCGGTGTTCGACAACCTCGCCTTCCCGCTGCGCTCTCCGGCGCGGCGGTTTCCGGAAGAGGCGGTGCGGCGGCGCGTCGAGGAAGTCGCGCGCATGGTGCGCATCGACCACAAGCTCGACAACCGCTCGACGAAACTGTCGGGCGGCGAGATGCAACGCGTCGCCATCGGCCGCGCCCTGGTGCGCAAGCCGGCGATCTACCTGATGGACGAGCCGCTGTCCTCGCTTGACGCCAAGCTGCGCGCCGATCTCAGACTCGAGTTGAAGCGCATCCAGTCCGAGCTCGGCGCCACCATGCTCTATGTCACGCACGACCAGATCGAGGCGATGACCATGGCCGACCGCATCGGCATCCTCGCCGACGGCATGCTGGTGCAGATCGGCACGCCGCGCGCGATCTATTCGGAGCCGGCGAACCTTCATGTCGCGGCGCGCCTCGGCCAGCCGGCGATCAACCTCCTGCCGGCCGGACTGCTGCCCGATGGCGGCGCGCCGACCGGAACGGCGACAATCGGCGCCCGCACCGAGCATCTCGCGATCGAAAAGGCGATGAACGGCCATGCCGACGGCGTGGTCGACTGGGTCGAGCATCTCGGCGACCAGAACCATCTGCATGTGACCGTGGGAGCGAAGAAGCTGGTAACGCTGACCGATCCCGACACGCCGCTCGCAAAGGGGGACAAGGTGACGATCCGCTACATGGCGCCGCTCTATTTCGGCTCGGACGGGCAAAGATTGATGTAGCGGGGGGACTGATGTAGCCGCCTCGCGCCTTATTGGCACACCTATCGACGACCGCAGATACGGACTGGACGAAATCCATGAAGCACTTTTTCAACCGCAAGGACACGATCGTCACCGAAGCGCTCGACGGCTTCCTCGCCACGGTGGGATCGGGCGCGCTCGCCCGCCTCGACGGCTATCCCGAGATCAAGGTCGTGCTGCGCGCCGACTGGGACAAGACGAAGGTGGCGATCGTTTCCGGTGGTGGCGCCGGGCATGAACCCTCGCATGCCGGCTTCGTCGGCGCCGGCATGCTGACGGCGGCCGTCTCCGGCGAGATCTTCGCTTCGCCGAGCGTCGAGGCGGTGCTGGCGGCGATCCGCGCCACGACCGGCCCCGCCGGCTGCCTGCTGGTCGTCAAGAACTACACCGGCGACCGGCTCAATTTCGGGCTGGCCGCGGAGAAGGCGCGCGCCGAGGGTCTGGCGGTCGAGATGGCGATCGTCGGCGACGATATCGCGCTGCCCGAGATCGCGCAGCCGCGCGGGGTCGCCGGCACGCTGTTCGTGCACAAGATCGCCGGGCATCTTTCCGAAAGCGGCGGTGACCTGGCGTCGGTCGCGGCCGCGGCGCGCGCGGCGGCGAAGGACATTTTTTCGCTCGGCATCTCGCTGTCCTCATGCTCGATCCCCGGACAGGCGCATGAGGAGCGCTTCGGCGCCGAAGACGGCGAGCTCGGCCTCGGCATCCATGGCGAGCCGGGCGTCGAGCGCATCGCCCTGCAGAGCGCCGGTGCATTCGTCGCCATCATGGCGGAGCGCCTCGCCGCGCGGCTCGACACCGGCAGCCGCTATGCCTTGCTGATCAACAATCTCGGCTCGGTGCCGCCGCTCGAAATGTCCTTGATCGCCAATGCGGTGCTCGCCTCGCCGCTCGCCAAGGCCGTGGCGCTGACGATCGGCCCCGGCCATCTGATGACGGCGCTCAACATGAACGGCTTCTCGCTGTCGCTGATCAAGCTGGACGCCGAGCGCGAGGCGGCGCTGCTGGCGCCCGTCGGCCCGCATGCCTGGCTGCCGGCGAAGCCGGTTCGCGCGCCGGTCATCGTGGCGATGGCAAGACCTGCTATCGGCACAGCCACAAAGCCAGCTAGCCACGATGCGGCCGGAGAGCGGCTGATCAGAGCCGTCTGCCAAAGGCTGATCTCGCTGGAAGAGCCGCTCAACGCGCTCGACGCCAAGGCAGGCGATGGCGACACCGGCTCGACCGTGGCGACCGGGGCGCGCAGCATCCTCGAGCGCATCGAGACGCTGCCGCTTGCCGATCGCGCCGCGACCGCCGCCGCGATCGGCGATACGCTGGGCACGTCGATGGGCGGTTCCAGCGGCGTGCTGTTGTCGATCTTCTTCACCGCCGCGTCGCAGTCTCTCGGCGCCGGCGCGTCGGTCAGCAAAGCCTTGCTCGCCGGACTCGACCGGATGACCTTCTATGGCGGCGCCAAGGTCGGCGACCGCACCATGGTCGATGCGCTGGAGCCGGCGCTGCGGGCTCTCGACGCGACCGGACTGGAAGCGGCGGCAAAAGCGGCACGGCAAGGCGCCGAGGCAACCGCCGCGATGCGGAAGGCGAAGGCCGGCCGTTCCGCCTATATCGGAAGACAGCTCGACGTTGCGGATCCCGGCGCCTTCGCGGTGGCCGAAGTCTTCGCTGCCGTGGCGGCGCTGTTTGCCCCGGCATGAAGGGCAGAAAAATGGCCGCAGCCGATTTCTCCAGACTGATCGCGGCGGCGGCCGATACGATCGCGGCGCATGCCGAGGAACTGACCGCGCTCGACCAGGCGATCGGCGACGGCGACCACGGGCTGAACATGAAGCGCGGCTTCGAGGCCGTGCGCGCCGAGGCGGACGCCTTTTCGGCCAAGCCGCTGCCCGAGGCGCTGAAGGCGGTCGGCACCAAGCTGGTGATGACCGTCGGCGGGGCCTCCGGGCCGCTGTTCGGCACATTGTTCATGGCGCTCGGCAAGGACATGCCGGCAGCACCCGATCGAGACGGGCTGGCCGCGGCGCTGGGCAAGGCGATCGAGGCGGTCGCGGCGCGCGGCAAATCTCAGCCGGGGCAAAAAACCATGCTCGACGTGCTGCAGCCGGTGTATGAGGCGCTGACGCAAGGCAAGACGGCCACCGAAATCGTCGATGCGGCCGACAAGGCGGCGGAAGCCACGGTGCCGATGAAGGCCCTGCGCGGACGCGCCTCCTTCCTGGGAGAGCGCTCGATCGGGCATATGGACGCCGGAGCGCGCTCGACCGCGCTGCTGGTGCGCGCAGTCGCGGAAGCGATAGAGGGTATTTGATGAGCAATGTCGGGATCGTCATCGTGTCGCATTCCCCCCTGGTCGCCGAGGGCACGGCCGATATGGTGCGCCAGATGGTGGGCGACGAAGTGCCGCTTGCATGGTGCGGCGGAAACGGCCATGGCGGCCTCGGCACCAGCGTCGAGGCGATCATGGACGCCATCGACAAGGCTTGGTCGGAAGCGGGTGTCGCCATACTGGTCGATCTCGGTGGCGCCGAGACCAACTCGGAGATGGCGGTCGAGATGATCGGCGAGCCGCGCTCCCACAGAATAGTCGTCTGCAACGCGCCGATCGTCGAGGGCGCGGTGATGGCGGCAACCGAATCCTCCGGCGGCGCCTCGCTCAAGGAAGTAGTGGCGACGGCGCATGAATTGTCGCCGTCGTGAACGAACGGGAACCGACTGAATGTCCGCATCCGCCGAAGCAACGGTCCTGATCACCCACGCGGTGGGACTGCACGCGCGCCCTTCGGTGAAGTTCACCAAGCTTGCCAAGTCGTTCGCGGCCGAGGTGGAAGTGGCGGTGGCGGCAAACGGTCCGTGGTTCGACGCCAAGAGCATCGTCAAGGTGATGGCGGCCAAGGCGCCGAAAGGGACCATGCTGCATATCCGCGCCAAGGGCGATGGCGCGACCCAGGCGGTGAAAGCACTGGTCGATCTGGTGCAGCGTGACTTCGACGAGGACGCGGATCATGCCCGGTCCGCTTGAGACCGATCTAAATGTCGCCAGGCCCGTAAGGAATGCGAGCCATGCGGGTTGAGGGTATCCCCGCCTCACCCGGCTACGCCGAAGGCCCGCTGTTCGATCTCGACCAGCCTCCGGCCGGCTACGAAGCCAAGGCGAACGCGGCCGAGGAGAAAGCCGCGCTGGAAGGGGCGATCAGCAAGGCCGTCGGCCGGCTGGCTGCGTTGACTGAAACCGCCGATGGCGACGCCGCCGACATCCTCGAATTCCACATCGCCATGCTGGAGGACGACGCGCTGAGCGGTCCGGTCTTCGCGGCGATTGGTTCCGGACAGGCGGCGGACGCCGCCTGGCGCGCGGCGCTGGACGGCGAGGTTGCCGGCTACGAAGCGTCGGACCAGGACTATTTCCGCGCCCGCGCTGCGGACCTACGCGACATTCGCGATCAGGTGCTGCGGGCGCTGAGCGAGGACAGCGAGGCCGCGGCGCCCCCGGGCGCGATCCTCTATGGCGAGGACATCGCGCCGACGCGTTTTCTCGAAACCGATTGGAGCAAAGGCGGCGGCATTGCGCTCAAGCGTGGCAGCACCGCCAGCCATGTCGCCATGCTGGCGCGCTCGCGCGGCGTGCCGATGGTCGTCGGTCTCGACATCCCGGCTGGACCGCTCACCGGCGCGGCGCTGCTCGATGCCGAGCGCGGCGGGATCGTTTTCTCGCCGTCGCCCGCCGAGATCGAAGCCTTCCGGCAATCCGCCTCCGCCTTCGCCGACCGGCAGGGCGCGGCGCGGACATTCCTGACGGAGCCGGCGGTGACCAAGGCCGGCACCACCGTGCGTGTCCAGGTCAACATCGCTTACCCGTCCGACGTCGACGGCATCGATATCGCAAGCTGCGACGGCGTCGGCCTGATGCGGACCGAATTCCTGTTCGGAAAGACATTGCCGGACGAGGAGATGCAATACCGTGCCTACCGCAAGGTGCTGGACTGGGCCGGCGACAAGCCGGTGACCATCCGCACCGTGGACGCCGGCGGCGACAAGCCGATACCGGGTTTCACGGTCGAGGAAACCAATCCGTTTCTCGGCTTGCGCGGCATAAGGCTGTCGCTGGCGCGGCGCGATATTTTCCGCGTACAGATCCGGGCATTGCTGCGCGCCGCCATCCACGGCAATCTGAAGGTGATGTTCCCGATGATCGCCACGCCCGACGAGTACAGCCAAGCCGCCACGCTGTTCGCCGGGGAACAGGCGGCGCTTGCTGCGCAGGCCGTGGCGCACAAGCTGCCGCCGCTCGGCATCATGGTCGAGGTGCCGTCCGTCGCACTGGCGCCAGAAGCCTTCGCCGATGTCGCCTTCTTCTCGATCGGCTCCAACGATCTGACGCAGTATGTGATGGCGGCCGCGCGGGACAACGCAGCCGTGGCGCATCTCAACTCCGTCCGTCACCCGGCGGTGCTGCGGCTGATCGCTGCGGTCACCGCCTTCGGGCGGGAAAGAGGTATCCCGGTCAGCCTGTGCGGCGACGCGGGCGGCGATCCGGCAGCCATCCCGGCGCTGCTCGAAGCGGGCCTGCGCGACCTGTCGGTCGCTCCCGCGCAACTCGCCATGGCCAAGGCGGCCATCGCGGACGTGCCGGTGTAGGCGCGGCATGGCCAGGACCGAGAAGATACCGGAAACAGGCTCGGAAGAGGCGATCCGCGCCTACAAGACGATCCTGTCGCAGGTCATCGACCAGCGACCTTCGGGCATGCGCCAGCGCCTTGCCGATGCGCTCGGCAAGCACCGCAGCTTCGTCACGCAAATTTCCAGCCCGGCCTATTCGATCCCGATCCCGTCAAAGCATCTGCCGGCCATCTTTTCCGTCTGCCACTTCAGCCAGGCCGAGCGCGACCAGTTCATGGCCGCCTATCACCAGGCGCATCCCGGCAAGGTGCCCGCGGCCTCCGGTCCGCGCAAGACACGCCATGTCTCGCTCATCGTGCCGGATTTCGGCGACGACAGGCAAAACGCCGCGCTCGACCGGGCGATCAACGAATTCATCCAGAAGATAACCAGCATCGCCGGCAAGGGCAGCGGCTGAGCAAAAGCAATTCCAGGAAAAGTGTGTGGCGGTTTTCCGTTCGGAATTGCGTAAACTAAAGACCGTCGGGAGGACTGCCATGAAGAAATTCATCAATTCGGTGGACACGGTCCTGACCGAGAGCCTCGATGGCTTCGCGGCGGCCCATGCCGATATCCTCGTGCTCGGCGAGGAGCACAAATTCATCCGCCGCAGGGAACTGAAGCCAGGCAAGGTGGCGTTGATCTCGGGCGGTGGCTCCGGCCACGAGCCGCTGCATGGCGGCTTTGTCGGCCATGGCATGCTCGACGCCGCCTGCCCCGGCCAGGTCTTCACCTCACCGACGCCCGACCAGATGCTCGCGGCCGTTGAGGCCGTCGACACCGGCGCCGGCTGCCTGTTCATCGTCAAGAACTACGAAGGCGACGTGATGAATTTCGA
Source organism: Mesorhizobium sp. B3-1-8 (assembly GCF_006439495.1). NCBI lineage: Bacteria > Pseudomonadati > Pseudomonadota > Alphaproteobacteria > Hyphomicrobiales > Phyllobacteriaceae > Mesorhizobium > Mesorhizobium sp. B3-1-8. Next base: position 153,818 of record NZ_VFTK01000001.1, read on the forward strand.
CATAGCGGCCGAGATGGCGGACGGCGTGCTGCAGGTGGTGACCAATGACGACGTCGCGGTCGAGAACTCGTCCTATACGACCGGGCGGCGCGGCGTCGCCGGCACGCTGGTGGTGGAAAAGATCGTCGGCGCGGCGGCCGAGCAAGGCATGCCGCTGCCCGCGCTCAAGGCGCTGGGCGACCGCGTCAACGCCGCGACGCGCTCGATGGGCGTGGCGCTGACCAGCGGCACGGTGCCCGCCGCCGGCAAGCCGACCTTCGAGATCGGCGACGGCGAGATGGAATTCGGCGTCGGCATCCATGGCGAGCCCGGCCGACGGCGCGACACGCTGAAGAGCGCCGATGCCATCGCCGACGAGGTCTGCGCCGCGATTGCCGGCGACCTCGGCGAACGGGCCAAAGGGCCGGCGCTGCTGTTCGTCAACGGCTTCGGCGGCACGCCGTCGATGGAGCTATACGTGATGTACAACAGCGCCCGCAGAATGTTCGAGAAACAGGGCGTGACGGTTGTCCGCTCGCTCGTCGGATCCTATGTGACGTCGCTCGACATGGCGGGATGCTCGATCACGCTGACCATACTCGACGACGAAACGTCAGCACTTTGGGACGCGCCGGTTCACACGGCGACGCTGCGCTGGGGGATGTAAGCGGTTTCAGCCGAGCTGAAGCTGCGGATTGATGGCCTAGACCACCTTTGACGGGCCAGCGACGACAGCGGACAGCTTGCCCACCTTGCGCAGCACCGGTGCTTGATATTGCTTCTTGGTCATTTTCGTGCCCTCCGACTCCAGCTTGTGAGAATGCGGCAAAGTTATTCGCACTGTCAATTCATGCGCGGGGTTTGCCCTTGCGCTGCTGGCATCCCTGATGCTTTTCTGCAACCATGTTCGCCATATCTGTCTTCCATGGACGAATCTTGACCAGATTGATGCTGCCTTCTCTTGCGCCTGCCGATGAGAAACTGCTGCTGACCTTCGCCGACCCCGAGGCACCGGCCGCCGCGGGCAATGGCCTTGCGGCCAAAACCCTGCTGGCGCTGCTCGCCAATGCGGAGTTTCATGGCGTGCTGCCGATCATGCTGCGCAAACTGAGGGAAATCGGCGACGCTCAACTGCCGCAGGACACAGCCTTGCAGCGGAAATTGTCGGAGTTGCGCGATGAAGCGACGATGGCGACCGGTCAGTCGATGTTGTTGCAGTACCATGGCGACCGCATCATGAAGGCATTGGCGGCGAAAGGCGTGCCGGCCCGGATCGTCAAGGGACCGGTGTTCGCACGCAAGCTTTATCGCCAGGTTGCGGACCGTCCCTTCACCGACATCGACATTCTCGTCGACCCGGCCAGCATCGAGGAAGCCAACAAGACCATCGGCGAATGCGGCTTCGAGCTCGGCAGCGACGAGGCCGAGTCGCATGAATTGCAGGAGTTCAAATGGCTGGAGAAAGAGAACTCCAGCCTGCTGATCGAGTTGCATGGCGATCTGGTGCACGACACCGGTATGCGCCGGCGCCTGTCGCTCGGGTTTCGGGAATTGCAGGCGATCGACGACGGCGAAACCGACACGCCGGCCGCGCTGCTCACCATCGCCATCGTCCATGCCGCCGGCGGCCACAAATTCCACCGGCTGCAGCTCTGCGTCGACGTGCTGCAAGGCGTGCGGGGGCTGAAATCGCCGGAGGAGGAAACGCGGCTGCTCAAGGCCGCCCGCATGACCGGCATCGAGCTTGAGCTGGCCACGGTCCTCAACGTCACCGGACGCCTGTTCGACGCGCCACGCGCGATCGAGCTTGCCAACCGCATCAAGCCGGACCTCTCGATACGGCTGGCGAAATGGCTCATCACCGGCAACATGCTGCTTCGGGTCAATTCCCGCGAAAAGCTGCGCTCACGCCTCAGCCGCGATGCCTTCCGCTGGGTGCAGAGGCTGGCACGGCCGCGGCCATATCCAGCCTGAGCCTGGGATGGAGAAACCGCTCTCGGCCGTGTTCGTCACCGAGGTTTCTCCCGTTACCGCGCCCCTGCTTGCGCGCTGGGCAAATGGCGGCCACGGCATCGCCGCCGTGGTCGTGCCGGGCCCACGTGCCGGCAAACGCTTCAGCTTCAGTGTCCTGCGCCGTCGCCTGCGGCGACGGTTTGCGTTGATATCTCATCCCAGACACGCCATGCCCCGGCTGATCGAATTCAGCCCGCCCTACGACTGGGATACGCTCGGGCGGGACCTCGACGTGCTCGGCGCCGATCTTCTGATCTGTTTCGGATATGGCAAGCTGATTCCGCGAACCGTGCTGGAGCTGTTTCCAAACGGCGGCCTCAACCTGCATCCCGCGCTTCTGCCGCACTATCGCGGCCCGCATCCGATTCACCGGCTGGTTATCGACCAGATGCATGAAGCCCATGGCGGCGTGACCTTGCACAAGATGACGTCCGGCTTCGACGAGGGCGACATCCTCGCGCAGGTTGGCTTTGCAGCAGAGGACTGGCATTCGGCCGCAACGGTGAACCGGGCCCTGGCCGACGCGATGGCTGCGCTCGCGGCGGATATTGTGCCCGAGTTTTGCCGTGGCGGGCTTGCCGGATTGCCCCAGCCGGATGGGGCATATGTCTGGGCGCAGATCGAACAGGGCCCGTTGATCGTCGGCACGCAATCGTCAAGCGACCATGTCGCCCGGCTGTGCCGGATCGTCGGGTCGAGTGTTCCGGTCAGTGTGCTGATCAATGGAAGACCAGTCCGGTTGGCTCAGCCGGTCCGTCGCCTGGGACCACCCAGCGGCAAAGCGGCGAAATGCCGATGGGGACTGGTGGAGTTCGACTGCGCCGACGCGCGCGTCGTCCATCTGGGCTACAACAAGCTGTCCAGGCTGTTGTTGCGATGGCAGTCGAAACCCCGCCAGGCCCGGCGGGAACAGCGATCCTTCCACATCCGGCGTTTCGGCGCGAAGAGCTAACTCTTTGTTGGAGCATGATCTTCTCCGAGAACCGGTTCCCACTTTTCGGGATCATGCTCCAGGCTTGTCGCAATTCCCGGACGCAAAGCCGCTCACACTTTCCTGGAATTGCTCTAACAAGCCTCAAGCGCAGCCTGGATCAACGCGGCCGCATCGGCGGGACTTGCCCCGACTTCGAGCGTGAAGGTCGGCACCGTCTTCACCAGGGCGGCGATCATCGCCATGCGCCTTTTCTGCAGCGACAGCAGGCCGGTCATGCCGGTCCGCACATTGTCCGTGGCCAAAGCCACCATGGCGTCGGTCCTGGCCATCGGCAGCAGCCGGGTCTCGGTGCCTGCCGAACGCGCAAGATGCAGGAGCGCGGCGACGGGTCTGGCGCGCACATCCTCGACGCGGATGATTTCGCCGAGGCGGTCCAGCGAAACGGACTGCTCGCCCTCGGTGTCCCATTTTTCGCCCAGGTAGGGCGCCACGAAGGGCAGCATCGCCGCCGTGTTGCGGTGGACCTTCACCCTGCGCGGCATGCCCCAGGCCGTGATGCCCTGCCCGCTTGCGTTGAGGATCATCACGTCGTCCGAGCAGAGGCCGAAGCCCCGCGACGCAAGCGCGAGCGATGTGGTCGACTTGCCTGTACCGCTTGGCGCATGAATGAGAACTAGGCCGTCCTTTCCAGGCAAGGTGAGGCCCGCGGTGTGCAGCATATGCTGGCCGTCCGCGTCGAGCGCCGCGTCCAGCACCATCATCAGCAGGGTCCACTTGATCTTGCTGTCCGGATGAAGACGGATTTCGGCCTGGCCCCCGCCGTCGTGGATCGACACGGTCTGCTGGCCCGGGAAGACGAGATGGAAGACGCTTCCGGCGTCGATCATGCGGCAATGGCCGTCCACCGGCACTTCGCCGTCGAAAGCCAGCTTTCCTTCGGGGTTCTCGTTCAACTCAAGCGTTTCGACGATGTCGACGCGAAAGCCGGGCTGGACAGGCTCGTCCACACGCAGGGCGCCGAGCATCAGGTCGAAGCTCGGCCACAGATCGGCACGCGCGGCGGTGATGCTCAGGACCTGACCGTTGAGGTCGTAGCGGAAAGTCTGGTCGCTCAAGCGGCTGGCGCCTTCATCCTGGCCGGGTGGCGGTAGATCTCCACCATGCCGGGCTGGCTGTCGCTGACCACCGGCTCGCCGTCGAGGCAGACCCAGCAATGCGCCGACAGGCGAGGCTCGTTCATCGACTTGGCATCGACGCCGAAACGCAGCTCCGGATCAAGGCCGGCCATGCGCAGAAAGCGAAAACCGAGCAGGCCTTCCCGAAGGCACCTGCGGTCGCGCATCAGCCAGGGACGCCGCACCGTTCGCTTGACGCGGTGGACGATGTAGGTCCAGGGCAAGTCACGATAGGGCGCCGGCGACTGCAGCGGCGCCAGTTTCAACACGCCTTCGAAATCGCGCCGCCCGACCAGCACCGGCATCAGCCGGGCGCTGAGCCACAAATGGACGCGGAACAGGACGCGCAGGGCAGGGCCGTCGGCCATCACGCGCCCGGGTCGGCGAGAATGCCTTCGGCCACCAGTTCGGCGGCCAATTCGGCCATGTCCTGGTCGAGCGTTGCCTTGTCGACCTCGAACTCGTCCGACAGCAGGTCGACGATCTGGTCGAGGTTGCGCGCACCGTTCACCTTGTCGAGAAAAGCCTCGGTCGTATCGTTGCAGGTGTAAAGCTGGCCGCTGCGCGCCAAGAGCACGACGGCGCCATCGCCGACATGCTGCACGGACGAATCGTCCGCCATGCGCAGCACCGTTTCAGAGCCGATTTCCGCCATCCGCCCGCTCCCTTCGCTGAAGAGCAATTAGCGCGGCACAGCAAGGCTGTCCATCGCTGTGGGGTGGCGAAGGGGACGATAGCTCGGCAGCCTTTGCCCGTCGCGGGCGAATATTAGCGAGGTCTTGCCTTCCTGCCCTTGGGTAAGCTATGAGTCCGCCGGGCTTTGGGGAGTGATGTGCATGCGTTACAATTGGGAACGGGCTCCGACGGCGTTCGAGCGCCATCGGAAGGCACTTGCGGCGGCCATCTTGATCGCCGGCGGCGTCGGGCTGATGCTGGCGGCGCTACCGCTCTAAGCCGGTTGATATCGCAGACCAGGCATAGACGGCGCTCGCGAGAGGGCGGAAGAATCGTTTGGCCCTTGTCTGAGCGACCAGGACCAGGCGATCAGGGCAGTTGGCCCGTCACCGCCATGAAGCGGCGGTCGCGGCCTTCGAAGCCCTGGCTGAGCGCTGGACCAGCGCGACAATCGCCACCGGCTTGCCCTTGGGCGCGAACTCATAGATCACCGACAGGCTGCAGGATGTCAGGCAGGTGCGCGCGAACCAGGCACGGCCTTGACCTCGTGCAGCACCTTCATCGGCCTGCCTAACTCTGCAGCATCCAGCGAGAAGCCGATGATGCGCCGCGCGGCTGTTTGCCGCCGCGCCGGCAAACACGACGCACAGGCCGAGCGCCACGGCAGGCAAATCTCTCATCTCCCCCCTCGTTCGGCCGAAACCCGATGCTGCCGCGTATTGGCCGGCAAGGCGAGAGCGGAGTGGAACCAAAATGCAGGAAGACATGGCCGGCGGAACCGGCTTAGGCTATTTGCCGGTTGATGAAAGCTATTCCTGGGGAGGAAGACCACATGGCCTCACGCTACCGCGAAGTCTATGAGGGCTGGAAAAGCGACCCCATAGGGTTCTGGGCCGAGGCGGCGAAGGCGATCGACTGGTACACACCAGCCGAAAAGGTCTTCGATCCGGCGGAAGGCGTCTATGGCCGCTGGTTCATCGGCGCCACCTGCAACACCTGCTACAACGCAATCGACCGCCATGTCGCCGGCGGACGCGCCGACCAGCTGGCGCTGATCCATGACAGCGCCATCACCGGCACGATCCGGAAATTCACCTATGCCGAATTGAAGCGCGAGGTCGTCGCGCTTGCCTCGGTGCTGAGGCATCGCGGCATCGGCAAGGGCGACCGCGTCATCATCTACATGCCGATGGTGGCGGAAGCTGCGATCGCCATGCTCGCCTGCGCGAGGCTGGGCGCCGTGCATTCCGTGGTGTTCGGCGGCTTCGCCTCGCATGAGCTCGCCACCCGTATCGACGACGCCAAGCCGAAGCTGATCATCACCGCGTCCTGCGGGCTGGAGCCGGGCCGCGTGGTCGCCTACAAGCCGCTGCTCGACAAGGCGATCGAGATGTCGAAGCACAAGCCCGACGCCTGCCTGATCCTGCAGCGCGAGCAGCTGCGCTGCGAGATGAAGGACAATTACGACTTCGACTATGCGGACGCGGTGGCGCGTGAACGTGCGGCCGGCGCCAATGTCGACTGCGTGCCGGTGCTGGCCACCGACCCGCTCTACATCATCTACACCTCCGGCACGACCGGCCAGCCGAAAGGCATCGTGCGCGACAATGGCGGCCACATGGTCGCGCTGAAATGGACCATGGACAACGAGTTCGGCGTGAAGCCCGGCGAAGTGTTCTGGGCTGCCTCCGACGTCGGCTGGGTGGTCGGTCATTCCTATATCGTCTACGGGCCGCTTCTGCATGGCTGCGCCAGCGTGCTGTTCGAGGGCAAGCCGATCGGCACGCCGGATGCCGGCACCTACTGGCGGGTGATCGCTGAGCATGGCGTGGTGGCGCTGTTCACCGCGCCGACCGCCTTCCGCGCCATCAAAGGGCAGGATCCCAAGGGCGAGTTCGTGCCGAAATACGATCTGTCGAAATTCCGCACCCTGTTCCTGGCCGGCGAGCGTGCCGACCCCGAAACCATCAAATGGGCCGAGCAGAAGCTCGACCGTCCGGTGATCGACCATTGGTGGCAGACCGAGACCGGCTCGCCGATGACGATCAACCCGGCGGGGCTCGGGCTGTTGCCGGTGAAATACGGCTCGCCCGGCGTGCCGATGCCGGGCTACGACATCCGCATCCTCGACGATGCCGGCCACGAAGTGCCGCGCGGCACGCTCGGCAATGTCGTGGTCAAGCTGCCATTGCCCGCCGGCTGCCTGCCGACGCTGTGGAACGCCGATGCCCGCTTCCGCCAGGCATATCTCGAAGAGTTCCCCGGCTACTACAAGACCGCCGACGCCGGCATGATGGACGGGGACGGCTATCTCTATGTGATGGCCCGCACCGACGACATCATCAACGTCGCCGGCCACCGGCTCTCGACGGGCGCCATGGAAGAGGTGCTGGCGGCCCATCCCGATGTCGCCGAATGCGCGGTCATCGGCATTGCCGATGCCATGAAGGGCCAGGTGCCGCTCGGCTTCGTCGTGCTCAATGCCGGCGTGTCACGCGATACCGGCGCGATCGAAAGCGAGGTGGTAGGGCTGGTGCGCGAGCGGATCGGCCCGGTTGCCGCCTTCAAGACGGTGGTGACGATCAAGCGGCTGCCCAAGACCCGCTCCGGCAAGATCCTGCGCGGCACGATGCAGAAGATCGCCGACAAGGAGGAATGGACAATGCCGGCGACCATCGACGATCCCGCCATTCTCGACGAGATCACGGCGGCGCTGAAGGGCCGCGGCATCGGGGTGTAGTCGCCAAGCAGACGTCCGCGTTAAGGAAGAATTCACGAATTTGTCCCGCACTGCAATCGCTTGTTGTGCAGCGCAGCAATAGACTTTAAAGTTTGCGTTTGGGGGGCCATACCGAAGGCACGGCATGGCTCAGCACAAGACGACATTCGGCGGTGTCGACATCCTGCGTTTCCTGGCTGCCGTCATGGTGATGTTCTATCATTATGGCTTCTGGGTCTGGGCCTTCCCCGACGGCGTTTCAGCGCGCGCCACCGGCGGCATCCCGCCGCATCCCGAAATGGCCTTCGCCGGTTCCGGCTGGGTCGGCGTGCAGGTGTTCTTCGTCATCAGCGGTTTCGTCATCGCCTTCAGCGCTGAGAATTCCACGCCGCTGAAATTCTTCGAGGCGCGCTTCCGGCGGCTGATGCCGGCGGTCTGGATCTGCGCGCCGATCTCCGCCATCGTCCTGCTCGCTGTCGGCCTCTCCTGGCCGACGGACGCCGTGATCCGCCTCGTCCGCACCGGGCTGTTCGTGCCCTTCGAACCCTGGGTGGACAGCGTCTACTGGACGCTCGGTATCGAGATTGCGTTCTATGCCATCGTCTGGGTCCTGCTGCGGTTCGGCCGATTCGACCTGATGGAGATAGTGGCCATCGTCATCGGCCTCGCCAGCACATTGTTCTGGTGCGCCTATTTCGCCTTCGGCTGGACCGATCTCGCCGAGACGCGCTGGCTGCAGCTGGCCTTGGTGCATCACGGCGCGTTCTTCGCCGTCGGCGTGCTTCTGTGGCTGATGCGCTTCAAGGCGGTAACCCTGCCGCGGCTTGCCTTCGCGGCCCTGTTCCTGTTCGGGGGCGCATTGCAGATCGCAAGCTCGGTCGACGTGCACAGCGTCAAGGTGGAAGCCGCGATGCCTTACACGGCGCCGATCGTCGTCTTCCTCGCGGCGGTGGCGCTGATGGCGTGGTCGCTGCGCCTAGACCTGTCCTGGCGCGGTTGGCGGCGGATCGGACTGATGACCTATCCGCTCTATCTCATCCACGATGTCGTCGGTGCGGCGATGCTCGGCGCCCTGACGCGCGCCGGCGTGCCCTATCTGGCCGCTATTCCCATTGTCGGCGCTGCCATGATCGCGGTGAGCTGGCTGATCGCGGCCGAGGCCGAGCCGCAGATCCGGCGGCTCTTGGACTACACGCTGTTCCGCTATCGGTTGAAGGCCGCCTGACGACGCGACTGCCGATCGCGCGCCGGTGTGGAATTGTTTGCATTCGGCATGATATCGAGGCGCAGATCAGTGCAAATAGCCGAGCCTCAATCCGTGAATCTTTTCCAACGATCGAGACGCCCTCGACCCGCGCCACGCGAGCGCCTCGTCATGGACATGCGCGACACGGTCGTCTACGCGATCGGCGACGTGCATGGCTGCCACGACGAACTGCGCGCGCTGGAGCAAAAGATCCAGCTCGATGCGCAGCGGTTCGGCGGCCGCAAGATCATCATCATGCTGGGCGACTATATCGACCGCGGGCCGCACTCGCGGCGCGTGGTCGAACATCTGATGGCGCCGCCGCCGAGAGGGTTCCTGCGCGTCTGCCTGGTGGGAAACCACGAGGTCGCGCTGCTCCTCTATCTGGACGGTCATCTCTCGCGTGAGACCTGGCTCGGCTATGGCGGGCGCGAGACCTTGTTCTCCTACGGCGTCGATCCGGATCGCCTGGCAAGTCTCTACGGTTCCAGCGAACGAACGGACGCGCATATACGCGAGGCCATTCCCGCCGGCCATGTCGACTTCCTGCGCACGTTGCCCATAATGGTCTGCTCCGAGCATTTCGTCTTCGTCCATGCCGGTATCCGGCCCGGTATCGCGCTCGAGGCGCAGGACGAGGGCGACCTCCTCAACATCCGCGAGGAGTTCTTCGAGGCGGCGCACCGTCTCGACCGCTGGGTGGTGCACGGACACACGGTCGTGGAGATTCCGACGCTCGACGGGCGCCGGCTCGACATCGACACCGGCGCCTTCCAAACCGGGCGGCTGACCGCGCTCAGGATCGTCGGCAAATACGGCCGGCTGCTGTCTTCAAGAGATTGAAGACGGCGCGTCACGCAGCCTGTTTGGCGCGCGATTCCGACTTGTCCAGATAATAGGTCGAATAGCGGTCGAAGAACCTTTCCGAGCCACCGAGCGAGCCGTATTTGGCCAGCTTCTTCAAATCGACCTTGTTGAGCACCGCGCCGATCACCTTGTTGGCGATATAGGGCTCGGATTCCAACATCGAGCGCACCATGTTGCGCGGCGTGCGGCCCCATTCGGTGACCAGCACGAAGCCGTCGACCAGCGGCGCGAAAGCCTTGGCGTCGACGACGGGGCCGAGCGGCGGCAGGTCGACGATGATGTACTCGAACGTCTCCTTGGCGTTATCGATGAAGCGCCGCATGCCGGCCGAGCCCAGAAGCTCGCTGGTGTGCGAGAACTGGCCGCGCAGCACGGCGGGAATGATCGCGAGCTTGGTCTGGCGGTCGACCTTGCCGACCGACTGCCAGGTCTGGCCGTTGACCACCGCTTCCATCAGGCCCTGCTCGGCCTCCATGCCGAGGCTGCGGCTCAAGCCCGGATTGCGCAAGTCGCCGTCGATGAGCAGGGTCTTGGCGCCGTTGGCGGCGAGCAGGCCGGCAAGGTTCGCGGCGACCGTCGACTTGCCTTCGCCGGGCAGCACCGAAATGACGCCGATCACCCGGCTGCCGCGGTCTTCCATCACCACGTCGAAGGCGATCTTGGCGTTGCGCAGCGTCTCGGCGAACATCGAGGCCGGGGCGTCGATGCTGACGCGCATGCGCGCCCGTCTCTCAGCCGCGGAAAGGCTGGCCACCTTGCCGTCGGCCGGCAGGTCGTCGGCTTTGCTATCCTTGGCCTTGCCGCCGCCGATCGTCGGCAGATAACCGAGGAATTTCAGGCCGACGCGGTCGCGAATGTCCTCGCCCGTCCTGAAGAAACGCTCGTTGAACTCGTTGAGGCCGCCGAAGCCGGCGCCAAGCATCAGGCCGAGCACCAGCGAGAGCGCCAGCACGCGCAAGGTGCGCGGGCTGGAAGCCGCGAGCGGCATCGTCGCGTCGGAAATGATGCGGACCTTGCCGACCGGGAAGGACTGCTGCTGCGAAGCTTCCTCATAGCGACTGAGGAAGGTCTGATAGAGCGTGGTGAGCGCTTGGGCCTGCTGGTCGAGCTCCTTCAGCTTCACCTGCGACTGGTTGTCGATCGAGCTCTTGCCAGCGGCGGTGGAAATCTTGTCGCGCAAAGCCGTCTCGCGCGCCTGCGCCACCTCGAAATCGTTGCGGTAGCTTTCGGTGAGCTGCTTCAGCTGGCCGAAGATCTGCGCCGAGACATCGGCCTTTTCCTTGGCCAGCGCGATCGCCTGCGGGTGATCCTTGCCGAAATTCGTCTCGACGTCCTGCAGGCGCTTGGCGACGGCCAGATAGCGAGTCTTGAGCGCGATGATGACCGAGCTGCTCGGCTGGTCGGCGCCGATGGCCGAATCGTTGAAGGCGCTTTCGGAGCCGCTGTCGACGATCGCCTTGTATTGCTGGTAGCGGGCGCTGGCTCTGGCGGTATCGGCCTGGGCGACGATGAGCTGTGCGTTGAGATCGGCGAGCTGCTTGTCGCTCAAGAGCTGGCCGTCGCTGTTGGCGGACAATCCATGTTCGGCCCTGAACTTCTCGACGGCCATCGCTGCCTGCTGAGAGCTTTCGCGCAACTCCGTGAGCCGGCCCTGCAGCCACAAGGCCGCGCGCTCGGTGGCGTCGAAGCTGGCATTGAGCTGGTCGGCCAGATAGGCGTCGGCATACGCCTTGGTGATGGCCGTGGCCAAGGCAGGATCAGGCGCCTGGTAGCCGATGGAAATGACGTAGCTGCGGCCGTTGCGCTGCGCCAGCACCTCGCTCTGCAGCTTCAGCACGGCATAATCGTGGCGTGCCGTCTTGATCATGGCCTGGCGCGTCGCCTCGTCGACATTCTGCATGCCGGGGATGTCATCGGCCGAACTGCCGCGGAAATAGCCGACCGCGCCGCGCAAGAAACCGATGCCCTTGGCCAGAGCCGATTGCGGCGGGTTCATGAACGCTTCGTTCTGGTCGAGCTTCAGCTTGTCGACCACCACCGATGCAAGGCGCGCGGACGTCAGGATCTCGATCTGGCTGAGCAGCGAAGCGTCGGTCTGCATGGTTTGCGACGCCGCCGAGATATCGTCGACGACCTTGTTCAGGCCCTCATCGATCAGGACGCTCGCCACCGACATATATTGCTTGGGTGTGGTCTGCAGATAGATCACGCCCAGGAACAGGCCGATGATGGCGCAGACCGCCACCACCTTGACCTGTCGGGCGGCCATGCCAAGCAGACGCTCGATGTCGATGAAGTCTTCACCCTTTTCCGGATCGGTGCTGGGCAACGGCATCCTCTTGTCGAGAGGGAAGTTGGCATAGTTCATCTTCGGTCCAATTCCAGGTTGCAGGCGCTATCGGCCTTGGTAGATCGGCGTCGTGACCAGAAAAGACCGCGCAACGTCGTTGCCAGGATGCGCCGGGCCGGAAGGCCCTGGCGCTTGAGTGGCTGTCGCGCCATCGCGGGTTCGTATATGCACCCGAAAGATGGGCATTATGCGGCTACTTCCCGGCGCTCATGCGACCGGACGAATTGCTGCAGCATCTCGAGGACAGGCCCCTTCATGTCGTCGCGCGCCAGGGCGAAGGCGATGGTGGCCTCGATGAAGCCTTCCTTGGAGCCGCAGTCGAACATGCGGCCATCGAAAGGCCGCGCGTAGAAAGGCTGGCTTTGGGCCAGCCGCACCATGGCATCGGTGAGCTGGATCTCGTTGCCGGCGCCGCGCTGCTGGTTGCCGAGCAGCGCAAAGATCTCCGGCTGCAGAACGTAGCGACCATTGATGTAGAAATTCGACGGCGCATTGGCCGGCGCGGGTTTTTCGACCATCGCCGTCACTTCGAAGCCGGATGCCACGTCGGCGCCGCGGCCGACAATGCCGTATTTTCCGGTTTCGGAGGGATCGCAGCGCTCGACGGCGATCACATTGCCGCCGGTCCGCTGATAAAGATCGACCGTCTCGGCAAGGCAACCGCGCGCACCAAAGGACACCATGTCGGGGAGCAGCAGCGCGAAGGGCTCATTGCCGATCACGTCGCGCGCGCACCAGACGGCGTGGCCGAGACCTTGCGGCGACTGCTGGCGGATGAAGGAGGTGGCGCCGGCCTCCGGCAACAGGCTTTCCAGCGATTGCAACTGCGCCTTTTTGCCGGTCTGCTCCAGCGTGCCGATCAGTTCAGGATGCAGGTCGAAATAGTCCTCGATGACCGCCTTGTTACGACCGGTGACGAAGACGATGTGCTCGATGCCGGCCTCGAACGCCTCGTCGACGGCATATTGCACGACAGGCTTGTCGACGACGGGCAGCATCTCCTTCGGCATCGACTTGGTCGCCGGCAGGAACCGCGTTCCGAGCCCCGCCACCGGGATGACTGCCTTCCTGACTTTCTGCATCTGCTCTTCCTTCTGAGAGAAAAGATTTCTACCTATCGCCGGCTATCAAATCGCCCGCATGCTTCATCTCCCCACCCCCACGGCGAACTTGCGCCGCAACCCTTCTGAGCCGGACCGCGATCGGCATCGACATATGCCCGATCGCGGCCGGATCCCTGAGCGCCGCGCCGATCGCCTTGAGCGGGGCGCGCGCCTTGATATGCTGAACCAGGGACAGGAACGACGCCGCCTTGCGCAGGCTGCGGCCACGCCTGGCGAAGGCCGCCTTTGCGCTGCTGTCCATGGGATATGCCGCCGCGAAGGCGGCGTCGGCGCGCGTCATCGCCTCGACGTGATGCAATTCGAGCACGCGCGAGATCGAGCCGGAGCGGATGTGGTAGACATAGCCGACTGTCGGCTCAACCACGCAGCGGCCGCCGCTGGCCAGCGCGCTCGCCAGGAGGATGTAGTCCTCGCCGATGCGCAGCTTCTCGTCGTAGCGCAGCCTGTTGTCGTCGAGGAAGCGGCGCTGGAAGATCGGCTTCAGATAGCCGAGATTGAAACGCGATTCGAAGACCAGATTGCCGGCGATGTAGTCGGCCAGCGAGATTTCGCGTAGGCCTTCGAGATAGCCGGCCGGGAACATGATGTCGTCGGGCGTGCCGTCCTCGCGCACGACCTGCACATTGTCGACCGCAATTTGCGCACCCGCCGCTTCGGCGCGCGAGATCATCGTGGCCAGGCGGTCGGGAAGGACCGCGTCATCGGAATCGAGCACTGCCACCCAGCGGCCGCGCGCCAGGTCGAGGCCGGCATTGCGGGCGCCGCCAGGACCACGATTGGCGGGCAGCGCCACCACCTTGACGATATCTTGCGGATAAGCGCGCGCCACATCCAGCGTGCCGTCGCGCGACTGGTCGTCGACGACGATGACCTCGACCGTCACGCCAAGTTGCGCGATCGCGCCGGCGATGGCGCGGTCGAGAGTGGCCTCCGCGTTATAGGCGGCGATGACGAAGCTGACGTCAGGCTGCACGCTTGTTTCCTTGTTCTGGCGAAGTGAGGCCGTACTGGCGGATTTCGCGGACGCCGACCAAACCGCTGATGACGCCAACGTGCATAATGCCGCGCAGCACGCTGCGGTTCCGTCGAACCGGGCTGATCGCGGTCAAAATGGCCATGCCGAAGCAATAGGCGGCCTTGGCCGCAGCCAGCCCGACCTGGCCGGCGCGGCGCACGCCGCCGGCGCCGCGACCGATCAGGTGGCCATGCGTCTGGCCGAAGCGGAAGCGGCGGCGGCGCAGCCAGTCGAACGCGGCCCTGGCGCGCGGCACGACCTCGTCGACGAAAGCCTCGGGTGCAAAGGCGATGCGGCCGCCGGCCTTGACCATGGCATCGAAGAACTCGGTATCCTCGCCGCCGGTCTGGCCGCGCGCCAGGCTGAAGCGCCGGCCGCGCAGGCTCGCATCGGTCATTTTGAGCAGAACGTTGCAGGTGTAGCCGGTGCGGATCTCGCCGCGCACCCAAACCGGCAAGGTGGAATGGAAGTCGCCCTTTTGCATCCAGTCCGGCGCGTCCTGGCGATAATGCGCCCGCACCGGTCCGAGCACCGCCGTGGTGCCCGTGGCGTCGGCCGCCGCCATCAATTCGACCAGCCAGCCGGGAGACGCCGTCTCGTCGTCGTCGATAAAAGCGGCGAAATCCGAAACGCTGGCGTCGAGGCAGGCGTTGCGGGCGATCGAGATGTTGCGCGCCGGCGCGTGGCGGTAGCGGACCGGCAATTTCAGCTCCTCGGCCAATGCCTTCACCAGCTTCTGCGCGCTGGGCTCGTCGTCATTGTCGGCAATGACGACGCCGATCACCGCGCCCTCGGGCTTCTCCAGCGCGGCGACCGAGCGCAGCGTGTCGGCCAGCTCCGGCCGGCGGAAGGTGCAGATGCAGATGTCGATCGAGCGGCTGGCCATCACGCCACCTTGCGCTGCGAGCGCGACGCCAGAAGCTGCTGCCAGAAGCCGGCGGACCAGCCAAAATGCATGACCATCGCCGAGACCCCGGCCAGCGCGATGCTGGCGTTGCGCTGGCGTAGCGCCGTCACCAGCCCGTAACCGAGGCACACGGCCATCCACAAAAGGAAAGGCACCGCCGCGGTCCAGTGGACGAAGGAAAACAGGGCGAGCAGCACCACGGGCGTCACCAGCAGCGGGATCATCTGACGAACCTTCGGCACCATGCGATGCTTCAGGACGTTCCTGGCGCGGCCGCGGCCATAGCCGAGATACTGGAAATAGAGGCTCTTCAGCGTCGAGCGCGGATAGTAGACCATCTGCGTCCTGCCGCTCATCCAGATGCGGTAGCCGGCCTGGCGCAGGCGGTAGTCGAGCTCGGCGTCCTCGTTGTGGCTGAAGCTCTCGTCGTAGCCGCCGACATGCCTGAAAGCGGCGATGCGCATCAGCGCGTGGTGGCCGTGATCGACCCATTCGCCCTCGGACATGTGCCGGTGCTTCGAGCCACCGGTGCCGAGCTTGGAATTCTGCGCCGCCGCGACCGCCTTCTGCACGGCGCCGGTGCCGGCGGTCAGCATCGAAACGACGACCGAATCGGCGCCGGTGGCAAGGGCTTCCTCGACCAGCCGCTCGCAGTAATCATCCGGATAGCCGCCATGCGCGTCGATGCGGATGAGGTAGTCGGCGTCTTCACCAAGGGTCGCCACCGCGAGATTGATGGCAGCGCTCTGGAGGCGCTTCGGATTGGCGAGCAGGACAACCCGGGCGTCCTTCGCCACGATCTTTTCGACGATGGCTTGCGTGCCGTCGGTGCTGCCGCCATCGGCGACGACGATGCGGCCGCCGAGCCGCGCCGCAGCGGGCCGCAACTGGTCGAGCAGGCCGCCGATATGGGCTGCCTCGTTGAGGCATGGAATGACGATCAGGATCGATGTGGTGGCCTGCGTCATCGGCTCTTGTGAGTCCCCTGCCATCAAGCCGCCTCCGTCGTCGCAAAATTTGAAGGCATTGCGGCAAGGCCGCGCAGCTTGTCGACGAAGGCCGCGCAATCGCTGCGGTCGTAGCTCCAGGTTCTGGGGTTGCGCGCCAACACGCGCGACTTCAGGCCGCGATATCGATCCTGATCCATCCGGCTCAGGATCGCCTCGATGCCTTCGGGCGTCGCTTCGGGCAGGAGCACGCCGATGTCTTGCCGTTTCAAGAACCTGCCGGTTTCGGTGTCCGCCATCGAGATCGGCACGGCGCCGAAGCGGCAGCCCTCATAGAGGCGGTTGGGAAGCAGCCATTCGGAATTCTGGCCGGCTTCGAAGAAATCGATCGCCCAGGAGAAATGCACCTGCCCATAGATTGTCGCCATGTCCTCCGGATTGCGGTAAGGCCCCTCGAACGAAAGCCAGGGCTCTGCCTCGACGAAACCGTGAAAATCCGGGAATTCGGACAGCGCCGGGCGGCCTCTCAGCACGACCTCGAAACGGCCCGCCTGGCGACGGGTGAAATCGGCCAGCAGTTCCAGCGAGCGGCGACAGCGCAGCGCGCCGAACCAGCCGATGCGCCAAGGCGGCGTCGCCGGGCTGTCGTCCTCGAAAGAATGCGCGGCGACAACGGATGCCGCCTCGAAATATTTGTTCTCGATCAGCTCGACAGGCGCGCCGATCTGCCCGAACGGCTCGAAATAATTGGCGATGAAGGCCGGCGAGCTCGTCACCAGAAGCCTCACGTCGCGGGCGAGATGACGTTCGGCGCCACGCAGCGTCCTGCCGACGAAATCGTCGCGCAGCACCAGACGGTGGATATCGAGGCATTCATAGACGATCGGCACGCTCGCTCCGAGCGCGCCATTGGCGCGACGGGCCAGCGCCAGCATTTCGAGATTGCGCGCGATGATGAGATCGGGCCTGGACACGGCGCCCAATTTCGCTCCGATCGACACGGCTGCCTTGGCGACCGCGGCGATGCGCTGCGCGAATCGACCGTCGCGCGTCGCGCCAAGGTCGACAGGCTCGACACCCTCGATTTCGGCGACCGGACCGGTGGTGCGGCGGAAGCCCGCCAAGGTGACCCTGGCGCCGCCTGCCTTGAGCATCTGAATCCTCCGGCGCACCGCCGGGTCGGATACGTCATGCACAAGGTACAAGACATGCAGCATGTAACTCGACCGCTGTTGGCCCACCCATCCGGGATGCTAGTACAGCTTTTGCTGCATCGCAACAATTTTGGTGCGGCGTAGCAAGCGCCAGCAGATTTTTTGTTGCACTGCAAAAACATCTTGCGGTAGCTTATGCATGGCGGCGGGCGCCGGTCGCGACGATGTCGGACCGATGCAAGATCAGGGATCCTGAATTTGGAAACCAGTGCATTCGATCCGCCTGAGGGCTCTCTGCGCAAATCGGTCGGACGCGGCGCGGTCGTCACCGCGATCGCGCAAGGCGTGCGGGTGGCGACGCAGATCATTTCCGTCATCGTGCTGTCGCGCTTGTTGTCGCCGCAGGATTTCGGCGTCGTGGCGATGTGCGCGCCGGTGCTTGCCTTCATCGCGCTGTTCCAGGATTTCGGCCTGACCCAGGCGACGATCCAGAAGAATGGTATCCGCCACGATGAGGTCAACTACCTGTTCTGGATCAACGTGGCGGTGAGCGCGCTGCTGGCCTGCGTGCTTGCGGCTTCGGCGCCGCTGGTCGCCGCCTTCTATGGCGAGCCGCGCGTGACGGACCTCGTCGCCGCCTTCGGCCTGCAGATCGTAGCCTATGGCCTGGGAGCCCAGCATGTGGCGCTGTTGACGCGCCGCATGGAGTTCACGCGGCTGGCCATCATCGACATCGCCAGCGCCATCGTCGGTGTCGTCGTCTCGATCGCCTGGACTTTCATCGATCGCTCCTATTGGGCGCTGTTCGCCGGCACGCTGGCGAGCGCGGTGCTGCCGACCCTGTGCTACTGGTATTTTTCGCGCTGGCGCCCCGGTCTGCCGCGCAAGGTCGAAGGCATCGGCGCGCTGATCAATTTCGGCGCCGGCATCACCGGCTTCAACTTCGCCAATTTCTTCGCTCGCAACCTCGACAATGTGCTGATCGGCAAATACTGGGGCGAGGCACAGCTCGGCCTTTACGACCGCGCCTACAAGCTCTTGCTCTTCCCGCTCAGCCAGATCACCAACCCGCTGTCGAAGGTGATGGTGCCGGCATTGTCGCGATTGAAGGACGAGCCGGACCGCTACCGCAGCGCCTATCTGCGTGTCATGCCGCTTATCCTTCTGGTCGCGCTACCGGGTGTCGCCTTCGCCACCGCCATGTCGGATACGCTCATTCCCTTCGTGCTCGGCGAGCAGTGGCGGGGGAGCGCGCCGATCTTCTTGGCGCTAGGCTTTGCCGGATTGCTGCAGCCGCTCAACAACCCCGCGGGATGGCTGTTCGTAAGCCAGGGCCGCTCAGGCGACTTCATGCGCTGGGGCATCGTCACCGCCGTGACCTCGGTGCTGGCCTTCGCCATCGGCCTGCCCTACGGGGCGCTGGGCGTCGCGGTCGCCTACGCAATCAGCGAATATATGCGCACGCCCTTCCTGTGGCTCTATGTCGGCAGGCACGGACCGCTGAAGGCCAGCCATGTGCTTCACGCGGCATTGCCTTTCGTGCTTGGCGCGCATCTGGCGTTCGGCCTGGTCTGGCTCGCCAAACCAATGCTGCAGGCGCCGCCCGTCGTTGCGCTGGCCGCCGGCGCGGCGCTCTCCTATCTCGCCACCATTGTCGTCGCACTTGCCTTCAGCGCCGGCCGCGAAGCACTTCGCGAGGCCTTGCGGCTGATCCCGGCACGAGGGGTCCTCGCAGCCCCGAGCGGGGCCAAATGAGCCCGGCCTGCTCGCGAAATGCTGATTTCAGGACAGGGATAACCGCATGAACTACCGATCGATTTCAGACATGAACGACGCGATCGTGCGCAACCTGCACCGGCTGCCGCGCGACATCGACCTGGTTGTCGGCGTGCCGAGGAGCGGCATCCTCGCCGGCACCATGGTCAGCCTGATCGCGAACATCCCAATGACCGATCTCGACAGTTTCCTGGCGGGCAGGATCTACACGTCCGGGATCACGAAACGCTGGGCGGGCCTCGACCGGCAGGCTTCCGAGATGCGCAAGATCCTGGTGATCGACGACAGCATCATCGGCGGCACCGCCATGCGCGATGCGCGCGAAAAGGTCGCGGCCAGCGGCATCGAGGGCGATTTCATCTTCGCCGCCGTGTTCGGCCTGTCGCTGCAGCACGAGGAAACCGACATAGTCTTCGAGGCCGTGCCGCATCCCAGGATGTTCCAGTGGAATTTCATGCACCATGTCTTCCTCGAGCAATGTTGCGTCGACATTGACGGCGTGCTTTGCCTCGATCCGACCGAGGAAGAAAACGACGACGGCCCGGCCTATGAGAAATTCCTGGCCGAGGCGCGGCCGCTGCTCGGGCCGACCCGCAAGATCGGCTGGCTGGTGACGAGCCGGCTGGAAAAATACCGCAAGCTGACCGAGGCATGGCTCGCCAGCCGCGACATCAAATACGATCATCTCATCATGCTCGATCTGCCCAACAAGGCAGAGCGGCAGCGGCTCGGCGCGCATGGCAGCTTCAAGGCCGAGTTCTACCGCAAGTCGGACGCCATCCTGTTCATCGAGAGCGAGCACGAGCAGGCGCAGAGGATCGCCAAGCTCTCCGGCAAGCCGGTGCTGTGCGTCGAAACCAACATGGTGAGCCTGCCCGATCCGCTGTCGCTGCCGGCGCTGCAGCAGGCGGCGCGCAACCTGCCGGCGCGGCTGAGACAAATCAATTCACTCGACGGGCGAAAGCAGGCCGTGAAGGCGACGGCGCGCGCGCTGCTCGGCGAGCGCGGCTACCAGGCGCTGAAGAACCGGGTGAAGCGCCCGGCATAAGAAATTAGGCGGCGCGGCGGACGCCCTGCCGGGCCGCCCTTTCGAGAAGATCGAGAAACACAACCAATTGCCGCGCGGGGTCGAGCTCCGGGCGTTTGGAGAAGGCGATAGCCGCGGCCGAAAGCCGTTCGTATTCCGGGCGGTCGTTCCACAGGCGCCGGACCGCCGCGGCCCAGTCGGCGACCGGATCGTCGTAGTCGAGCAACACGCCGCCGGGCCCGATGGCTTCGGGCAGGCCGCCACGCTTCGATCCGACGACCGGGATGCCGCTGCAATGCGCCTCGGATGCGACGCGGCCCCAGGCTTCCTCCCATTTGCTCGGGGCAAGCAGGATCCTGGTGCGGCCATAGACCGTCTTCATGTCGTTGGTGCGGTTTTCGAGCGTAACGTTCGAGAGCGGCGCGATGGTCTTCTCGACGCGGGCGCGATGGTCGTCGTCCAGTTTCCAGCTTTCCACGAACAGGAAGGGAATCTCCGGACAGGCGGCCGCAATCTTGACCGCCAGATCGAAACCCTTTTCCTCATGGGGATTGATCATGGTGACGAATTCGCCGGTCGTGTGCGTGCAATAGAGCGCGTCGTTGATGGTCGGCGGAAGCACGATGGACTCGATGCCGAATTTTTCCTTGTAGGTGCGCGCCGTGAACTCCGAATTGGCGATGTATATAGCCGAACCGAGTTCGCGCGGATCGCCGGCGAGTTCGTGAAACTCGACATTGTGGAGATAGACGACCAGCGGCACTCCCTCCGCGAGAAGCGCCTTTCCGAGCAGGACCGACTTGTGGCACTGCACGACGGCGACATCGGGTCTGGTTTTCCCGACGGCGAAGCCGGCCGCCTCCCAGGGGTACCAGGCGCGCATCACCGGATAGCCGGGGAAATTGTCGACAACTGCGGGCTGCCTCAACAGCTTCATCTTGGCGCGCGCCTTGAGGCCGAACATGCCGTCGCCGAACAGCGAGGCGAGGACCGATGCCTGGTGGCCGTGCTCGATCAGCTGCTCGACCAGATGGTGGGTGTTGGATTGCACGCCGCCGGTGAACTCGGGAATGTATCCGTTGCCGCTCGCAAAAAGCACTTTCATCATTCGACTCCTATCCGGCCCGGCGGATGAGCATGCGCGCCGATCAGCTTGCGCCGCGCGCCAATGGAAGCTTCGAAGTCATTGCCTGACACAGGCGGCTGACCGAGGCGGAAAGCGACAGCGTCGAGTACTCCCGCAACAACTTCGATGCCGGGATCACCTTTCCCGCCTTCAAGTCCTGCGCCAGGTAGTGAGGAAACGAATGCATGTATTCCCTGACGATGTCGGCCTTCAGCGCTCCCGACTTCCATGCCTTCACCGCCGAGACGAATTCGTCGGCAGGGGCGGATGCCAGGCCCGTATCGTAGGCTTCGAATGTACGCCGCACGATGGCGCGTTCCTTGTCGCTAAGCGAGGTCTTTCCGGCTCGTTCGGCAAGCAGGGCGTAGCGGCGGATGTCTTCGGCCGCGTGGTGCCATAGACCCTTCCTGGCCATGATGCTCGAACGCTGCAGCAATGCCTGCATCTCGAGATCGGCCGTCTTCGGCAAGGCCTGCTCCGAGCGGTCGAGATACTCATGCAGATCGACCGACTTGTAGACTTCTTCCATGATCACCCGGTCGTACGAGCCCCAGGCCTTGATCCGGTCGGTATAGGAAATCACCACCTTGGTGCTGCCGCGGACCATGTCGTGCTGGCGCTGGAAGAACATGAGGCCGTCGACCCTGACGCCCTTGAACCGGCGCGCAAGCCTCAGCATCATCTCGTAGTCCTGCGACCGGACAAGGGTTTCATTGAAGCCTCCAACCTCGTCGTAGCATTTGCGGCGCACCAGCAGACCCGGCTGGTGGACGTGGCAATATTCGAGGTGGGACGGAAAGAAATTGTCCTGGCTGACGTGGCCGAACGCGACGATCTCGTAATTCTGCTCTTGGATCTGAGCCGACTGCTGGAAACGCGCATATTCACCGAAAGCGAAATCGGCGGCCGGCTCCCGCTCGAAGGCGGCGAGAAACCGCTCGAGCGCCGTCTCGTGCGCGACGTCGTCGTCGTCGAATATCCAGACGAAATCTCCCGTGCAGTGCTTCAGGGCGAAATTCAGCGCCGTCGATTTGCCGCCATTCTCCTTGCGGTAATATTCCACCGGCGCGGGGAAAGAGGCCGCCACCGCGCTGGTGTTATCCGTCGAGCCGTCGTCCACGATCAGGATCTGATCCGGCGCCACGGTCTGCTGGAGGAGGCTGGCGATGGATTCGGGCAGGAACTTTTCCCGGTTGAAGGTAGGAACGATGACGGTGACCGTCGGTTTCCGCGATGCAGCCATTGGTGACCTCATACTGTCTTCTGTTCCGCCTGCCTTACGCATTCTGCAGATCGAGATTGGCGAAGGGATTGGTGCACGGATGCCAGCCGGTGAAGCGGATCGGATCGTCGGGCGAACTGCGCCAGGCATAATCGGTCAGCATGTGGAACTCGGCGATGACCCAGCGGTCGAAATGGCGGAGGTCGCGCCGCTTGTCCTGAGGCAGCAGCTCGCGCGCCTTGCCGAGCTTCACCGTTTCCGCCAGCGTCACCACATCGGCCACCTTGGCGCTCGGGAATATCCAGGGGTTGCGGTTCTGGAATTCGAGCACGAATTGCTGCAGGTGCTCGATGCGCATGTTGAGCGGCCCGAAATATTTTTCGAGCGTGACGCGAACCAGATCCTCGTCCGATAAGGACGAGATGGCAGCGGCCGCGATGCCGGTGGAGGCAATGCCGCCGGCGACGATGGCCAGCGCGGTGCGGCGCGTGATCTTCATCGACCCCTCCCTCATGCCGCCAGCTTACCCGCCGCCCGCAAGGACAGGGCAGCCGCGGTCAGGCTTGGATTGGCGCAGGAACAGCTCGGATAGGTGCTGGTGCCGACGACCACGAGGTTCCTGAGCTGGTGGTGAATCATGTCGCGGTCGACCACGGAATCGGCCGGGCCCGTGCCCATGCGCAACGTGCCCTGCACATGCGATTCGGTCGGCCTTATGCCGCGATCGAAAATCTGTTCGACCGGCAGCGGCTTGAGCAGTTCCGGCAACCTTTCCAGCGCTTTCGCCATGCCCTTGGTGGCGTAGTCCGACGCGCCCCTGAAGGTCACGAAGGCGTTCTCGTCCTTGTCGAGCACGACGCGGTTTTCCGGGTCGAGCAGGTTCTCGGTGACGATGACCAGCGGCAGCACCTGCCGCAGCCTTCCCTTCTCGGCGCGCATGCCGTGCTGCCAGCGGTTCTCGAAATAGACGAGCGCCGCCGCATGCTCGGCCCGGTGCGGCCCGTCATAGAGACCGAAATTCAGGCCGGTGGTGATGGTCGAGCCGTCGAAATTGTCGACGCCGCCGAGATAGGCTTCGTAATTCCAGCCATAGGATTCGTGCAAGCCCAAGCCGACGAACTCGCCGCCAAGTCCGGAGCGCAGCATGATCGCGGGGCTCTGTATGGCATTGGCGCCGAGGATGAAGAGATCGCCGCCGACCGAATATTCCTTGCCCTTGTGGACGAAGGTGACGGAGCGGACCGCACCGCCGGCATGATCGAACCGGCGCACCTCGACGCCGAGACAGACCGAGACGTCCGGATGCTGGAACACATGCATCAGTCCGTTGTTGACGGTGAACTTGGCGTCCGCCGGACACAGCCAGCATCTGAGATTGGCGCAGCATGAGGCGCGCTGCGAGGTCGCCACGCGCGCCCGGGCGGTCGGCATGACGAAATGCTGATCCGGCTGCGCCGCCTTCATCATGCGGTCGGGCGTCGACATGCGATGCGGCGGCTGCGGGAACGGCCGCGAGCGCGGCAGCATCCGCGCCATGTCGGGATCGCCGGAGATCGACATGACCTCCTCGGCATCGCCATAGAACGGTTCGAGGTCGTCATAGCTGATCGGCCAGTCATTACCGACGCCGTAGGTGCTCTTCAGCTTGAAGTCGTTGGGATGGAAACGCGGCGTCTGCGCGAACCAGCAATTGGTGCCGCCCCCAAGACCGATCGTGTAGTTCCACGGCTTGTCGGGATTGTCAGTATCGTAGGTGGTTTCATCGTCTATGTCGGTGTTGGCGTTCTGGCTGAGCTGCCACTCATGCGTGTTGTGGCGGCCCCATTCCAGCACTAGGACGCGGGCTTTGCGCCGCTTCAGGAATTCGTGCAGGAAGAAGGACGACCCGAAGCCGGATCCGATGACGACGAGATCGAAATGCTCGTTGGCGATTTGTTCGGGCCGAACGTCGAGCACCATCAGATCGAACCCTCCTGCTTCACGCGCATGGTCATTGTCGGCGCCGTTGTCGTTCGCGGCAGCGATCGTCCTCGAGGCAAGCGGCCATCGTCATGCCGCCATCCTGCCGATCGAGAAATATTCGATGCCGTAGCGCGCGATCACCTTGGGATCGTAGAGGTTGCGGCCGTCGAAGATGACCGGCGTCGTCAGCGCATCCTTGAGCGCGTCGAAGGACGGCGCGCGGAAGCTCTTCCATTCGGTGCAGATCAACAGCGCGTCGGCGCCGCGCAGCGCCGCCTCCTTGGTGCCGCACAAGAGCAGGTCGTCGCGCAGGCCGTAGATCGCCTGGCATTCCTGCATCGCCTCGGGATCGTAGGCCTGGACCTTGGCGCCGGCCGCCCACAGCGCTTCCATCAGCGTGCGCGACGGCGCCTCGCGCATGTCGTCGGTGTTGGGCTTGAAGGCCAGCCCCCAGACGGCGAATGTCTTGCCCCTGAGCGCGCCCTTGAAATACTGGTTGACCTTGTCGAACAGGACCGACTTTTGCGCATTGTTGCGCTCCTCGACGGCGCGCAGCAGCTTGGCGTCGAACTTGACGCCCTCGGCGGTCTTGATAAGCGCGCGCACGTCCTTGGGGAAGCAGGAGCCGCCATAGCCGAGGCCGGGATAGATGAAGTGGTAGCCGATGCGCGGATCCGAGCCGATGCCCTTGCGCACCTCCTCGATGTCGGCGCCCAGCTGCTCGGCGAGATTGGCCATCTCGTTCATGAAGCTGATCTTGGTCGCCAGCATGCAGTTGGCGGCGTATTTGGTGAATTCGGCGCTGCGCACATCCATCACGATCATCTTCTCGTGGTTGCGGTTGAACGGCGCGTAGAGCTCGCGCATCACCATCTCGGTGTCCTCGCTGGACGTGCCGACGATGATGCGGTCCGGCTTCATGCAGTCGGCGACCGCCGAGCCCTCCTTGAGGAATTCGGGGTTCGAGGCGACATCGAAGCCGAGATCCTCGCGACCGCGCTTCTTCAGCGTTTCGGCGATCCTGGCCTTCACCTTTTCGCAGGTGCCGACCGGCACGGTCGATTTGCCGACGACGATCTTGGCGCTGTCCATCTCACGACCGATGGTTTCGGCGACGGCGAGCACATATTTCAGATCGGCCGAGCCATCCTCGCCCGGCGGCGTGCCGACCGCGATCATCTGGATCTGGCCATGCCTGACCGCCGCTGCCGCGTCCGTGGTGAAGCGGATGCGGCCGGCCGCGTGGTTTTCCTTGACGAGGGCCTCCAGGCCCGGTTCGAAAATCGGGATCAGGCCCTGGTTGAGCCGCTCCACCTTCTTCTCGTCGATGTCGATGCACACCACCTCGTGGCCGACCTCGGCAAGCACAGCGGCCTGGACGAGACCGACATAGCCAATCCCAAACACCGTCAAATTCATTTGGTTCTATTCCTGTCAAAGGCCGGGCCACAAAAGGTGGTCCGGCCGGTTCAGATGTCCCTCAGGCCCAACGGCCTAGTTGGTTCGGCATGATCTTAATCCGCAAACCGGTTCCCACTTTTCGGGATCATGCCTAGTTGCTGTTACTTATGCTGCATGCCAGCGATTCAGGAAACTGGCATGGCTGGCCCAAAGCGGTGAAAGCGACGCGCTTGACCTCCAGGGTCACCTTGCTGCCGGGATCGACGAAGGCGCCCATCCAGTTGGTCAGCTTGTCGCTGCCCCAGAGGCTGAAGAAGATTTTCTGCGAATGCGTCGGCAACTCGTCGGGATTGGTCACTTCATGGACGAGCTTGCCGTTGACATACCAGCGCAGCCGGTCCTTCTCCCAAACGAAGCCGTAGTCGTTGAAACCCTTGTCGGCGCCGCCTTCGACGTCGACCAGCTTGCCGTTCTTCGGCTTGCCCTGGATGTAGCTGTTGACCTGCACCTTCGACGGATCCTTGGTGAGGACCTCGAAGTCGATCTCGTCCCAGGGCTGTTTGTCCTGCGGACCGATATAGGAGAAGAAGGCGGCGTTGAGGCCTGAGCCGGTGCCGGTCTTCATGCGCGCCTCGTAGACACCGTAGCCGTAGCGCTGCTTGGTCTGGATCTCGGCGCAGGCGAAATCGCGATCCTTCAGCTTGCGCTTTTCGAAGCCCAGCGACAGCACGCCGTCGGAAAGCCGCACGAGATCCTTCGACCAGGTGCAATTCTGATGGGCGCCATTGGTCCAGCCGTCCGAGACGAACCAGCGGGACCGGTCGAAATTGGAGAAATTGTCGACGAAGGACGGCGCGCTTTGCAGCTCCTGTTGCGCCCCTTGCGCGTGCGCCGGATGCGGGCTCGCCGCAAGGGTCGCTGCGATGGCGAACAAGGCGCCGACCACACCGAGCCGCAGGCTGTTTAATCCGTTCCCGGGCGTATGCGACTTGTCGCACACCGCCATGGTGGAGGTGTTGCTGGGATCTGCGTTCATAACAAACTCACCTTGTGTTGTCCGCCCAACCCAAAGTCTTCCTTGGCCCGCGCGAGCGAGCCGCTTCCGATCCTTCGCCCTCTTGAACTCCTCTAATGTCTCGTACCGATGACGACACCCGAAGGCGCCGTCAGCCTCTTGCCGCGGACTGCGGTGCAGACCGATCGGCACCATCCTCGACGATCGCGTCGAGCGAATGACGCAGTTCCTTCACCAGGCCTTTTTGGCGAACGAGCTCCGCAATGCGCCGCTCGCAGTTCAGGATCGAATTCGTCATCGCGCTGACATCCGAGCCCTTGCTGGTCGACGCCGAACCATTCTCCATCGCCTCGACCAGAAAGGCCGCGTTGGCGGCCGTCGACCTGTAGCGATTCTCCAGCCCGGTCTTCTCCGCCTCGATCTCGGCAGCGATCTGGTCGAACAGCTTCGCGAGCCGGTCGAAACGCTGGAGATCGGTCTGGCGGTCGCGAGCCGGATCCCGGGATCTGAAGCCAAAAATCGAAGCCATCCTGTCGGCCTTTCGAAATTGCTGCATTGCAGCATAGACTGCCACTACCGCGGCGACTAGGCAATATCATAGTTTTGCGAATGCGGATTTTTTGAGGGATGACGGCTTGCGGCGTGATGCGGGATCATTCGTTCGCGGCGCTCGTCGCCGCCATCAGGAAGCGCGTCGGCGGTATTTGTTGCTTTGCAGCAATCCCGGCGCGGCGGAACAGCGCGTCGAGCTTGTCGGTGGCGACGCCGCGCACGATCGGGATCAGATTCGACTGGCTGGCGAAGGCATAAGCCGCGGCCGACGCCAGCCCACGCTCGGCTTTGACGTCGAGGAAATTGCGCAACCGGTATTTGTCGCGGACATGGCGCTCGTGGCGCCGCAACGCGGCCTTCGAGCGCTCCGGAAGGTTGTCGAGGGCCAGCAGCGCCAGGTCGGCATCGGCAAGACGCTTCAGATCCTGCGTTCGATGGCGACCGCTCAGCGAATCGGCGCGGACGATCGCGCCATAGCCGCAGGACTTGATGACCTTGAAGCGCGCCCCGCGGGCGACAGCGCGCGCATAGAGTTCGTAATCTTCGCCAAGA
Source organism: Mesorhizobium sp. B3-1-8 (assembly GCF_006439495.1). NCBI lineage: Bacteria > Pseudomonadati > Pseudomonadota > Alphaproteobacteria > Hyphomicrobiales > Phyllobacteriaceae > Mesorhizobium > Mesorhizobium sp. B3-1-8. The sequence continues at coordinate 181,556 of NZ_VFTK01000001.1, forward strand.
CGCAAGCTTTCATCGTAAGCCAGCCTATGCCGTTCGAGAAAAGCCCTGCTGATTACCGGCTTCAGGAAACCGAGCTCGCCGCGCAGGACGCGGCGGCGCGAAATGTTGCCGTCGATGAAGCGCTCGAAATCGAGAAATTCCGGATCGGCCGCGAAAGACGGCGCGGCGACCTTGGCAAAGTCTGTCGCGGCATCGTCGCGGATCAGCATGATGTTGTCGGCCGCGAAATCCCAGTCGGTGCTGGCGAAAAGCCGGCGGAAGCGGCCTTCGAGGAAGAAATCGTCGGCGTCGAGAATGCTGATGAAAGGCGATTTGGAAGCCCGGATAGCGGCGTTGCGCGCGGCGGAAGGACCGCGATTGACGTCGAGGCGGACGACGGCAAGCCGGCCGCTGCCGTCGTCGGCGGCCAAAGCCACGTCACGGGTGTCGTCGGTGGAAGCGTCGTCGACCACGACGACTTCGGCGACCTCCCTCTCGCGCAGCGCCGAAGCGATGGCGGCGGGGATCGTGCGCGCCGCATTGCGGGCGGCGATGATGACGCAGACCCCCAAGGTCGCCATCGGGCTCGTCACAGGCGTCGTCACGGGCATGGGCTCACCTTTCGCTTGCATGAGTGGCCGCCCCGCCCACGATTTTGATCATTTCGCTCCGTGCCGGCTCAATCGTGGCCGGGCGCTCGAAGATGCGCCGGCTGAGGTCGGCGGAGGCAGCCCAGCCGGCTTCAGCCAGGTAACGGACCGGCTCGCGGCCGCAGAGCTCCCACAGCACATGGCGGCGCTGCGGCCAGCGCAGCGACGCGAGCCAGGGCGCGACCACCATGTGGAAGAGATCGGCGTTGTCGATGCGCGCCAGAATGCGGGCGGCGCGATCCGAAAGCAGCGTGCCGGCGGTGCCGAGCAGCACGTCGGCGGCACGCAACCCCAAGAGCAGCGTGTCCGCCAGGCCCTGCTCGGCGGCGTGGTCGAGAACCATCCGCTGCTCGGCTTCGCTCAGGCGGCTGGCGCTGGCCCTGACGTCGCAGACATAGCCGGCGCAGGGCTCGCGGTTGAAAAAGGCCTTGGCGACGCTGATCGCGGACAAAAGCAAGGTGTCGGCCGCCGAGATGATCGGCATGGCGGCACCGGCGACCGCGACTTCGCGCTTGCGGCGCAGGAAGCCGTCGATGTCGCGGGGGCTGGGCGACCCCGGCTGCTGGAGCCGGTGGTGGAGGTCGACGGTCGAGGCCCTCGTGCCGTCTTCGCGAACCATATGCTGCTCGCCGAGGAAGCGCACCCACCAGACCGAGCGCGACTTGCCGGCAACCTCATAGCCGATCGTGCGCAACGCATCGCGGGCCCTGGCGAAACCGGTCGGCGAAACCAGTATGTCGACATCGCCGGATGGCTTCATGAAATGGTCGCCATAGAGCAGATGCTGCTGCAGCGGCCCCTTGAGGAAGACGAAATCGACCCGGCTCTCGCGCAGCACGCGATCGATGGCCATCGAATCGCCGATGCAGGCGGCATTCATCGACATGGTGCGCCGGCGGTAGCCGTCGAGCCAGGCAGGCAACTCCGCTGGCGCAGCATTCCCGGGCGTATGCGCGAGCGCCTTGAGCAGGAAGACGGCGACCTTGTTCAACCTGGCGATGTCGGCGACATTGGCCGCCGAGATTGTTGGGGCTGCCGAGATTGTTGGGGCTGTCAAGATTGTTGGGGTCGCTGAGATTGCCGGGGCCGACGAGATTGTCGGCGCGGGCATGTCGGCCCGGCCGCCCGTGATGTCGACGCCTGGCGCGAAAAACAGCCTCAGGCAGGCCTGCACATAGGCGACTTCGTCAGCGCAGCCGGCGGCACGCAGCCTTTCATAGGAGCCATCCTGCATCGCCATGCCCGATGTCGTTCTCCGCAAAATGCCGCCCGCGCGGTTTATACCGCACCTGCGAAGAAAAGCATCGAGAAAATTGACGAGATCGCCCGAAAGCGGGCAGAGGCCGGCTCGCGACTGCAACCGCAGCGTTTAAAACCGCTGCACGCTCAATCACTTTTGAAGACAAAACCGGATATGCCAACGCGAGCCGGAACGTGGCGATTTCTTGCAGCAAATTCTTCGCATTTGCGAAATGAATTTCTCGCCTAGCAAATTATCATAATTAAATCAGATGCTTATTTAAACGGCAAAGACCTACGGTTGAATTCGTGGACGGCTGAGGTTTAGGATGACGGCGCCTACACCTTGATTACCAACGAAGGCGAGCGCAACCAAGAATTGATTAATGCTTGGTAAATCAGGCTTGACTCATGGATGGTGCCGTGCAGCAATCGCATTGCAGCATAGCGATATGCTGGCGGCAGCCTGCAGCCGCTTCCAGTCCTTAATTGGAGAGTAAAATGGAACAGAATGTTGAAAAGCATGAGTACGAAACCCCCAGCCTGACGGTTCATGGTTCGATTGAAACGATCACGCAGGGCGGTGCTGGCACGACGGCGCTCGACGCGAGCTTTCCCGCGCACACGCCGATCGGCGAGCTGACTTTCTCCTAAAGCTTACAGGCATCCGGGAGTCGAAGTTGGGGCTCCGGGTGTTCTCCAACAGGTGAGCCCGGGGGGCTTTTGTCCCCCGGCTTCCTGCCGGGGATCGACGGCAACCGATCCACAGCAACGTCTGACGGCGCGGCGGGCCAGCAACGAGGTTTTAGGATGCACTGGAACCCTTCGGACGATGACCGCGTCGTCGCGACCAACGAGGCGGTGGCTTGTGAATTCGGCGCCGGACTGGCGCTGCTCCACCTGAAATCCAATGTCTATTACAGCCTGAACGGCGTCGGCGCCTTCATCTGGGAGCAGATCCAGGAGCCGCGAACGGTCCTCGATATCCGCAGCGCCGTGCTTGCGCGCTACAATGTCGACGCCGAACGCTGCAAGGCCGATGTCGAGGGCTTGCTCAAGGGGTTGAGCGAAGCAGGGCTTGCGAGGCTCTACAGTGAGGAACTGGTCTAGGCTCCGCTCGCTGAGCGGCCAGGAAATGCTGTTTCTGGCGCGCTGCCTGACGGTAGTGAGCGCGGTACGGCTTGCGCTGACGCTGTCTTCCTACAACCGTGTCCGCAGCCTGGTGACGCGGCTGGACGCCGGACGCGATGCCAGCATCGCCGACCTGCGGCGTGTCGCATGGGGCGTCGCCGCCGCGGCGCGGCTCGTGCCGGGCGCCAGCTGCCTTACCCAGGCGCTGGCTGGACAGTATCTGCTCGCGCGCCAGGGCAGCGCCTCGAAGATCAGCATCGGCATCGAGAAAGGAACGGGCAGCGAGCTCAAGGCGCATGCCTGGCTGATGAGCGGCAACCACATCGTGCTTGGCGGCTCGATCAAAGGATTTGCCCATCTGGTCGACCATGGGTCGTGAGCGATGAGCGGCGTCGCTGGAATCGTGCTCAGCGACAGCGGCCGGCCCGCCGCGGCCGGCGATATCCAGCAGATGCTTTCGCGCATGCGCCACCGCGCCCGCGACGGCAGCTCATGGTGGGCGGACGGCAGCGTCGCGCTCGGCCACGCGTGGCTCGACACGACCGGCGAGAACGGTCCCGGCCCGCTGACGATGGCCGGCGGCAAGCTCGCCATCACCGCCGACTGCCGGCTGGACAATCGCGACGAGCTTCTGGCGCGGCTCGGCATGCGGGACCGGTCGGTCGCCGACGCGGTGCTTATCATGCGCGCCTACCTCAAATGGGGCGAGGCCTGCCCGACCTATCTGCAGGGCGATTTCGCCTTCGCCATATGGGATGGCGAGCGCCGGGCGCTGTTTTGCGCGCGCGACCATTTCGGCGTCAAACCTTTCTACTATCATTCGACCGGCAGGCGCTTCGCCTTCGCCTCGGAGATCGGGCCGATCCTTTCGCTGGACGGCGTCGGCAGGCGGCTCAGCGAACACCAGATTTCCGGCTTCCTCGCCGGCTTGACGGACGATCCGCAGGCCACGCCCTATGCCGAAATCTTCCGCCTGCCGGCGCGGCACAGCATGACGGTCGCCGACCGCCGGGTGGTGCTGCAGCGCTACTGGCAGATCGAGCCTTCGCAGCGGCCGCCGCGCTCGGACGCGGCCGAAAAATTCAGGCATCTCTTCGCGCAATCGGTGGAGAACCGAATGCGCGGCACGCCGGCCGTCGGCGCCATGCTGAGCGGCGGGCTCGATTCCTCCTCGATCGCTTGCGTTGCCGGTCTTCGCGCGGCGGCGAGGCGCAACCCGAGGCTCAAGACCTTCTCGCTGGTGTTCGACAGAGGCTCGTCGATGGACGAGAAGCCGTTCATCGATGCGGTGCTCGACGGCAATCCGCTCGACGCCACGCTGATTGCGGTGAGCAATTACGCGCCCTTCGCCGAGTTCGAGCGTATTCTGGAGGAGCAGGAAGCCACGTTCCTGGCACCCGGTTTGTCATTGACCCGTGACCTTTACCGCACCGCGGGCGCAAAGGGCGTCAAGGTGCTTCTCGACGGGCATGGCGGCGACGAGGTCGTCTCGCAGGGCCATGGACACCTTCATGAGCTCGCCAATGCCGGTCGTTGGCTCGAGCTATGGCGCGAATTGCACAGCGCCGCCAACACCTATGGCGAGGGCATGTTCTCCCTCTATTTCAAGTTCCTGACCATTTACGGACCGGCCTGGCGGATCGCCCGGATGAGATCGATGGCCAGACGCCTTGTCGGCAAGGTGCGGCAGAGGCCGGCATCGGCGCCGCGCGCCTGGGCAGGCCTGGTCAATCCGGATCTTGCCAGGCGCACCGATCTTGCCGAGCGCTTTCATCGCAGCGGCTACATGCCCGCCGCCGTGAGCGCCAGCGAAGCGCTGACGCATCGCTGGCTGCTGTCCACCGGGCTGGTGCCGCACGCCTTCGAAGTGCTCGACAAGGCCGCCGCCAATTCCGGCGTCGAGCCCCGCTATCCGTTCTGGGACAAGCCGCTCGTCGAATTCTGCCTGGCGCTGCCCGGCGAGGAAAAGCTCAGGGACGGATTTGGCCGCCACGTGCTGCGCCGGGCCATGCAAGGCGTGCTGCCGCCGGCCGTGCAATGGCGGCGCGACAAGATCGATTTCACCGCCAACCTGGTCAAGGGCATGCTCGGCAACCACCGCGAGCTTCTGGACAGGCTGCTGATATCGGACAGTGAGCGGATCGCGCCCTATGTCAACTTGCCTGAGGTGAACGCGGTCTATGAGCGCCTGCTGCGCCAGCCCGAGCAGGCGACGCTGCCCGACGTCCAGCATGTCTGGCGCTCGGTTTCGCTGTCGCTGTGGCTGCGGCAAGTCCAAGGAAACCCCGCATGAATCTCCCGATCGCTTCCGTCGCGCGGCCCCCGCCCGCCACCGAGACGATGGCGCCGGGCGGACGCGTCCGCCATTTCTACAGGGCCTACGGGCTGATCGTCAGCTCGGACGTGGCCTTGCCGGAACTGACGCCGACGGCGCCGGCGACACCGGACCTGGAGATCGCGGTCGGGCCGATCGACTTTCCCGACGGCGCATCGCATGGCGCCACGGCCTTTCGTTTCGAGCCGACCCGCCAATATCTTTCATGGCACGCGGTCGGCGCCTTCATGATCAGCGACGCCAACCGGATCGATGTCGATCCGGCGCCGGGGATCGACGACCCGCTGCTCGCCTTTCCGCTGCTCGGGCCGGTGATGGCTCTTGCCCTGCATCGGCGCGGGCTGCTCGTCCTGCATGCCAGCGCCATTGCCGTCGGCGGCAAGAGCGTGATCTTCATGGGCGACAAGGGCGCCGGCAAGTCGACGACAGCGGGCGCGATGATCCGCGCCGGCCATCGGCTGCTCACCGACGACGTCGTCGCGCTGGATTTGTCCGACCCTGGACGGCCGATGATCCTGCCCGGATTTCCGCAGCTCAAGCTGGCCGCGGACGCGGCCGGCGCCATTCGCCTCGAGCAGGCGGAAGTGCGCCCGCAGGTACATCCGCAAATCGACAAGGCGCAGCATCGGCTGCACAACGGATTTGCCACTGAGGCGGTGCCGGTATCGCGCATCTATGTGCTCGAGCGCGGCGGTCGCGCGGCGATCTCGCCGCTTGCCGGTGTCGCCGCGCTGCCGGCGATCATCAAATTCTCGTACATCACGCGCTTCGGCCGGCAGGCGCTGACCGGCGATCTCGCCGCCACGCATCTCAGCCAATGCGCGCAGATCGCCGGGCTGATCGGCGTCAATCGCCTCGAAGTGCCGGCCGGACTCGCCAGGCTCGATGAAGCGGTCGCCGCGATCGAAACCGACCTGGCGTCCGGAACAAGGTGAGCCAGGGCATGGGCTGGTCCTCGAAGTTTCGCCTGTCGCTTTTGCGCGATGTCGCCGGTTTCGGCGCCATGGTGGCGCATGTCGGCGGACGGCGCACGGCGACGGCGCTTGCCTTCCTGATCCTGGGCAGTCTCACCGAAGGCATCTCGATCCTGCTGCTCGTTCCGCTGCTGCGCCTGATCGGCAAGCCCGACCAGGACTATGCGGTGCGGGTGCCGGAGGCATTGCATTGGCTGGTGCCCGGCGGAACGCTGTCGCTCGCGACCGTGCTCTCACTGCTCGTCGCGCTGGTGGCGCTGCAAGCGACGTTCAACCGCTTCAAGTCGGTCTACATGGCTCGGCTGCTCTACGACTTCGTCAACCGCGTGCGCATGAACCTGTTCGAGAGCGTCGGCAAGGCGCGCTGGGGCGTTTTCACCCGCATCCGCGGCTCCGATCTCGACCATGCGCTGAACGGCGATGTCGACCGAGTGCAGGTGGCCGCCTTCTCGCTGCTGATGCTGACCCAGGCGACGCTGCTTCTCACCGGCTATCTCGTGGTCTCGCTGTTCATCTCGCCGGTGATGACGTCCTTCGCCATTTTCATCGGCCTGGTGCTGCTGGTTGCGCTGCAGCCGTTCAGGGCGCGCGCCAGCGCCTATGGCCGCACCCTGACCGGCAATCGCCAGGATCAGTACCGCACGGTCTCCGAGTTCCTCGGCGGCATCAAGGTCGCCAAGAGCCTGAATGTCGAGGCAAGCTATTTTGCCGAGCTCGGCGCGACGCTGGACAAGATGAAGACCGACAACATCGCCTTCGTCCGCAACAGTTCGCTCGGCACCGCCCTGTTCCAGGTTACGAGCGTGATCGGGCTCAGCCTCTTCATCTATGTCGCGCTGGTCCGTTTCCACCTGTCGCTGGCCGAGATCGTCGTGCTGCTCCTGGTCTTCATGCGGGTCGCGCCGCGCTTCATGGATATGCAGCTCCAGACCCAGCAGGTGCTGATCAACCTGCCGGCCTATGCTTCGATGAAAAGCCTTCAGGCCCGCTTCGATGCCGAGCGCGAGCCGGAAGAAAGCATGGCCGAACAAGGGGCAAGACTGTCTCTCGAGACCGGCCTCAACATCCGCGATGTGGCATTCGCCTATGGCGAGGGCGACGGCAAGCCGGTGGTCAGCGATATCACCTTCGGCCTGCCGGCCGGCAAGGTGACGGCGCTGATCGGCCCTTCCGGTTCCGGCAAGAGCACGATCGCCGACATGCTGCTCGGCCTGCTCGAACCGACCGCGGGACGCATCCTGGCCGACGGCGTGGAGATCACGGCGCAAAATCGCAGGGCCTGGCGCGATCGGGTCGCCTATGTGCCGCAGGACGTGTTCCTGCTGCATGACACGATCGCCGCCAATTTGCGCCTTGCCGCGCCCGCGGCCAGCGACGAAGAACTATGGGCGGCCTTGCGCAACGCCCATGCGGCCGATTTCGTGGAGCGCCTGGCATTGCGGCTGGAGACGGTGGTGGGCGACCGCGGCGTCCGGCTTTCCGGCGGGGAGCGGCAGCGCATCGCCTTGGCGCGGGCGCTGCTGCGCAAGCCTTCGCTGCTCATCCTCGACGAGGCGACGAGCGCGCTCGACTGGCAGAATCAGTCGCTGATCGCCCAATCGATCGAGGCGCTGCGCGGCCAAATGACGATTTTGACCATCGCGCACCGGCCGTCGATGATTGCCTTCGCCGACTGGGTGGTGGCCATCGAGAACGGACGCATCGTCGAGGTCGGACAATATCGGCGGCTGAAGGCAAAGGCCGGCAGCCGCCTTGCCAGGATGCTGTCCGGCGAGCAGGCCGAGCGCGAAAGCGCGTCATCGGTCGAGACGGGACTGGTCCCGGCGCCGGTCGAACGTTCAGTGGAGGCTGCGTCTGGCGCTTAGCTTTTCGCCGTCGGCGACCTTGTTCAGGATCGTGCCGCGGTCAGCCTCGCGGGCCTTGTCGGCCGATGTCGGCGTGGTTCCGCCAATCATGGCAAAGACGAGGAGGAAATAGCCGGCCTGGATGATGACGGCACAGACGACGGCGCGAAGGAGGATGGTGCCCGCCGACGCGCCATCGAAATAAGACCAGCCGATGACGATCGCGAGCGCGAAGATCATCCCGACGATGAATTTTGGCAGAGACATGTTCGCCGGCCTCTCAACCGAGACGAGCATGCAGAAGCTGCGACTTACCCACCCGCGTAACTCCCCGTTGCGCCAAAGAGCTTTTTCTGGCTGCCCTATCCGGCCGGTTGCTTCCGACCTTCCTTACCCATGCAGACTATGACAGGAACAATTTGCGACTCTATTAAGGCGGGTCGGCCGGAGCAAGGCCGTGCAGGTATGGTTTCCAACGATTTTACGAGATCGACTCTGCCATGCTGCGTCGCACACTCTGGCTCCGGCAGCTATTCAATTAGCCGCCTGCCGCTTCAGTAAAACTCGCCACTTTGATTAGTATTTTATCTGAATAACTTACCATGGCGAGTGCTTCCGACGGCGCGCAACCGCGTTTCTTCTGCAGCAAAGAATGCACTGTCCAAAAATGGCCTAAAAGGCGGACTACATTTTCCTGGTTCGCTCTCACCTTGTCATAAACGTGCCACAAAGGTGAAAATTTGGGCAGGGCAGGTTTATTATTTAGTCAATTCATGACGTGAGCATTTCAGTCCGATGGGAAATTGTGTGTTGCGCTGCAGCATTTTTTTGATATCTTGTCGTAAACCATCCGTTCAACGTATGGAGCTTCTGCATGAGGGACGTCGCCAAGTCGGCTAATGCGGGTTTTGCGCAGGTCGGCGTTGATTTTCCACCCCCCATCGGCGGTCTGCTCAAACGCAGTTTCGATATCGTCGGTTCCCTGGCCGGGCTGATCCTGCTCAGCCCGCTTTTCCTAATGGTCGCGCTGCTGGTCAAGCTTTCGGACAACGGTCCGATCTTCTATGGCCACAAGCGCATCGGCCGCGGCGGCAGGATTTTCTCCTGCCTCAAATTCCGCACCATGGTGCCGGATGGCGAGCGCGTGCTCGCTGCGTATCTGGCGGCCAATGCCGATGCCAACGCCGAATGGATCGCGACACGCAAGCTGAAGAACGATCCACGCGTCACGCGCGTCGGGCAGGTGCTTCGCAAGCTCAGCCTCGATGAACTGCCGCAGATCCTCAACATCCTGCAGGGCGACATGAGCCTTGTCGGCCCGCGCCCGGTCGTGCGCGACGAATTGGAGATCTATGGCAGCGCCGCGGTCTATTACCTGAAGTCGCGTCCGGGGCTGACCGGGCTGTGGCAGGTGAGCGGCCGCAACGACGTATCCTACGACACGCGCGTCGCCTTCGATCGCCACTATGTCGAGAACTGGTCTTTGTCCGAGGATATTCGCATCATCTTCAAGACCGTTCCTGCCGTGTGGATGTCACGCGGCAGCTATTGACCGACGGGCCTGCTCCGCCAGATTCGGGGCAGGCATCCGGCAGTGATCTCATCGGGCGGATGGGGCCAAAGCGAATCGGAAACGTATTTGACAAAAAACCCCTTCGGACTGTCTTACGCCTGCAGTCTCCTGTCCAAGACGACGGCCCGCTTCGCGGGCGCGTTGTTTGTTGCGGCGTCGCTCGCCATGCCGCAGCTGGCCGCCGCCGGCGATTATCAGCTTGGCCCACAGGACAAGCTCAACATCCGCGTCGCCGAATGGCAGACGGTCGACGGCACGTTCCGCGACTGGTCAGCCCTCAATGGCGAATATTCGGTCGGCCCGAGCGGGACGCTCTCGGTGCCGTTCGTCGGCGACATGCAGGCCGCCGGCAAGACGACGGCGGAAGTCGCTTCGGCGATCGGGCTGGCGTTACAGCGCAAGCTGGCGCTGCCCGACAAGCCGGAAGCCTCGGTCGAGATGGCGCAGTTCCGGCCGTTCTACATTTCCGGCGAAGTCCAGAACCCCGGCCAGTTTCCCTTCGTGCCCGATCTGACGGTGCTCAAGGCAGTCAGCATCGCCGGCGGCATAAGGCGCAACGCCGATTACGGCCCGCAGCTCGGGAAGGATCTGGTTACCGCCAAGGGCAGCTTCGATATCTATGACGATCAGCGCATCCGCCTGCTCGTCAAACGAGCCAGGATCGATGCCGACCTCGCAGGCAAGACGACTTTCGAGGTGCCCAAGGAAATCGAGGGGGGCGATCCGAAACTGGCGACCATCGTCGCCGACGAAACGGCGATCCTGGTCTCCGACCAGAAATCGCTGAAGCTGAAGCTCGATGCGCTCGACGATTTGAAGGGCGTTCTACAGTCGGAAATCGAATCGCTGCAAAAGAAGATCGCCAACCAGCAGAAGCAGGTCGATCTGGCCGAGAAGCAGGCCGAAAGCATCGGTCCACTGGCGCAGAAGGGCCTGGTTGCCAATGCGCGCCTGCTTTCCTCGCAGCAGTCGGTCACCGACCTGCAGGGCAAGATCCTGGATTACGAGACGGCCATCCTCACCGCCAAGCAGTCGATCAGCAAGGCCGAGCAGGACGCCATCGATGCCAGGAACTCGCTGAATTCCACCCTCACCGCCAACCGTCAGCAGGCCGAGGCCGACCTGAACGAGGCGACGTTGAAGGCCGGCATGCAGAAGGGTCTGATCGCGCAGGCGTCGGACCCCGCGACGGCGGCCAGCATCACCGGAGATGAGGAGCCGGCCCTGCTCTATTCGCTAGTGCGGGTTGCCGACGGCAAGACGAGCGAGATCGAAGCCAAGGAAGACACGCCTGTCCTGCCGGGCGACGTGATCAAGGTGAAGCTGGCGCCGACGGCCAGCCAGTAGCGCCGCCGGACCGAGGCTTGCCCGAAGCGAGCCGGGAACCGGAGGCGGGAGGGACAAGCCAGGCTCGTTCGCGTTGCGGCGCGGGCGGGCGATCTGTTTTGGACCGCTTGAAGGCATAACATGCAGCCCGCAGCCCTGCGTCACGTCTACCTGAATCTCGACGCCATCCGCGGCGTGGCGGCGATCAGCGTTATGCTCTACCACTTCTCGCCGTTCCTGGCCGACGGCAAGGTGCTGCCGTCGAGCTATCTCGCGGTCGATCTGTTCTTCCTGCTCAGCGGATTCGTCATCGCGCATGCCTATGACCGCAAGATCGAGAACGGCATGGGCTTCGGCTCCTTCGTGGCCATCCGCCTGATCCGGCTCTATCCGCTCTATCTCGCCGGCACGCTGCTCGGCTTCTTCTACCTGCTGGTCAAGAACAGACTCATGCCGGCCGAATACATGCCGCTGTCCGAGATCGGCATGCAGCTGACGACCGGCATGCTCTTCATCCCGCTGGTCAGCGACGCCTATCACACGATCTTTCCGCTCAATCCCGCTTCGTGGTCGCTGTTCTTCGAGCTTATCGTCAACATCGCCTATGTCGCGGTCTTCGCGCTCCTTTCGCGGCGGGTGCTGACGGGGATCGTCGGCGCCAGCCTCGTGCTGCTCGTCGTCGCCTCGATCTTCGCCGGCACGCTCGATTTCGGCATGACCGGCAAGACCATCCTCAGCGGCCTGCCGCGCGTAACCTTCTCGTTCTTCCTGGGCGTGCTGCTCTGCCGATCGATGGCGCGCTGGCAGGGCAGCCTCGGCTTCCTGCGGCGCGGCTTGTGGGTCGAAGGCGCGATCCTGCTCACGCTTGCCGTCTTCGCCATCGCTCCGGCCGGCGGCGCGCGCGTCGTCTACGACCTCGCCGCCATCGTCATCGTCTTCCCGCTCATGGTGATGACCGGCGCGGTGGCGCCGACCGCGCCGCTTCTATCAAGCTTCTATGGCTGGCTCGGGCGGATTTCCTACCCGATCTACATCATTCATACGCCGATGCTGATGATCATCGCCGGGGCCGGCAAGGCCTTCTCGATCGATCCGTTCGCGCATCATCCCTGGTTCGGCATCGTGATGGCGGCCTCGGTCGTCGTCATCGCCGACATCGCCACGCGCATCTATGACGAGCCGGTGCGGCGCTTCCTGCAGCGGCAGATGCAGCGCGCCCGGGCCGTGGCGTAGCGGTTCGTCGCACAAGAAGGGCTCAACGGACAAAATCCGGTATGAAGATTCCGAAATCCATTCTGATCGATCCCGATCGCAACGAGACCTACGGCACTTTCGCCGTCGCGGTTTCCATGCTCGCCTTCGCCTACTCGCCCAATTTCGGCCAGATCCTGATCCTCGCCTACTACGCCGTCTGGCTGCCGCTGCTGTTCGTCGATTACCGACGCTTCACCTGGAAGCTCTCCAGCGCCTGGCTGCCCATTCTGCTTGCGGCCTATGTCTGCTTCTCGGTGTTCTGGTCCCAGGCAGCGGGCATCAGCGCGCGCGCGGCGGTGCAATATTCCTCGCATATCGTCTGCGCCTATGTCGCGGCGCGCACCATCAACGTGCGCACGCTGGTGGTGGGCTCGCTGATCGGCATCTTCTTCGTTCTGCTCTATTCCCTGAAAGTCGGCGCTTACGCGCTCGACACGATCGACGGCACGGTCAATTTCGTCGGCGCCTTCGGCTCCAAGAACCAGATCGGCTTCTTCTCATCGCTCGGCATCTTCTTCTGCCTTGCGTTCCTGGCCTTCTACCGGCGCAACTGGCTGGGCTTCGTCTGGACCGCGCCGATCATGCTGTTGTCGGTCTACATGCTGGCCATCGCCCATTCGGCAACGTCGGTGGCCTCGCTGCCGGCGGTGATCGGCATCGTGGCGCTGCTCAGCATGACCAAGGTGCTGTCGCTGCGCTATCGCCGCGTGCTGTTCATCGTCGGCGCCGGCGCGCTGGTGACAGGGGTGGTCGCGGCTCTCAACCTCGGCCTGCTGGATGTCGTGCTCGGCATCTTCGGCAAGGATTCGACGCTCACCGGCCGCACCTATCTGTGGGAGCAGGGCTGGGAGGCGGCGCAGCAGCATCCGCTGCTCGGCTATGGCTATGCCGCCTATTGGGTGCAAGGCTTTGCCGATCCGGAGCGGCTGTGGGCGGAATTCTACATCTCGACCCGCTCCGGCTTCCACTTCCACAACACCTATGTCGAGACACTGGTTGAAATCGGCTTTATCGGCGTCACCTTGCTGGCGCTGGTCATCCTGCGTTCTTTCTACGGCCACGTGTCGAAAGTGGTGTTCGGCGACTGGAGCGCCGATTCGGTGGTGCTTGCCGGCGCGATCGGCCTGATGCTGATCCGCTCCTTCTTCGAGGTCGAGATGCTCGGCCCCTACTTCATGGCATCCTTCATCGTCTATTATGGCCTGTTCAGCCTGACCCCGTTGCCGGCTTTCCGGCGCCGCAGAGTGGCCATTCCCGCCGAGGACGAGAGGCATGCCAGCGGCCGCATGCCGGCGCCCATCTGATCAGCGGGAAACAACGGCCGAACGCGCGACCGCGGCCTGGATGAGCCGGTCGGCCAGGATCGCCAGGAAGGCAATCGACAGGCCGGCGATGAGGCCCATGCCGGCATCGGCCTTGCCGAGCGCGACATAGACCGCCTGGCCAAGATCGCGCGTGCCGACAAGGGCGGCGATCGCCAGCATCGAGAGCGCCGCCATGATGGTCTGGTTGAGGCCGAGCATGACGACGGGAAGCGCCAGCGGCAGCTTGGCCTGCAGCAGCGTCTGCATCGGCGTCGCGCCCATCTGCTCGACCGCCTCGACGACATCGGCGCGCACATGCCGCAATCCATGCTCGACATAGCGGATCGGCGGCACGATGGCGTAAAGCATGATGGCGATCAGCGCCGTGAACTCGCCGACCTTGAAGAACATCAGCGCCGGGATGAGGAAGACGAATTGCGGCATGGTCTGCAGCGCGTCGCAGATCGGCTTCAGGATGCGCGAGACGCGGTCGCTGTGCGCCGCCCATGTGCCGAGGGCGCCACCGACCAGAAGGCAAAGCAGGACCGCCAGCGTGCAGAGATAGAGCGACTGCACCAGCTGCGGCCACAGGCCGTTGACCAGGATCAGCCCGAAGCCGGCCAGCGCGAAGATACCGAGGCGATAGCCCGCCACCTGACCGGCAAGCAAGGCGACGGCAAGGATGAAGACGGGCCAGGGCAGATCGAGAAAGCCGGTGTAGAGAACAAGGCCGGCGGCGACCACGGCGACCGCTGCCCGCCAGCCGAAACGGCACAGGGCCAACCCAGCCAAGGCCGCCACCAAAACCACATAGACGGCCAGTACCGACGGCGGCAGGGTGAAGCCCCATATTGCAGGCGTCGCCGCGCCCGAAATGCCGACGCGCATCGGCAAAAGCAGGCAATAGAGCACGGCATTGCGCACGCCGTTGAAGAACCAGGCATAGTCGCGCACGAGTCCCAGCAGCCACTGGTTGACGGCGCCCATCTGCATGCGCAGCCCGGTTTCCGGCAGGAGCGTCGCATCGGGCGCGGCAAGCCGGATGACCACGGCCAGAGCCAGCGCGACCGCCAGCGACACAGCCAGCCGGCGCGGCGTCATCCAGCGCATGGCCCGCGTCGGCCCGGTCTCCGGCGCCTTGGCGAAGCCGATGGTGAGACGGTCGATGAGGATGGCGAGCAGCGCGATCACCAGGCCGGAGAGGATGCTCTGGCCGAACTCGGCCTTGCGCATGGAAGACAGGACCTCCCAGCCGATATCCTCGAAGCCGCCGATGATGGCGGCGACGATGACCATCGACAGCGCCGCCATCGTCGTTTGGTTGAAGCCGACGAGAAGCTGCGGCAGCGCCGTCGGCACCTCGACCTGCCAGAATTGCTGGCGGCGCGTGCAGCCGCTCATCAGGCCGGCCTCGCTGATCGCCGCCGGCACACGGTCGAGGCCGAGCATGGTGTTGCGGACCATCGGCGGCGTCGCGTAGATTGCCGAGGCGATCAGGCCCACCACCGGGCCGAAGCCGAACAGAAGCAGCAGCGGGATGAGGTAGGCGAAAGCCGGCACCGTCTGCATCAGGTCGAGCGCGCCGAGCAGCGCAGGACGCCAGTGCGGGCGAGCGTAGCCGAGAACGCCAAGCAGGAAGCCGAGCACGGTCGAGATCGGCACGGCAAGCAGCACCAGCGCCAGCGTGTTCATGCTCTGCGGCCAGTAGCCGGCAAGCAGGATATAGGCGAGCGTGGCGAGCGCGAAGAGCGCCAGCCGCTCGCCGCTCGATTTCAGCGCCAGCGCGGCGACAGCCAGCATCACCGCCGGCCAGGGCAACCAGGCGAGCGCCAACCGCGCGCCGCGCATCGGCGCATCGAGCAAGGCGGAGAGCGCCCGGAACCCGGGCTGGATGACGGCGACGACAACGTCGGTCACGGCGTTGATGTAAGTGGCCAGCGGCAGCGTCCATTCCTTGGGGAAACTGACCAGCCAGGGAAGCTCGGTTTTCAGCAGCAGGCAAAGCACCGTCAGCACGGCCAGGCCGCACCAGGGGACAAGGGCCGGCGCGATGGCGATCCTTTGCGGGGGTGGTGCGATCGCGGCCGGGGCCGTCATGAGCGCGTGCGTCTTGCCTGCTCGCGCTCCAGCACGGCAAGCACCGCGCCGGCGCTGAGCACCGCCGGCGGGCCGTCGCCGGCGGCGGGCACCGCGAAGGCAGCCACGCCGGAGGCGAGCTGCGGGATAAGCGCCTCGAGGCTGGTGTCGGCGGCGATGCTCCGCTCCGGTAGCGCGGCGCCATTGGCTGATGTGGCGATGTCGCCGGCCGTGATGACGCGCAGCAGCGGCATGTCCTCGGTGAACTGCGCGACATAATCGTCGGCCGGATTGAGCACGATGTCGGCCGGTCGGCCGATCTGCACGATCTTGCCTGCGCGCATGATCGCCAGCCGGTCGGCCAGGCGAAAGGCCTCGGCGATGTCGTGGGTGATGAAGATGATGGTCTTCTTCAGCATGCGCTGCAGGCGCAGGAACTCGTCCTGCATCTGCTTGCGAATCAGCGGATCGAGCGCCGAGAACGGCTCGTCGAGGAACCAGAGCTCCGGGCCCACGGCGAGCGAGCGGGCGATGCCGACGCGCTGCTGCTGGCCGCCGGAGAGCTGATGCGGGAGGGACGCCTCGCGGCCTTCGAGCCCGACCAGCGCGATCATCTCGCGGGCGCGCGTCTCCCGTTCCTTCGCCGACTTGCCCTGGATCTTCAACGGGAAGGCGACATTGCCCAATACACTCAGATGCGGCAGCAGGCCGAAATTCTGGAACACCATGCCCATGGCGTGGCGGCGCAGTTCGATGAGTTCCTTGCCGCTGGCGGCGAGCAGGTTCCTGCCGTCGAGCAGGATCTCGCCGGCGCTCGGCTCGACCAGGCGCGACAGGCAGCGCACCAGGGTCGACTTGCCGGAGCCGGACAGGCCCATGATGACGAATATCTCGCCGGTCGCCACTTCGAAACTTGCGTCGACCACGGCCGGCAGATGCGCCTCCGCACGCAAGCGCTCGGCCAGCGCGTCGGGATCGATGACATAGCCGCGCGAGTCGAAATAGTAGCCCGGGCGTCGGCCATAGACCTTCCAGACATTGCGGCAGGCAAGCTTGACCGGGCGCGCGGCAGTGTCCATTCTTATCGACCCGTGCCGATCGCCCGCCCGGCTCCGCGCATTGCGGAAACCGGGCCCGTGTTGCCCTTGGCCTTTGTCAGGCACATCGGCGAATTATCCCTTGGCGGCGTCGAGCCAAGGTTTCCACACCGCCTCGTTCTTGTCGATCCATTCCTTGACGACAGCGTCGAGGTCCTTGCCCTGCTTGTCGACGGCCAGCATCATCTTTTGCTGTTCGGTCGCATCCATCTTGAAGGCTTTCAGGAAGGCGTAGGCTGCCGGCCATTTGGCGCCGAAGCCCGACCAGACGATCTTGTCGACGTCCGGAGGCGTGATGCAGTGCTCGTTAGTCTGTTCCTTGCAGGGCGGCATCGTCACCCAACCCACATCGCTCTCGGCCAGCGCGTAATGCGGGCCCCAGAACATCATGATCAGCGGCGTCTTGGCCGCCTCGGCCGCTTCCAACTCGGCGACCAGCGCGCCTTCGGAACCGGATGGCACAGCGGTGTAGGGCATGTTGTTGTCGGCTAGGATGGTGGCCGCGCGCGAACCCCAATCGGCTGGATAATCAAGGAAGCGGCCGTTGGGCGCCGTCTCGGGCGTCGCCAGCGCCTGCACGCATTCTGGCTTGTTCAGCGCGGTCCAGTCGGGCAGGCCGGGGCAGACCTTCTCCATGAATTTCGGATAGATCCAGCCTTCCTGCGTCTTCAAATCGAGCTTGCCGATGTCCTCGATTTTCTTCTCCGCCAGCACCTTCGGATAGATGTCGCCGACATTGTTGAGCCAGATCTCGACCGAGGCGCTGAGCGAGCCGTCGGCCAACCCCGAGAATTGCGGGAAGTTGCCGGCAGTGACGTATTCGACGTGATAGCCGAGCTTCTCCAGAAGCTGCCCGGCGATGTGGGTCGAAACATGCGCGCCCGTCCATTCCAACATCGCGAGCTTGATCGGCTCGTCCTTGGCGCCGAGATCGGCGCCCTGGCCGGCCGTCGTCGCGGCAAACATCAGCGCGAGGCCGAGACCGACCCCCTTCAAGGCAGTTTTCATTCTCATGTCAGTTCCCCTAGCTGGTTGATAGCCCTTCTTCTACGCCGGCTTCCTCCCATGAAGGCCGGGATCCACTCCCCTGCCCGACGCTACCACAATGCGCCGCCAGTGATCTGGATGTTTTCCATGGTGATCCCCTTGGCCAGGTCCGTGCAGAGGAAGACCGCAAGTGCTGCAATCTCTTCCGGCTGCATCATGCGCCCCTGGGGGTTGCCTTTCCTGAATTCGTCCATCAATTCCTCGGCGCTGCGGCCCTTGCCTTCGCGCTCGACGACCTGCGCCACATTGCGGCGCATCAGCTCGGTCTCAACCCAGGTCGGACTGATCATCACGCAGGTGACGCCATGCGCTGCGCCTTCGAGCGCGACGCAACGGGTGAGCCCAAGCAGGCCGGCCTTGGAGGCGCAATAGGCGGGATTGTCCTTCCAGCCGACGGAAGCCGCCGTCGAGCCGACGTTGACGATCCGGCCCCAGCCGCGCTCGATCATGCCGGGCAGGACGGCGCGCGTCGCGCGGAACGCGCCGGTGAGATTGGTGTCGACGATCTTGTCCCACAGTTCGTCGGAATGGCCGCAGACCGGCTGCTCTGCCGTGGTGCCGGCGGCGTTGACCAGGATATCTGCCTGGCCGACCGCCGACTGGGCTTCGGCGAAGAAAAGGTTGGTGAGCGCGCTGTCGCGCACGTCGAGATGGGCGGCATGCACCTTGGTGCCGTAAGCGGCAAGCGTCGACTTCACGCGCTCGATCTCGTCGGTGCCGGGATAATAAGCGGCGTCCGCCCTGCCCGGCTGCGGAGGCGCCACATAGGAACCGACGGCGACATTGGCGCCTGCTTTGGCGAGCGCCGTGGCGATGGCAAAACCCATGCCCGAAAAGCCGCCGGTGACGATGGCGCCGCGGCCGGTGAGGTTGGTCATCGCAAGCGGTCTCCGCGTTCACACTGCAAGATAGCCTCCGTCGACCACCATTTCGGAGCCGGTGACGAATTTGGATTCGTCCGAGGCGAGATAGAGAGGACCATGAAGGCGATGTCGTTGGGTTCGCCGAGAAAGCCAATGGGGTGGCGCGACAAGGCCTTGGCCTTCTCCTGCTCGAGCGTGCCCAGATCGCGCAGGTAGTTTTCCGTCTGCGGCGTCCAGATATAGCCGGGATGGATCGAGTTGCAGCGGATGCCGTAGCGCTGCTCGGCGCAATGCACGGCGACCGCCTTGGTCAGGGTGCGCACGCCACCCTTGGAGGCGCAGTAGGCGGCAAGATCCGCCTCACCGATGATGCCGTCTATGGAGGAGAGATTGATGATCGATCCGCCGCCGGATTTCTTCATCAACTTGATGCCTGCCTGGCAGCCGAGGAAGACGCCGTCAAGGTTGATCGCCATGGTGCGCCGCCATTCGGCTAAAGTCGTGTCTTCGATGTTCCGGGCAATGGCAATGCCGGCATTGTTGACCAGCACGTCGAGCCGGCCGAAGCGCTGCTCGATCGCCGCCATGACGGCGGGCCAGTCTTCGGGCTTCGACACATCATGGCGCAACGCCAGCGCCTCGCCGCCAACCTTGACGATGTCCGCCGCCGTATCGCCGGCGAGCCTCTCGTCGATGTCGCTGACGACCAACTTCGCGCCTTCCGACGCCAGAAGGAGCGAAGACGCCCGCCCGAGGCCGAGACCGGCCCCGGTTACGAGCGCCACCTTGCCTGCGACGCGACCCATCTGCGGCATCAGCCTCCCACTCTGTTGACGCAATTCCGGACGGAAAACCGCTTCACACGTTTCCTGGAATTGCTCTCGTTGACGACTCCAGCGGCTTGCCCAGCCAGTCGCGATAGAACCCTTCGAGGTCCGGCTCGAAATCGTGAACGATCGGATAGCCGGGCGCAGCCGCTTCCACCTCATGCAGCGTGCCGCATTCAGGGCAGATGAATTCGCGGATTTCCATCCAATCCGGATCCGGCAGGTCGCTGTTGGGGTAGATCTCGCGCAGCGTCTTCTCTGTGTCGCGCACGATGATCGCGGCCTTCAGCTTCCAGTTCCTGCGGTAGTCGCCGAAGGAGTGGCCGCATTCGCATTTCGTCACCCGTTCGTCGCCGCTCTGGCAGATGAAAAGATGGTCGCCGACCGGGAGCAGGATCGGATCCTTCCAGCCGACGCGGTCTTGCAGCACCGCGACATATTTGAAGAAACGGTCGTCGTCCTTGTAGGCGCTCATGATGCGGCGCGTCTGCGGCCACGGCAGCGTGCCGGCAACCAGATCGGCGATGACTTCCTTGCTGTATGAGGTCATGGTCCTTACTCCACGCCGAAGGTCGATTTGGCATCGACATCCCAGAAGGCCGAAAAGTCCTTGGTGAAGCGCGGCGAGAGCTTGATGGCGCTGGCATACATCTTCTTCACCTCGGGTGCGAAACCGGCCGCCTTCACCCGCTCGCGCTCCTTGGCCATCCATTCCGAAACCGGCCTGGCGTGCGCCAGGCGCTTCGCCCGCATTTCCGCGCGATGGCGCTTGGTGGCTTCCAGATTGGCGACGGGGAAGCCCTCCTCGTCCTCGTCGAGCACGATGCCGAAGATGCCTTCGGCCGCTTCCCTGGTGAGGAAGCCGTTTTCGACGTCCCAGGCGGTCTTGACGGGATCGCGCTCCAGCACGTCGCCGTAACCGCCGCCGCCATTATAGGAGTGGGTGAAGACGTCACCGGTCTTGTGCGGCGCAGTGATGTACGGCCCTTCAAGCGTCACATGCTCGCCTTCCAGCCGCATTTCCAGCTCCGAGCGGTAGGGATTGGTGCCGGTGTGGTGCGCCAGCGGCGCGCCATTTTCGGCCAGCTCGAAGATGTTCGAGTCCCGCACCGCGCGATGCTTCTGGCAGGTCGGCGCTGGATAGCCGCCGCACAGCCCACCATTGTCGAAGACGCGCGAGGAATGCTCGGAGGTCACCAGCCTGAGATGATCGGTCTTGGAAACCAGCCAGGTCGACAGGAAGGAACAGCCGCCGCGATATTTGCCGGCGCCGCCGGAATTGGGAACGATCGACCTGCCAATATAGAGCATCGGCATGTTCTGTTCCCAGATCTCGATGTTGCCCATGTCGGATTCCGGATTCCAGCCGACATAGGCTGTGTCCAGCCCGTCCTTGATGGCCAAGGCGCCCGAGCCAGCGGCGGCGCATTCGAAATGCGCCATGCCGAAGGGCGTGCCGTACTGGCTGGTGCCGCCCATCTCGATCATCGGGCTGTTGACCTGGCCGACAAAGGCTTCCTCGACGAAGCCGCGCGCGATGAAGGAGCGCGACAAGAGTCGCTGGAAGACGCCATAGGCGGGCAGCAACAGCGCCCAGGAGGTGGCGGTCGCCACCATCTCGTTGTCGGGATTGGTCCAGGTGCCGTGCGGCAGCCTCAGCTCGGTCGCCATCCATGCGCCGTCATTGACCAGGCCCTCGAAGTTCATGTGCTGCGTCAGCGTCACGAACATGCCGCCATCCATGCCGGCCGGCGTGCAGTTCATCGAATGATAGCCCCAGGGCTGCGTGCCCTCGAAGTCCATCTTGATCTTGCCGTCGCTGGTGATCTCCATCTCGATCGGGATGTTGTAGAGCCAGTCGGGATCGCCGAGCGGCTGGTAGCCGGGCTTGCCCTTGGTAACGTGGCCGTAAAAAGTGTGGCCGCGGTAGATGCCGGGCACGGTGAGCTGGCGCGTGCGGGCGAGCTGGGCGCGGCGGCCTTCCTCGATGAACTCCTTCGACACCTGCATCCAGTAGTCGAGGCCAATCTCGTCGATCAGCGCCTTGACGCTTTCGCGCATGTCGATGCAGGAGGCGACCTTGGCCTTCTCGTCGAGCACCCAGTAGATCGGCATCCTGAGATTGCGCTCGCAGCGGATGACGTAGTCGCGCCGCAGTTCGTCGTTCTGGCCGACCTTTTCGGCGCAGACGAACAGGCCTTCGGTAAAGCGCTCCTGCGCCAGCGCGACGTCGCCGCCTGGCGTGATGCCGCCGGCTTCGAGCTCGTGGCAGACGGCGCCGGCCCAGCCGACGAGCTTACCGGAATGGAAGATCGGCACGACGTCCATCACGTCCGGCACCTGCACGGTGCCGATGAAGGCGTCGTTGTTGGCGAAGATGTCGCCGTCGCGGATCTGCGGATTTTCCTCGTAGCCGTTGCGGATCATCCATTTGATGAAGCGGCTCATCGTGTGCACATGCACCATAATGCCGTTGGAAAGCGCGATCGCGTCGCCTTCCGGCGTGTAGATAGCGACGACCATCTCGCCGACCTCGCGCACGCCGGGCGAGGCGGAGATGCGGCGCGCCATCTCGCGCGCCGAGACGCAGTAGGCGCGCAGCTTGGTGTGCAGCGTCTCGAATTTCAGCGGGTCCTGGTTGCGCAGCTGAAGCTCGGTGATGCCGTCATAGCAGCCGGTCTCTTCCATCAGCCGTTCGGATTCGATCAGCCGTTCGCGGATGCGCAGCGCAGAGGCGGGTTTGTCCAGCATGGCGTTCGCCCTTCTCAAGCGTGGGTGTAGTGGAGCAGCGTCCATTCGTCGACATGGACCCGGTCCTGCGGATGGACGACGAGCGTCGTCGCCGGATGTTCGATGATGGCCGGGCCGATGACCTCGTGACCGGGTTGCAGCAGGTCCATCTCGTAGAGATTGGCCTTGTGCCAGCGGCCGCCGATATAGGCCTCGCGCACGCCCTTATGGGCAGACGCCGGATCCGACTTGCCGAGCGGACGCTTGACCAAAGTTGGCTTCACCTTGTCGGCGGTGGCGATCAACCCGAGCTCGGTGATCGAGAAGCCGGCCTCGCCATAGCGCGAGACGCGATGGTTGACCTTGGCGTAGACCGCCTCGAACTCGGCGATGATCTTGCGCATGTCGTCGGCGGAGTGAATCGCCGACAGCGGCGCCATCACCTCGACGTCTTCCAACTGGCCTGTGTAACGCATCATCAGGAACGGCACGGTCTTGATCTTGGGGAGCGCGTGGCCGTCGGCGACCATTTCGTCGACCGCGGCCTTGGTCAGGTCAGCCCAGACGTTGGTGACCTTCTTGCCGAAGGCAACCAGTTCGTCATCGCTTGCCCGCGCGCCGATGTCGATCTGGGTCGATACCGAATGGCGGCGCATGAAATCGGCGGTGGTGCAGCCGAAGGCCGAGAAGGCGGCGGCGAACTGGAAGGTGATGATGTCCTTGAAGCCGATGCCCCTGGAGCAGCCGGCCAGATGCAGCGGCCCCGAGCCGCCATAGGACAAAAGCGTGAATTCCGAAGGATGGATGCCTTGGCCAGAAATGACGCGACGCAGCGCGTTGTTCGCGTCGGCCTCCAGCATGTCGATCATGCCCTCGGCCGCCTCCTCGACGCCGACGCCGAGCACCCGGGCGCATTTTTCCTCGAACGCTTTCCTCGCCTTCTCGACCTGCAGCACGACCTTGCCGCCAAGGAAGTAGTGGGGGTTCAGGCGGCCGAGGATGGCATCGCAATCGGCGATGGTCGGCTCGGTGCCGCCCTTGGCGAAGCAGATCGGCCCGGGATCGGAGCCGGCGCTTTCCGGCCCGAGCGAGACCTTCTTGGTCAGCGGATCGACCTTGAGGATCATGCCGGCGCCGGCGCCGATCGTGTCGAGATGCAACGTCGGCACGTTGAGCTTGAAGCGGTCCATCAGCGGCTCGTTCTCGATACGTGTCTGGCCGCGCGTGATGACGCCCATGTCGAAGGACGTGCCGCCCATGTCCGAGCAGATCAGCGAGTCGTTGCCGATCAGCTTGCCGACATAGGCGGCGCCCAGGATGCCGCCGATCGGCCCGGAGATCATCGTTTCGTGCAGGCGCGGATGGTTGATCGAGGTCAGGCCACCGAAGGAGAGCAGCGTCTGCACGCCGTATTTGAAGCCGTATTTCTTCGAGATGTCCTCGATGCCCTTCAACTGCTTGCGGCCGCGCGAGGTGGCGTAGGCCTCGATAAGCACCGAGTTCAGCCGCGACTGCTCGCGGATCACCGGGCGCACCTCGTGGCTGGTGTAGACGAGGATGTCGGCGCCGGCGGCGGCGATCTCCTGGCGGCAGATTTCGGCGATGCGCTTCTCATGCGCCGGATTGACGTGCGAGAAGACGGTCATGATGCAGATCGCCTCGACCTTGTCGGCGATGAGCTTCTTGGCGGCGGCATGCACCTCGTGCTCGTAGAGCGGCAGGATGACGTCGCCGAACTGGTCGACGCGCTCCGTCACGCCATGCGTGCGGCGGCGCGGCACCAGAGGATCGGGATGATGGTGGGTGACCGCGTGCAGGCGGTCGGCATAGGAATAATCCGCCCAGGCCTGCAGGCCGCGGCCCATCAGGATCATGTCCTCAAGGCCCTTGGTGGTAATCAGCCCGAGCCTGCGGCCGGTGCGCGACAACAGCGTGTTGAGCATGCCGGTGCCGGAATAGAGCACCACGTTGACGCCGGAGAACAGATCCTGCAGCGAGATACCCCAGGCGTCCGCCGCATCCTCGGCCGAAGCGAGGAAGCCTTCAGCCTCGTTCTTCGGCGTCGTCGCCGACTTGCCGATCTTGAAGTGGCCGTCCTGATCCACAAGGATCGTGTCGGTCATGGTGCCGCCAGCGTCGATGCCGATGACGATTGGATTGGTGGTGATCTGGTCCACGGGTCGCTTTCCCTTGCCGAGAATGACCACAGGCTAGATTCCCTGAGCCGGATCGCGCCATATGCCTAAAGACACAATGACCGCGCGGCGCGGTTCGCCGAGAAAAGGGCATGCGCATGGGCAATATCTGGGCGCCGCTGGCCAAGGCGATCGCCGCCACCGGCACCGACCGGCATGTCGATTGCCTGATCGACCTGATCGGCGCCGACATCGCGCATGACCTGGTGACGGTGACGCGCTATTCGGCGACCAGGACACCGGAATTCGTCAAGCACCGGCGCTTCTCGGACGAGATGGTGCGGCGCTATCTCGACAATTACTACGTCTTCGATCCCTTCTATGCCTCGTGGCGGCGCGAGCGCCGGCTCGGCATCATGCCGCTCAAGGGACTGGCCGACGAGGAGGCCAAGCGCGGCCAATACATTGCCGGTTTCCTGGCGCAGTCGGAAATCTGCGACGAGGTCGGCATCCTGCTCGCCGACGGCGGCGACTGGTGCCTGGGCATATTCCTCGACCGCTCGACCGTATCGTTCAAGGACAGCGAGATCGCGCTGCTGACCGAGCGGCTGCCGGTGTTCGAGGCGCTGCATGCGCTCGATATCAAGGCGCGCGGCTCAGACTTTTCACGCACCTCGGCGCCGAGCGGTCCCGGCGCCTCGCCGCAGCAGAAACCCAGCATCCCGCAAAACCTGTGGCCGGAGCTGTCCTCACGCGAGCGCGAGCTGGTGCAGCTGATCCTCGCCGGCCATCCGACCGCCAACATCGCCGAGCGCCTCGGCATCACCGTCGGCACGGTGAAGAACCATCGCCGCCGCATCTATGAGAAGCTGGACATCACCACGGAGCGCGAATTGTTCCTGCAATTCTTCCAGCACCGGATGAACGGGTAGCGCCGCGTCAGTCGTGCAGGTCCCGCGAAATCGGCGCCCCGACGGTGAAGTCCGAAAAGGTGACCTCAAAGCCCTCGCGCTGCGGCGAGCAGCACATCATGCCGACATCGACCGTTTTCGAGATCGGGAAATAGGCCAGCCGCACCGGCTTCCAGTGACCGTTCGAGACGTCCAGATACTGGATGCGGATCGCCTCGGCGTGACGGGTCATCCGGATCCGGACGCCGTCCTTGCCGGCAGCAATGGCGACCAGCGACCAGTCGGAGGTGTCGCTGGTGACGACGACGGAGAAGTAGGCCAGCCCGTCGGTGTATTCGATGCCGGCCTTGATCCAGTGCGTTTCGCTCAGGCGCAGCATCAGCCCCGCCTGATCGTAGAGCACCTTGTAGTCGCCCTGGACGGTGACCTCGGCGCTGAAATCACCCTCGACCGGGCGGTAGAGGAAATGGCCGTTGTCGCGCCAGAAGCCGTAGAAGGTCTCGCGCCAGAAGTCGGTGTCCTTGCCCGTCCGAACGGTGAGCGTGCCGTCGCCGACCGTGTGGCGCGGCGGCGGGTTGAGCCATGTCATGTCGTCCAGGGTTGACGCCATCGATCCCTCTTAGCCGGCGAATGTATAGGCGGTCTTCACCGTGGTGTAGAACTCCATGGCGTAGCGGCCCTGCTCGCGCGGGCCGTAGCTCGAACCCTTGCGGCCGCCGAACGGCACGTGGAAGTCGACGCCCGCCGTCGGCAGGTTGACCATCACCATGCCGGCTTCGGAATTGCGCTTGAAATGGGTCGCGTGCTTCAGGCTGGTGGTGCAGATGCCGGAGGTGAGGCCGAACGGCGTGTCGTTGGCGACAGCCAGGGCTTCGTCATAATCCTTGACTCGAATGACGTTGGCGACAGGACCAAAAATCTCCTCGCGCGAGATGCGCATCGCATTGGTGGAGCCAACAAACAGCGCCGGTTGCAGATAGAAGCCGGGCGTCTCGCGCTCCAGCCGGTCGCCGCCGAAGGCAAGCTCGGCGCCTTCCTGGCGGCCGATGGCGATATAATCCTCGTCCTGCTTGAGCTGGGTCTGGTCGACGACCGGGCCGATCTGGGTCTTGGCATTCAGCGCATCGCCGATGACGAGCTTGTCCAGCCGCTCCTTGATCGCGTCGACGAAGCGGTCGTGGATGGCCTCGGTGACGATCAGACGCGAGGAGGCCGTGCAGCGCTGTCCGGTCGAGAAATAGGCGCCGTTGACGGCGCAATCGACGGCCGTGCCAAGATCCGCGTCATCGAGCACGACGAGCGGATTCTTGCCGCCCATTTCGAGCTGGAACTTGCGCATGTGCTCGACGCTTGCGGCAGCGACGCGCTTGCCGGTGCCGACGGAGCCGGTGAAGGAGATGGCGTTGACGTCGGGGCTGTCGAGCATCGCCTGGCCGACCACCGAGCCCTTGCCCATGACGAGGTTGAGTACACCCTTGGGCAGACCGGCACGATGCAGGATGTCGACGATGGTCCAGGCGCTTTCAGGCACCAGCTCGGCCGGCTTGAAGACGATGGTATTGCCGTAGGCCAGCGCCGGCGCGATCTTCCAGGCGGGGATGGCGATCGGGAAATTCCACGGCGTGATGATGCCGACGATGCCGACGCCTTCGCGGGTCATCTCGACGCCGACACCAGGCCTGACGCTCGGCACCATCTCGCCCGACAGACGCAGCGTCTCGCCGGCGAAGAAGTCGAAGAGCTGCGCCGCCCGGATCGTCTCGCCGACGCCCTCGGCCAGCGTCTTGCCCTCCTCGCGGGCCAGCGAGCGGCCGATCTCGTCCTTGCGCGCCATGATCTCGTCGGAGGTTTTCTTCAGCACCGCATGGCGGGCCAGCGGGCCTGAGCGCGACCAGGCCGGAAAGGCCGCCTTGGCGGCCGCGATGGCCTGCTTTGCCTGCTCCGGCCCGGCCGAAGCATATTCGCCGAGGACATCGTTGGTGTTCGACGGGTTGATGTTGCGCGAGCCGGCCTCGCCAAGCCACTCGCCGTCGATCAGGTTCTTACGCAGCACGGTCATCTTGTTTTTCCTTGGGTTTTGGTCGCGGCGGCCTTCGACCGGGTCAATTGTCAGACAAATGATATAGCCATTGCCTGGCAGGAGGTCTACCAGCCATATGCGACAAAGCTAGGACTCAGGTCGAGAACGACCAGAACAGGCAGGCGAGCGTGACCGCGCCGAAGGCGACGAAGAACAGGCTTCTGAGCAGGATGTTGCGGCGAAGCTCGTTCATGGTGAGATGCGCCGCCACGATCGCCGCGACGAACAGGAAGCGCCAGTTGAACAGCGCCCAAAGCACCTCGTGCTGGCCGAAGGCCCATCTGGCAACCAGCGAGCCGACGATCGTCGCGAAGAGCATGATCGTCGCCCAGAAAATCGCGTCGGCGGCATGGGTCAGCACGATGCCGGCGGCGCGGATGGGAAGGATCATCAGCAGCATCGCGCCGAAGAAATAGATGGCGGCGATCGCCAGGAACGAGCCGGCGTCGGCGATGCCGTCGAGACGCTTCACACCGTAGGCGCCATAGGGATAGCCGTGTCTCGCCACGGCCAATGACAGCGCCATCAGCAAGGCGCTCAAAACCGTGATCAGTGCGAATGTGCCGAGGGCCTTGCTCATGCCTTTTCCTGTCGAGACGAATCAGCAGGAGTCTAGCAATCAAAATCCGCAATTCACCTGTCGATATTCTCGAAGGCGCCGACCCTTGAGCGATCAAATTGTCGCCATCACCAGCGCAACGACCGTGCCCGAGTTGAACACCCACATCTGCCGCCGGTGCGTTGCTGGCGAAGCCATCCATGACGCGTCGCTGTTGGCCAGCTAGCCGATCCGAACGCCGCTCTTTGGATCGAAGAGATGCAGCGCCGCCGGATCGGCGGCGAGGCGGATGGTATCGCCCGGCCTGACGTCGCTGCGTCCCATGCCGAAGACGCAGATCTGCTGGTTGGCCAGCCGGACATAGAACTGCGTCGACAGGCCGAGCGGTTCGACCACCTTGACCTCGGCCTTCAGCGCTCCGTCATCGGCCAGTCTGATATGCTCGGGCCGCAGGCCGATGGTGAGCGCATCGCCGTCCTGCAGCGGCAGACCATCCGGCAATCCAAGCTTCTGGCCGTCGGCGAGCACGGCATCGACCTTGCCGCCCCTGGCGACCTTCGCCGGCAGGAAATTCATGCCGGGCGAGCCGATGAAGCCGGCGACGAAAGTGTTGGCCGGCCGGTCGTAAAGCTCGAGCGGACGGCCGACCTGCTGAACATAGCCGTCGTGCATGACGACGATGCGGTCGGCCATGGTCATGGCCTCGACCTGGTCGTGGGTGACGTAGACCGACGTGGTCTTGAGCTGCTGGTGCAGCGCCTTGATCTCGGCGCGCATATGGACGCGCAGCTTGGCGTCGAGGTTGGACAGCGGCTCATCGAACAGAAAAACTTTCGGATCGCGCACGATGGCGCGGCCCATGGCGACGCGCTGGCGCTGGCCGCCGGAGAGCTGGCGCGGCAGGCGCCCGAGGTAGGGATCGAGGCCAAGCCGCTTGGCGGCAGCACCGACCCTGCCGTCGATCGTCGTCTTCTCGGCCTTCTTCAGCAGCAGGCTGAAGCCCATATTCGAGGAGACGTCCATATGCGGATAGAGCGCGTAGGACTGGAACACCATGGCGATGTCGCGATCCTTCGGCGC
Source organism: Mesorhizobium sp. B3-1-8 (assembly GCF_006439495.1). Taxonomy (NCBI): domain Bacteria; kingdom Pseudomonadati; phylum Pseudomonadota; class Alphaproteobacteria; order Hyphomicrobiales; family Phyllobacteriaceae; genus Mesorhizobium; species Mesorhizobium sp. B3-1-8. Next base: position 210,570 of record NZ_VFTK01000001.1, read on the forward strand.
TACATCGTTGACCAGCCGCTCGCCGATATGGATCTCACCGCCGGTGACCTCTTCGAGGCCGGCGATCATGCGCAAGAGCGTGGACTTGCCGCAGCCGGACGGGCCGACCAGCACGACGAACTCGCCATCGGCGATCTCGAGGTCGACGCCATGCAGGATGCGCAGCGCGCCATAATCCTTCTCGACGTTTTGCAGCGTGACGGAAGCCATCGATTATCCTTTGACCGCGCCGGCGGTGAGGCCGGTGACGAGATAGCGTTGCAGGAAGGCGAAGAAGACGCAGACCGGAATCAGCGCCAGGATCGAGGCCGCCATCATCTGCCCCCAGTCGACGGCGAACTTGCCGATGAAGGTGAGCAGGCCGACGGCGAAAGTCTTCTGCTCGTCGCTGGAGATCAGCATCAGCGCGAACAGAAGCTCGCTCCAGGCGGCGGTGAAGACGAAACCCAGTGTGGCGCCCATTCCCGGCAAGGTCAGCGGCACGATCACCCGGCGCATCGCCTGAGCGCGGGTGCAGCCGTCGATCATCGCCGCCTCCTCAAGATCCCTCGGGATGCCGTCGAAGAAGGACTGCATGAGGAAAGTGGCGAAGGCGGTGTTGAAGGCTGTGTAGATGATGATCAGTCCTATCAGGCTGTTGGTCAGGCCGAGATCGCCCATGATCCGGTAGATCGGCGGAATGACCATGACCAGCGGGAAGGTCTGGGTCAGCAATAGCAAGATGGCCAGCGTCGCCTTGCCGCGGAAGGTGAAGCGCGACATGGCGTATCCGGCAAGCGTGGCGATGACGGTGACAAAGGCGGCCGTCGACACCGAGACGATGACGCTGTTGAGGAAATAGCGTGGAAAGTCGGAGGCTTCGAGCACGGTGACGAAGTTCTGGAAGGTGGTCTGCGACGGCCAGAAGGTGATGCCTTCCGAATAGAGCAGGCGCTCCGGCGTCACCGAGATCTTCAGCGTCCAGAAGATCGGGAACAGCGCGAAGATCACGTAAGCCGCGACCGCAGCGTAGAGCCCGACGCCGCCGAAAATGCGCGAGGAAATGGAGCGACCGGCGATCATCAGACGTGCCTCACCAGGGTGCGGCGGATAGCGATCAGCCCGATGGCGTAGACAATGAGCAGCACCAGAAGCAGCACCGCCACCGCCGATGCATAGCCCTTGTCGAGCGACTTGAAGGCACTGACATAGATGTAGACCGGCACCGTGCTGGTCGAGCCGGCCGGCCCGCCCTCGGTCATGACGAAGATCAGGTCGGCGAAGGTGGCGATCCAGATGGTGCGCAGCATCACGGTGATGACGATGGTCGGCGCCAGGAAGGGCAGCGTCACCTTGGTGAAGCGCTGCCAGGGCGAGGCGCCGTCGATGGCTGCAGCCTCATGCAATTCCGAGGGGATCGACTTCAGCGCCGCCAGCAGCGTGATGGCGAAGAAGGGAATGCCGAACCAGATGTTGGCGACGATCGGGCCCCACATGGCGGTGGCGGGATCGGAGAGCACATTGGTCGGCTCGGCCTTCAGGCCAAGGGCGAATAGCCAATGTGGCAGCGGCCCGATGATCGGGTTGAACAGCCAGGCCCAAGTGAGGCCTGAAAGAAAGGACGGCACCGCCCAGGGCAGGAACACAACTGCCTGCACGAGCTTGCGGCCGAAGAACGGCTTGTCGAGCAGCAATGCGAGACCCAAGCCCAGAAAGAACTGGAAGAACAGGCTGGCCACCGTCCACCACAGCGTGTTGACGAGCGCCTGGCCGAGCACCTGGTCGGAGAGCATCGCCTGGTACTGGCCGAGCCCGACATATTCCGACTTGAAGGCGGAGAATTTGCGGAACGAATAGCTGATGCCGATGATCAGCGGCACCAGGAGCACGACGACCAGCAGGACGATAGCCGGCGAAAGATAAAGCCACGGCTCGATCGCGGCCTTGCTGAGGCGCCGCTTGCGCGGCGCGGCGGCGGATCGGATTTCGGACACTGCGTAGGTCATACGTTCTGGCTCTACGGTGGTGATTGGGTGCCGGGGACGGCGACAGCGTCCTTCTCCCCGTGAACGAGGGAAGATGCCGGTTCACCCTCCGTAGCAGCGGCGCAGCTGCTGCGAAGGACGGGCAGGCAGATGAGGGGCGGCGCTAGCTTCTCAGAACTCGGCGCTACCCCTCATCCGGCCCTATCGGGCCACCTTCTCCCCGTAAACGGGGCGAAGGAAAAAGGCCTGCGCCTTACTTCTTGTTTTTCGCCAGCCAGTCCTGCTGTTCCTTGGTCAGGAACTTGGCCCATTCATCGGCCACCTCCTTGGCCGGCTTCTGGCCGAGCAGCACTTCCTGAAAATTCTTGATCGCCACCTGGTCGACGAAGTTGCCGAGGTTTTCCAGATGCGTCGGCGGCGTCACCATTTCATATTTCGAGCTGTCGTTGAGCTCGGTGAACCAGCCCTTGAACTGCTCGGTCTTGAAATGCGCGTCCTGGTCGGCGCCGTTGTGGATCGGCACGACGCCGACTTCCTTGGCCCATTCCAGATTGTCCTTTGGTGACAGCAGTGTCGCCATCAGCTTCCAGGCTTCGTCCTTGTGCTGGGAATTGGCGAACATCGCCCAGCCGGCATAGCCCAGCGTCGGATAGGACTTGCCGCTCGGGCCGACGGGGAGCGGAGCCACGGCGAAGTCGTCGGCGCTCATCTTGTCGGCGATGCCGAGCAGCGCGTCCGGGTCCTGGTTGAGCATGGCGCAGGTGCCGGAATAGAAGCCGGTCACCGTTTCGTTGAAGCCCCAGCTCACGGAATCTTTCGGCGCCAGACCGTTCTTGTACATGTCGGCCAGCATCTGCAGTCCCTTGACCGAGCCTTCGTCGTTGATGGTCGAGACACCGTCGTCGGTGAAGTAGCCGCCCTTGCCGTCGGCGATGTTCATGAACATGTGCATGCCGTTGAAGGCGCCGGGACCACCGCGCAGGCAGTAGCCATATTTGCCGGGGATGGCCGAGATCTTCTTGGAATCAGCGACGAACTCATCGAGCGTTGCCGGCGGGCCGTCGAGACCAGCTTCCTTGAACAGCTTCTTGTTCCAGAACAGCGCGTTCACATAGTAGCCGTAGGGGATCATGAACTGGGTGTTGTTGACGGTCGAGCCGAACTGCTTGGCGCGGTCGCCGAGCGTCTTGGCGTCGTCCCACTTGGCCATGTAAGGGCCGAGATCCTCGAGCTGGGCATTGTTGGCATAGAGGCCCATCCAGCGTTCCGGCATCTCGACGACGTCGGGCGTATCGCCGGCCTGCACCATAGTGAGGAACTTCTCGAAGGCCTGGCCCCAGGGCAGCGAGACCACCTCGACCTTGATGCCCGGATTGGCGGTCTCGAATTCGGCGATCTGCTTCTTCAGGAATTCGGTGCGCGGCGGGCTGGTGATGACTTCGACCAGCTTGATGGTGGTGTCGGCCAGCGCGCCGCTGGCGGAAATCGCCAGGCCGGCGACGGCGGCGAGCATGAAGGTCGGTCTTTTCATGTTCAGGACTCCCATTTTTGATCCGTTATTTTTTTGACTTGTCGAAGGCCTGGGCGACGTCGGCCCAGAGGTGCTCGACATTTTCCAATCCGACGTTGAAGCGGATGGTTCGGGGGCTGACGCCGAAGCGCGCCATCGAATTGATGCCCGGCGTCTGTTCGAGCGAGGCCTTGGCCGGCACGACCAGGCTTTCATGGCCGCCCCAGCTGACGCCAATGCGGAAGAACTTCAGCGCATCGACGAAGGCAGGGATGTCGACATCCTCGGTGACCTCGAAGGAGAACAGCCCGGCATAGCCGGCAAGCGTCTTCTTGCCGGGGTGGTTCGAATAGGCAGGATGGTTGACGCGCTCGACCTTGCCATGCGCCTTCAGCCGCTCGGCAATCGTAAGTCCGCTCTTCATGTGATGCGGCAAGCGCAGCGGCAGCGTGCGCAGCCCGCGCAGCAAGAGCCAGCCTTCGAAGGGCGACAGCTTGCCGCCGAGCTGCGAATAGGTCTGCTCGTTGATGTGCTTGATATGCGCGGCGGAGCCGGCCACCACGCCGGCGACGGTGTCGCTGTGGCCGCTCAGATATTTCGAGGCCGAATGCAGCACCAGGTCGACGCCATGCGAAATCGGCTTCTGGAAGACAGGCGTCGCCCAGGAATTGTCGATGGTGGTGACGATGCCCTGCTCCTTGGCCAGCCGTGTCAGATGCTCCAGGTCCTGCAGCTCGAACAGCATCGAGGTCGGGCTTTCGAGGTAGAGCAGCTTGGCGCCAGGAAGTGCGGCGGCAACCGCGTCGGGGTCGGCGCCGTCGACATAGTCGACCTTGATTTGCAAGCGCGGAAACAGCCGCTCGAACAGCCGGTAAGCGTCGCCATAGCAGTTGCGCACGGCAACGATGCGCTCGCCGGCGCCGACAAAGGCGAGCAGCGTGGCGCTGATCGCCGCCATGCCGCTGGAAAAGCCGCGCGCCGCCTCGGCGCCTTCCAAGGCGGCGACACGCGCCTCGAACTCCATCACCGTCGGATTGTCGCCGCGCGAATAGATCGGCTGCTTTCTCCTGCCGGCGAAGGTGTCGGCCATGTCGGCGTAACTGGCGAAGGTGAACAGCGAGGTCTGGTAGATCGGCGGCACCACGGCGCCGCCCGGGAACGGATCGTCATGCGCCAGCAGCGTCGCCGCCTCGCCGAGATAGTCGCTGGCCATCGAGGCCGGGTCGAAGGTGTTGGGCTGCTCGTTCATCTGCGGTCCGAAAGTTTGAGGTTGGCAGCGCCGCGCTTCAGATCGTCCTCGACGGTGGCGATGAGTTTTAGCGCCTCGGCGCGAGCGCCATCGGGGTCACGCGCAGCGATGCAATTGAAGATGGTCCGGTGATAAGGAAAGCTGGCATGGCCGAAGTCGCGCACGCCGAGCGGATGCTCCCAGAAGCGGTGGAACAGCTCGTGCATGGCACTGATGATCTGCTCGAACAGCGGATTGCCCGAGGCACGGTAGACCGCCTGGTGGAATTCCCAATCCTCCTCCGAGGACATGCCGGCGCGGCTGCGGAAAGCTTCTTCCATGATGTCGAGCTTGCGCTCGATCGCGGCGATCTCGGCCTTGCCGGCGCGGATGGCGCAAAGCGCCGCCGCCTCGGCCTCCAGCGCACGCCGGATCTCCAGTGTGCGCATCAGGCCGGCGAAATCGTTGCCGCCGGCAAGCGTCAGCGGCATGTGCAGCATGTCGGGCGAAACGGCGGCCTTGAGATATGTCCCCGAGCCCTGCCGCCGTTCGACGAGGCCGAGGCCCTCCCAGCGCGTCAGCGCCTCACGCACCGTGTTGCGGCTGACCTTGAGGCGTTCAGCCAGGATGCGCTCTGTCGGCAGTCTTTCACCGGGCTCCAGAGCCTCCTGCCGAACGAAACCCGCCAACGCCTTCAGAACCGCGTCGTCGCGGGCCGTGGTCTGGATGGGAGGCAGGAAATCGGTCACGCCGGCCGAGCCTAAAATGGTTCAATGGTCCAACCAATTTCTGCACAGGCGGAAAGATGAGTCAACAGTCGAAATGAGCTGGGCTGAACGGCGCGGGCATGCGCCATTCAGCCCCGCCGTCTCAGGCGCGGATGCGCGCGCCGGCATGGGCTGATACGCAACCACCTGGAGCGGAGCTTGCAGGGTCCTATGTGACCTCAGCCTCTCGTGGACAGACTTCCGCGACCTTCGACATGGCGTATCCCTCGTCGCACTGCATGACATAGCGGAGGCGGTCGCCGGCGAGCTCGATGCCGGCCATCGTCAGCCCTTGATGCCGGATTGCGGTGGTTTTGAGTTCCCGCGGCATATCAATGGTTCATGGCTTGTTTCAGGGGTGGTGAAGCACGCTCAGGCCGCCATCCGCGACGAGACAGGCGGCGTTGATGAAGGGACATTCCTCCGAGACCAGAAAGACCGCCGCCATGGCGATCTCCTGCGGTGTGGCGATGCGCCCACCCGGATGCAGCGCCAGCGTTTTGGCGCGCGCGGCCTCCGGATGGTCGAAACTGTTCCAGTAGTCGATGACCTTCTGGGTGGCGACATAACCGGGCGCCAGCGCGTTCACGCGGACATTGTTGCCGGCATATTCGATCGCCAGCGATTTTGTCAGGCCGAGCAAAGCATGCTTGGCGACGGGATAGGGAAAGGTGTGCGGGATGATGGTGAAGGCGTGCGTGGAGGCGACGTTCAGGATCACGCCGCCGCCCTGCCCGATCATCCCCGGCAGCGCCGCCTTGGCGCAGTGCCAGGCGCCTTTCACATTGACGTCGAGATTGCGCGTCCAGTCATCCTCGGTGGCCGCGAGCGGCGTCGAGAAGACGTTCATGCCGGCATTGTTGATGACGGCGTTGACCGGGCCGATGGCCTTCGTCGCCGCCTGCATCGCGGCGTCGATTGCCTTGGCGTCGGCGATATCGGCCGCCGCATGGGCGACCTTGCCCAAACGGGCAGCGCTTTCAGCAAGCAGGTCCGCGTCGCGGTCGACGAGGAACAGCTCGGCCTTCTCGCGCAGGCAGGCTTCGGCGATGGCGTAGCCGATGCCTTGCGCCGCGCCGGTGAGGAAGATGCGTTTTCCCTTCAGACGTGCCATCAGCGCCGGCCCAATGCCGAGGAACGCAGATTGTCGAGCAGGACCGCCAGAAGCAGGATCACGCCCCTGACGATATATTGGTAGAAGGCCGGGATGTTGAGCAGGTTCATCGCGTTCTCGGCGATGCCCATGATCAGCACGCCGACGATGACGCCCGACATCGTCGCGCGCCCGCCGGCAAGCGAGACGCCGCCGAGCACGCAGGCCGAGATCACCGACAATTCGAGGCCGACCGCGGCGTTGGGCTGGCCCGAGGTGATGCGCGAGGCAAGCAGGATGCCGGCGATGCCGCAGACCACGCCCTGCAGCGTGAAGATCCAGATGCGCGTCCTGTCGACATTGACGCCGGCAAGGCGCGAGGCTTCCGGATTGCCGCCGATGGCCAGCGTGTTCTTGCCGAAGACGGTGCTGTTGAGCACGAAGCCGAAAATGGCAAAGAGCACCGCCAGCACCCAGATCGGCGTCGGTATGCCGAGCAGCTTCGACAAGGCAAGCTGGTAGAAGTCCGGGCTGTTGATGCCGACGGCGCGGCCGTCCGACGAGATCAGCGCGAAACCGCGCACGATCTGCATGGTGGCCAAGGTGGTGATCAGAGCATTGATGCGGAATTTGGCGATGACGACGCCGTTGACCCAGCCGACGACGGCGCCGCAAGCGATCGCCGCGATAAGGCCAAGCAGGATCGAACCTGTGGCGTTCGAGGCCATCACCGCGACCATGCCGGCGAAGGCGACGATTGAGCCGACCGACAGATCGAAGTCGCGCGCGGCGAGGCAGAACATCATCGTGCAGGCGACGATGCCGACGGTGACCACCGATTGCAGCAGGCCCAGCATGTTGCGGTCGGTGAGGAAGTTCGGCACCAGCAGCGACACCAGCGCGAAGGCGACGATGAAGATGACGACGAGGCCCTGCTCGCCGAGCAGTATCTTCTTCAACGGGTCGGTCATGGCGGTGTCCTCAGGATGCGATCGCGTCGGGGGTTTTCTTGTCTGGGAGGGCCGCGGCCAGGATCGCTCTTTCGGCGAACTGGCCGCGCGTGAGCTCGGCGCTGATGCGCCCGCCGCACATCACCAGGATGCGATCGCAAATGCCCATCACTTCCGGCAACTCGGAGGAGACGACGACGATCGCCATGCCGTCCTCGGCGAGCTGGTAGAGCAGCTCGTAGATCTCCGACTTGGCGCCGACATCGATGCCGCGCGTCGGCTCGTCGACGATCAAAACGCGTATGCCCTGCTCGGACAGCCAGCGGCCAAGGATGACCTTCTGCTGGTTGCCGCCGGACAGGTTGACGATGTCCTGCCTGCGCGAAGGCGTGCGCACCTTGAGCTTCTTGATGAAGGTTTCAGCCGTCGCGATCTCGCTGGCGCGGCTGAGCACCCCGAAGCGCGTGTGATGGCGCCTGGACGAGATGTTGATGTTCTCCTCGATCGAGCGGCCCTGGATGATGCCGTCATGCTTGCGGTCCTCGGAGCAGAGCACAATGCCGGCGCGGATCGCGTCATGCGGGCTGGCGGCGGCAATCACCTTGCCGTCGACGGCGATCGTGCCGCCCGAGCGCGGATCGGCGCCGAAGACCAGCCGCATCAGCTCCGAGCGTCCGGCGCCGATCAGGCCGAAGAAGCCGACGATCTCGCCGGCGCGAGCTTCGAAGCTTGCCGGCGTGCGCAGCCTGGCGCCGCTCAGATTATCGGCCTTGAGGCGAACCTTTCCCGGCTTTCGCGGCCGAAAACCCCAAATGTCGGAAATCTCGCGACCGACCATCTCGGCAACGACCTGATCGCGCGTCACATCTTTCAGCGATGCGTGATGCGCGGCGAGCTTGCCGTCGCGCAGCACCGTCAGGCTGTCGCAGAGGCGGAACACCTCGTCGAGGCGGTGCGAGACATAGACGATGACCTTGCCCTCGCCGCGCAGCCGGTCGATCAGCTTAAACAGGATCTCGCTTTCGCGCGAGGACAGCGACGAGGTCGGCTCGTCGAGCGCGATGACGCGGGCGTCGAGCATCACGGCCTTTGCGATCTCGACCATCTGGCGTTCGCCGATCGAGAGCGTCTTGACCTTGCGGCGCATGTCGATGTCGATGCCGGCCGACTTCAGCTTGGCGCCGACATCGTCGAGCATGCGGCGGCGGGCGATGACGCCTCCGCTCGCCGGAAACCGGCCGAGGCTGAGATTTTCGGCGACGGTCAGCTCGGGCACCAGCTGCAATTCCTGATGGATGACGATGACGCCGTTGTCGAAGGCATTCCTGGTCGATGCATAGGCCTGGACCTTGCCGTCGATGCTTATCTCGCCGGCATCGGCATGCTGGTCGCCGGACAGGATCTTGATGAGGGTGGATTTGCCGGCGCCGTTCTCGCCCATCAATCCGTGCACGGCGCCCTTTTCGACGCCGAACGACACGCCGGACAGAGCCCTGACGCCCGGATAGGTCTTGCTGATGTTGGAGAATTGGAGAAAGGACACGGCCTAGATCCTTGAGCATGCCAAACGGGCGGCAGCATCAAGCCGCCGCCTGTTTGTACAGGGAAGGCTATTCGATGCCGAGGTCCTTGCGCACCTTCTGATAGTCGTCGCGCTTGGCCAGCGCGCCGGAGGTCAGCGTAAGCTTTGCCGGCTCCTTGTTGTTGGCGATCCAGTCATACATGTTGAGCGCCGTCTCGTAACCATGGCGCTTCGGCGAGATGATCACCGTGCCGACGAAGCCGGTCGCGGCCGGTTTCTTGAACTCGTTGATCGCCGATTCCGCGCCGCCGATGCCGACGCCGATCATGCCGTCGGCCGGAATGCCGACGCTTTCGGAAGCGCGCACGGCGCCCAGCACCGCCTCGTCATTGAGGCCGAAGGCAATCCACTTCTTGATGTCGGCATGGGCATTGAGCACCACGGTCGCGGCATTGAGCGCGGCTTCCGTATCGGTCTTGGCCTGCGGTGCGTCGAAGATGTTTTCCGCCTTGAAGCCGGCGGCCTTCAGCACCGAGATCGCACCCTCGACGCGGTCGACGGCAGTCGGCAGCTGGTCATAGGAAACGCGGATCGCGCCGACCTCGTCCATCTTCCAGCCACGCGTCTTCATCTCGTCGAGGATGGCCTGACCCACCGCCTCGCCGATCTTGGTGGCGGAGATGCCCATATGCGGCACGTCTTCGAGCGGCTTGCCGTCAGCGCCGACGAGGCGATCGTCCACCGTCATCAGCTTCAGATTGTTGGCGGCCGCCTTGGCGACGATGCCCGGGCCGAGCTTCACATCCGGCGTGCAGACGACGAAGCCTTGCGCGCCCTGGGCGCCGAGATTGTCGATCGCCGACATCAGCTTCTCGCCGTCTTCGGCACCGATCTTGACGAGGGTGAAGCCCTTTTCCTTGGCAGCCTGGTCAGCGAATTTCCATTCGTCTTGGAACCAGGGTTCCTCGGGCTGTTTGACGATGAAGCCGATCTTGGTGTCCTGCGCATAGGCAGACGCGATTGTCGTGACCGACAAGACGGCGAGAGCGCCCGCGACGAGCGCGGTTTTCAAAAGTCGCATGTTTACCTCCCAGCGAACGGCCGGGCGCCGAGCCCGGGCCTCCCGTCATTAATCAATTTCATCATACACGTCAATTGATCTGGTATGATAAATGATTTAAATAGTCCGCTCAGTAGCGCTAGCGCAAATCACCGGTATCCGCTAAGGCCGGGCCGAGCGCGCAAACCAGGGTTCGCTGCCTTGGAGGAGGGGCTGAGGTGAACGAGACACCGAAGAAGGCTGACGAGGCAACGGAGGCGCGCGAGACGGCGCGTCGCCCGCGCGTCATGCCGGATGTGACAAGAGCGCTCGCCTCCGACATTTTCTCGGGCCGCTATCCGGCCGGATCGTCGCTGCCGACCGAGAACGATCTCGGCATCGAATATGGCGTCAGCCGCACCGTCATACGCGAAGCCCTGAAGGTGCTGGCGGCCAAGGGGCTGGTGCTGTCCCGGCCACGCGTCGGCACGGTCGTCTGCGACCAGGACAAATGGAACATCATCGATCCGCAGGTGCTGGCCTGGCATGCGCCGCATGCGCTGGACGACAAATTGTTCGACGCGATCCTCGAAACCCGCCGCGCCATCGAGCCGCTGGTCGCCGAACTCGCGGCAACGCGCGCGACGTTGCAGGAGATCGCCGACCTGGAAGCAGCCTGGCAAGGCATGGCCGGCGCCGGCGAGGACCTGACGCAATTCTCGCGCTCCGACATCGTCTTCCACCAGATCGTCTATGGCGCGAGCCACAACCCGATCTTCCGCCAGATCGGCAAGCTGATCGACACGGCGCTGCTGTTTTCGCTGGAAGCCACGGCGACGATCTCGCCGGTCAGGCGCAGAGAAGCGGCGGCGGCTCACGGCGAGGTGGTCGAGGCGCTGCGGATGCGCGACGCTGTCGCTGCGCGAAACGCGGCCAACAAGATACTCGATCTCGCCGCACGCGACCTCGTCAGCGCCAAGAAACTGAAAAACAACTGAGACCGGCCGACCGCATGAAGATCACCGCTCTGACCACCTATATCGTTCCGCCGCGCTGGCTGTTCCTCAAGATCGAGACCGATGCCGGCATCAGCGGTTGGGGCGAGCCGGTGGTCGAAGGCAAGGCGCTGACGGTCGAAGCGGCGGTCAAGGAACTGGCCGACTATCTGATCGGCAAGGATCCGCGTCTGATCGAGGATCATTGGACGGTGATGTATCGCGGCGGCTTCTATCGCGGCGGGCCGATCCTGATGAGCGCCATCGCCGGCATCGACCAGGCGCTATGGGACATCAAGGGCAAGGCGCTCGGCGTGCCGGTGCATGAACTGCTCGGCGGCAAGCTGCGCGAGACGATCAAGGTCTATTCGTGGATCGGCGGCGACCGGCCGGCCGAAGTTGCCGCCGGCGCCAGGGATGTCGTGGCGCGCGGCTTCCAGGCGCTCAAGATGAACGGCACCGAGGAACTGCAGATCCTCGACAGCCATAACAGGATCGATGCCGCGGTCGAGCGGGTTGCCATGGTGCGCGAGGCGGTGGGCCCCGATATCGGCATCGCCGTCGACTTTCACGGCCGCGTGCATCGGCCGATGGCGCGCATCCTGGTCAAGGAACTGGAGCCCTACCGGCTGATGTTCATCGAGGAGCCCGTTCTGAGCGAGAACCGCGAGGCGCTGAAGGAGATCGCCGCGCTCGGCTCGACGCCGATCGCGCTCGGCGAACGGCTCTACAGCCGCTGGGATTTCAAATCGGTGTTCGAGGAAGCTGTCGTCGACATCATCCAGCCAGACCTGTCGCATGCCGGCGGCATCACCGAATGCCGCAAGATCGCGGCGATGGCGGAAGCCTATGACGTGGCGGTGGCGCCGCATTGTCCGCTTGGGCCCATCGCGCTGGCCGCCTGCCTGCAGCTCGACGCCGTGAGCTACAATTGCTTCATCCAGGAGCAGAGCCTGGGCATCCACTACAATGCCGGCAACGACCTGCTCGACTATGCCGCCAATAAGGATGTCTTCCGTTACGAGGATGGCTATGTCGCCATTCCCGACGGCCCGGGCCTGGGCGTCGAGATCGACGAGGACTATGTGAAGGAGCGCGCCAAGGAAGGGCATCGCTGGCGCAACCCGGTCTGGCGCCACAAGGACGGTTCGTTCGCCGAATGGTAAGCCGGGCGCCGAGTGGTAAGCCGGCGAATTTTTCGTCACCCAATAGCTTATAAGACCACCGCCGCGGGTGTGATCGCGGCAAGGCCGGCTTCTGTCAGTGCATAGATGCCGCGCTCGGCGCGGGCGAACCAGCCATAGTAATTATGCTGCAGGATGGTCGCGGCGCGCGGCGAAAGCGCCTTGAGGTCGCGCGGCCGTTTCGGGCCGTCGGCCATGGCGGCGGCGCAGGCCAGCGCCTCCTGCCGGTAGGCAGTCATGATCGGCTTCCTGCGCGTGCTGCCGCCGACGGACGGATCGCCCTTGCGGCGGTGATGTTCCTCGACCAGGCGCGAGCGCCGCCTGGGATCGCGGCGCGGCGGCAGGGCGGCGGGACTGAGAAGCAGCTCGACCTCGCCCTTCTTGCCGACGCCCAACAGACCGAAGCCGAGACGGCGGCACAGCGCGCGGAAGCGGCGGTCGTGCTCCCTGCCCTTGCCGCGCGCCGACATCAAAGCAGCCAGCCAGACCTCGTCACAGGCCGCCGCGCGGTCGACGGCTTGCAAAACAAGCTCGAGATTGAACTGCAGCTTCAATTCGCAAATGACGACAACCGGCGGCTCGCCGGCGCGCACGCCGACCACGTCGCAGCCGCCGATCTCGCCCTTGACGGCGAAATCCATGCTCTCGAGGAACCGCTTCACCGGCTCGTAGAGGGATGTTTCCTGCATGCGACAGGCATAGCCGATTCGCGGCGGTCCGGTCGCGTGCCGCGGCACGGTTTGCAGCGCCGATGCTTCAGGCGTGATACAGGTAATCCTCGATCGACCGAGCCTTCATCTCGATCGAGAAACCGGGCGCAGCCGGCGGCATATAGGCGGCATCGCGGATCACGCAGGGTTCCAGGAAATGCTCGTGCAGGTGGTCGACATATTCGATGACGCGTCCGTCCTTGCTGCCTGACACGGCGACATAGTCGATCATCGACAGATGCTGGACATATTCGCAAAGGCCGACGCCGCCGGCATGCGGCCAGACCGGCAGGCCGAACTTGGCGGCGATCAGCAGCACCGCCAGCACCTCGTTCAGCCCGCCCATGCGGCAGGAATCGATCTGCACGACGTCGATCGCGCCGCCGGCGATGAACTGCTTGAACATGATGCGGTTCTGGCACATCTCGCCGGTCGCGACCTTAATCGGCGCGATAGCTTTGCGGATCTTCGCGTGGCCGGCGACATCGTCCGGACTGGTCGGCTCCTCGATGAAGAAGGGCTTGGCGAAGGCAAGGTCCTTCAGCCAGTCGATCGCCTGGTCGACCTCCCAGACCTGGTTGGCGTCGATCATCAGATAGCGGTCCGGGCCGATGACCTCGCGGGCGATCCTGAGACGGCGGATGTCGTCGGCGCGGTCGCGGCCGACCTTCAGCTTGATGTGGTTGAACCCATCGTCGACCGCTTCCTGGCAGAGGCGCCTGAGCTTGTCGTCGGGATAGCCGAGCCAGCCGGCCGAGGTGGTGTAGCAGGCATATCCCTCGCGCTCGAGCGCGGCGATGCGCCCGGCCTTACCGGCCTCGGCCTTCTTCAGGATCTCCAGCGCCTCAGCCGGCGTGATGGCGTCGGTGAGATAGCGGAAATCGACGATGCGCACGATCTCTTCCGGGCTCATCTCGGCGACCAGGCGCCAGACCGGCTTGCCGGCCTCTTTGGCCCACAGGTCCCAGACCGCGTTGACCACGGCTCCGACGGCAAGATGCATGGCGCCCTTGTCCGGGCCGATCCAGCGCAGCTGGCTGTCGCCGGTCACATGGTGCCAAAAACGGCCGGGGTCCTCTTTCACCCAGTCGAGGTCGAGCCCGACGACGCGGTGGCGCAGCGCTTCGATCGCCGCGCAGCAGATCTCATTGCCGCGGCCGATGGTGAAGGTGAGGCCATGGCCCTTCAGCGATGGGACATCGGTGTCGAGGATGACATAGGCGGCCGAGTAATCCGGATCCGGATTCATCGCGTCGGAGCCGTCGAGGCTTTGCGATGTCGGGAAGCGCAGGTCGAAGGTTCTGAGGTCCGTGATCTTGGTCATGCCTGCCTCTTAACTGGGCTGCCTCGTAGCTGGATTGCCGCCGCCGCTGGCTGCCGGAACGGCCTCAGATCGACCAGCCGCCGTCGATGTTATAAGCCTGCCCGCTCGTGTAGGTCGCACCGGCCAGATAGACAGCGAGGTCGGCGATCTCGTCGGGCGTGCCGATCCTGCCCATCGGCTGGCGGGCGATGAAAGCGGCGCGGGCCGCCTCATAGTCGCCCTGCGCCTGCATGCGGCCCTGAAGCGAGGGGCTCTCGACGGTACCCGGGCAAATGGCGTTGCAGCGTATTCCCTTGGCGACATAATCGGCGGCAATCGATTTTGTCAGACCGATGACCGCGGCCTTGGTCACACCATAAGCAAAACGGTTCGGCACGCCCTTCGGGGCGCCCGCCACCGACGCCATGTTGATGATCGAGCCATCGCCGCGTTCCAGCATGCCGGGCAGCACGGCGCGGATAGTGCGGATCATGGCCCGCACATTGAGATTGAAGGCGAAGTCGAGATCCTCGTCCTTCATCTCGAGGATCGAGCCGGCATGGACGAAGCCGGCGCAGTTGAACAGCACATCGACGCGGCCGATCTCGGCGAAAGCCGCCGTCGCCGCGTCGTCGCTCAGCACATCGAGTTTTCGCGTGGTAATGCCGGGCGTCTTTGCGAGGTCGGCCAGGGCCGCCTCGTTGATGTCGGTGGCGTGGACGATGGCGCCGGCTTTGGCGAAAGCCAGTGCGCTTGCCCGTCCGATGCCTTGCGCGGCCGCCGTGACGACCACGACCTTGCCTGTGATATCAGCCATGTTCTTTTGTCTCCGTCTTCAGCCGGGCCGTCGCTCGACGATGTAGATGTGATCCGCCGCCAGCACGACCTCGTCGCGCTGGTTCAAAACCTCGACACGCTCGATGACACGTCCGGCGTTTGGCCGCTTGGAGTCATCCTCCTTGGCGGCGATGGTGGTGCGCGTGCGGATCGTGTCGCCGATGAAAACCGGCTTGATGAAGCGCAGCCGGTCGTAGCCGTAGGAGAAGGCGGCGGGATTGATGACGCTTGCCGTCAAGCCGACGCCGACCGAGAAGACCAGCGTGCCATGCGCGATGCGCTGGCCGAAGGGCGTCGTCTTCATGAACTCGGCGTCCATGTGATGCGGAAAGAAGTCGCCGGTGTGGCCGGCATGGACGACGAAATCGGTCTCGGTGATCGTGCGGCCACTGGTGAGGCGCGACGAGCCTATCTCATAGTCCTCGAAATAAGTGGTCTGTTCCATGACGCGCTTCTACGGCTTTGCGGCCAGCGGCGTCGCCGGCGCGGCACTGGATTTGTAGGCGGCCTCAACCAATGCCATGGTGTGCCAGGCATCCTCGACGGAGCTGACAAGCTCGGCGTCCTCGCCGGAAGCAAAACGCTGGACATTGGCCATGCGGCCGACAAAGGCATCGGGGAACCATTCGCCGGCGAGCGGCACGCTGACCCAATCCGACCCGCCCTTGGGATGGATTTCCAGAATATCGGGCTCGCCGCGCGGATAGTCGAGATTGAGGCCGAGCTTGACGTAAGCCGCGCCTTCGGTGCCGCAGATGCGGAACTCGCAGGCCTGGTAGCGGCGGCCGAATTTGTGGTCGTGATTGATGGAAAGTCCGCAACGCACCGTGTCGCCATAGTCGAGGATGGCGCTGGTGCGGGTCTGCGCGACCTTGTGGTTGGGATGGCCGAGCGTCTTGGCGTGCACACCCAGCGGATTGCCGAGAAGCTGGCGAATCAGATCGAGATAATGGATCGAATGCATGGCGATCTCGACACGCGGCGCCTTGAGCAGGAATTCCCACAACTGCCAGGGCGTGTCGAGGGCCAGAAGCGCGTCGAAATCGACGACCTCACCCAGCCAGCCCTTGGCGATGGCGTCCTTCAGCGCCAGCATCATCGGCGCGAAGCGAAGCTGGAAATTGACCGCGGCCTTCAGGTGCTTGGCGCGGCAGATTTCGAGGATCTCGGTCGCCTCGCCGAGATAGTTGCCCATCGGCTTCTGGATCAGCGCCACCGCGCCGTCCGGCAGGGCCTTCAGCACCTCGGCGTGCCGGCCGGGCGGCGTGGCGAGATCGAAGATCGCGTCCTTCACCGCCGCTGCTTCCTCGACCGAGCGGAACGCCGTCACGCCCCATGTGTCGGCCAGTTTTTGCGCCTTCGCCTGGTCCGGATCGTAGAGGCCGGCAACCGGAAATCCTGCCTTCTTATAGGCCGGGAAATGCGCATCGCCGACGATCGAGCCGGCGCCAAACGTCACGATCGGGCGCGGCTTCGACGGCTTCGGCCAGGCCTGCGCCAGCGATGCCGGATCGAAGGCATCAGTCATGATGGAAGACCTCCTCCATCGTCGCCCACCACTCGCCTTCCTTGCGGGTCGGCAGCGGCTCCTGGCAAGGCATGCAGACCGACCACCATTCCTGCGTCTTAGGGTCGGCCGCCATCTTGGCCATGTCGGCGGTGTAGTCGGTGCCGTGATATTCGAAATAGGAGAAAAGCAAGTTCTCCGGCCGCTTCAGGTAGATCGAGTAGTTCTTGATGTTGCAGGCCGAGATCATGGCGAGAACATCAGGCCAGACAGCAGCGTGAAGGCGGACATATTCCTCGACCTTCTCGGGCTTCAAGCCCAGCACCATTCCCATGCGCTGCATATCCGCCTCCCTATTTCACGATCGCCGTGGTGAATTCGGCGATGCTTCTTGCCTTCACGGCGTCCCAGTCCCAGTCGATGCCGATGCCGGGCTCGCTGGGCGCCAGCGCATGACCATCCTCGATGCGCATCTTGGCGCCCGTCAACTCATCGAGCTGCGGAATATACTCGACATATTTGCCGTTCTGGATGGCGCAGACCAGACTGACATGCAACTCCATCAGGAAATGCGGGCAGACCGGCATATCGAAGGCCTCGGCCGCATGGGCCACTTTCAGCCAGGGGGTGATGCCGCCGATGCGGCCGACATCGACCTGGACGATGTTGCAGCCGCCCTTCTGCATGTACTCGCGAAAGTGCCTGATGGAATAGAGTGATTCGCCGACGGCGATCGGCGTCGGCGTCGAATTCGACAGCCGCACATGGCCGTCGATGTCGTCGGCCGGCAGCGGCTCCTCGATCCAGGCGAGGTCGAGCTCGCGCAGCCGCTCGGCGCGTCGGATCGCTTCATCGACCGAAAAGCCCTGGTTGCAGTCGGTCATGATCTCGTAGCCGTCGCCGACCGCCTTGCGCACGGCCGAGAGCCGCGCGACGTCCTCGGAGCCGTGTGGCTTGCCGATCTTGACCTTCGAGCCGGTGAAGCCTTTTGCCTTCGCAGCCAGCGCATCGTCCACCAATGCCTGCGTCTCGATATGGAGCCAGCCGCCTTCGGTGGTGTAGAGCGGGCAGCGGTCCTTGGCGCCGCCGGCGAGCTTCCAGAGCGGCAGGTTCTGTTTTCTCGCCCGCAGGTCCCAAAGCGCCGTGTCGACCGCAGCCAGCGCTATCGCGGTGATGGCGCCGATGGTGGTGGCGTGGGTGGCGAATTCGAGATCGTGCCAGATCGCCTCGATCTGGTCGGCGTCGCGGCCGATCAGGCGCGGCGCCAGATGGTCGGCGAGAAGCCGCATCACCGACGAGCCGCCGGTGCCGATCGTATAACTGTAGCCGGTGCCCGACGCGCCGTCGGCATCCGTAATGGTGACGATCGGCGTCTCCTGGCTGACGAAGCTCTGGATCGCGTCCGTGCGCTTCACCTTCGGCACGAGGTCGACCATGCGCAGTTCGATTTTCTCGATTTTCGCCATGTCAGTTCCTCAGCGACTTGCCGGTTTCAGCGGAGAACAGATGCGCGCGGCTCAGATCGAAGCTCATGCCGATCCGGTCGCCCGCTTTCAACGGTTTCGGATTGAGCATGCGCGACACCCAGTCGGCGCCGTTGAACTCGGCGAAGACCAGCGTTTCGTTGCCGAGCGGTTCGGTGATGCTGACCGGCAGCTCGACGCGGTGGACTTCTGTTTCGCCGCCGGAGCTCAGACCGTGACCGGTCGGATAGAAGTCGTCTGGACGAATGCCGAACACGACCTTGTCGCCAGCCGCCGTCTTCGACTTGAACTGGCCGGGCAGCGGCAGGCTGTCGCCGCCGCTGAAAACAAGCTTGCCATCGCTCACCGTCGCCTCGTGCAGATTCATCGGCGGCGAGCCGATGAAGCCGGCGACGAAGTGGGTCGCGGGTCGGCTGAACACCTCGTCCGGCGTGCCGACCTGCTCGATGTAACCAGAGCGCATTATGACGATGCGATCGGCAAGCGTCATCGCCTCGACCTGGTCGTGGGTGACGTAGATGACCGTCGACTTGACCTTGGCGTGCAGCTTCTTGATCTCGGTGCGCATCTGCGTGCGCAGCTTGGCATCGAGGTTGGAGAGCGGCTCGTCAAACAGGAAGACATCAGGATCGCGCACGATGGCACGGCCCATGGCGACGCGCTGGCGCTGGCCGCCGGAGAGCTGCGAAGGACGGCGCTCGAGCAGTTCGTCGAGGCCGAGGATGGCGGAGGCTTCGGCAACGCGCCGGTCCATGTCGTCCTTGGCCGCACCCGCGATCTTCAAGGAGAAGCCGAGGTTCTCGCGCACCGTCATATGCGGGTAGAGCGCGTAGGACTGGAACACCATGGAGATGTTGCGCGAGCGCGGCGCCAGGTCGTTGACCACGCGGCCGCCGATGTCGATCGTGCCGCCGCTGATGTCTTCGAGACCAGCGATCATGCGCAAGGTCGTCGACTTGCCACAGCCGGACGGACCGACCAGCGCGATGAATTCGCGGTCGGCGATGTCGAGATCGATGCCGTGCACGATCTCCATGTTGCCGTAGCGCTTGGTGAGCTTTTTCAGCGAAACCGTTGCCATGAAGTCAACCTTTCACCGCGCCGGAGGTGAGACCGCCGACAAGGTGTTTCTGGACGATGTAAGTGAGGGTCAGCGCCGGGATGATCATCACCACGGCCAGCGCGCACATGCCGCGCCAGTCGATGGTGAACTCGGCCGTGTAGTCGAGCAGCCCGACGGGCAGCGTCTTGGAGTTGACGGAACGGGTCAGCTGCGAAGCCAGAGCAAACTCGTTCCAGCAAGTGAGGAAGGCGAAGATCGCGGCCGAGGCGATGCCCGGACGCGCCAGCGGGAATTCGACCTGCCAGAAAGCCTGCCAGCGCGTGCAGCCGTCGATCTGCGCGGCTTCGGCGAGGTCTTTCGGCACCTGGCGGAAGAAGCCGTCGATCAGCCAGATGGTGAAGGGCACGTTGAGCGCGACATAAGCCAGGATCATGCCGATATGGGTGTCGATGATGCCCAGCCGCACATAGAGGAAGAACAGGGGCAGCGAGAGCGCGATGCCGGGCACGGTGCGCGTCAGCATCAGGCCGAGGAACATGCCCGACTTGCCGCGGAACCGGTAACGCGCGAAGGCGTAGCCGCCGGCCATGCCGATGGCCACCGCGATCACCGTCGAGGTGACCGAGATGATCAGCGAATTGCGGAAATAGTCGAGCACCGGGATGCCGCCCTTGCCGATGCCGCTGAACATCGCGACATAGGCATCGAAGGAGAGTTCTTGCGGGATCCAGACCGGCGGCTTGGCCATGATCTCGACCGTGGGCCTGAGCGACGACAGCACGATCCAGATGCCCGGCAGGCAGATGAGCAGCATGGCGAGGAACAGGCCGACACGGTGCGCGACGGTCAGCGCGCGGCGCGTGAGGCGGGCGGAGGCGTTCTCGTCCATCGTCACCACTCCGCGCCGATCTGCGCGCGCGCCGCGGCGAGCTTGTTGTAGAAATAGACGGTGAAGGCGATCGACAGCAGGATCGAGAAATAAGCCATGGCGTTGGCGAGGCCCATGCGGGCGTCGCTGTAGGCGGTGCGCCCGATCAGCGTCCACAACAGCTCTGTGCGGCCGGCCGGGCCGCCGTCGGTCATGATCTTGACGATGTCATAGGCGCGCGCGACGTCGAGCGAGCGGATCGTCATGGCGATATAGGCGAAGGGCATGACGAAGGGCCAGGTGACATAGCGGAAGGTCTGCCAGGGCGTGCAGCCGTCGACGCGCGCCGCCTCGATCGGCTCCTTGGGCATGGCGAGCAGGCCGGCCAGGATCAGGATGGCGAAGATCGAGGTCGACGACCAGATCTCGGCGATCGAGATGGCGATGAAGGCGAGATGGCCTTCGATCAGCCACGGGATGGCATCCTGCGTGATGCCCAGCGACTGCAGCGCGTTGTTCACCAGGCCGATATTGTCGTTGAACATGAATTTGAACTGGAAGCCGACCAGGATCGGCGAGAACATCATGGGGAACATCATCAGCGTGCGCAGGATGCGCTGGCCGCGCGTCGCCTTCTCCACCAGCATCGCCAGGCCGAGGCCGAGCAGCATTTCGAGGTTCAGCGCGATGGTGAGCAGGAGCACGGTGCGGCCGAAAGCCCACCAGAAATCCGCATTGGACAGGATCGACAGATAGTTGCGAAAGCCGACGAAGACGAAGAACGTCTCGGGCCGCGTCAGGCGGAACGGCGTGAAGCTGGAATAGAGCGACAGGATCAACGGCAGCACCACGACCGCCGCCAGCACGACGATGGCCGGGAGCAGCAGCAGGAACGGCGCGGATGGCTTGAAGCCCTTCATCGGGACCCTGTGAAAGAAACGACTGAGCCAGCCCCGGCCGAAGCCTGGGGGAGATTTGGGCAACCGCAAAGGCTGCAGCCTCCCCGGTTTGCCGGGGAGGCGATTTGCGAGCGCGATGCCTAGAGCTTGCCGGCGTCCTGGAGGATCTGTGTCGCCTTGGCGGCAGCCTCGTCCAGGGCCTGCTTGGACGTCTTGTCGCCGAGGATCGCCGCCTGCAGTTCGGGGTAGACGGCGTTCGAGATCTCGATCCATTCCGGCGTCTGCGGCACGGCGAAGGCGTGCTTGGCTTCCTCCTGGAAGGCGGAGAGAACCTCCTTCTTGTAAGGATCGTTTTCAGCCTGCTTCAAGTCCCAGTCCCAAACCGCGGTGCGGGTCGGCAGCGGGCCGGCGGCGGCTTCCAGCTTCTGGCTGTCCTCGTTGGTCAGCCACCAGACCAGGGAGGCGGCGGCTTCCTTGTTGGCGCAGTTCTCGGTCACCGAGAAGCCGTGGAAACCGGACCAGCCGGTGCGCTTACCGGAAGACCCCTTGGGCGCGACTTTCACGCCGACATTGCCGGCGACCTTCGAGGACTTCGGATCGTTGAAGAAACCGGCCCAGCCCGGCCAATCGAGGTTGATCGCCACGGTGCCCGAGGCAAAGCCCTGGCCGAGATCGTCCCAGAGATAGTTGGTCGTGCCGGCCGGCACCGCCTTGGCCTTGTAAAGGTTGACGAACCAGTCGAGTGCACGGATGCCGGCCTCGGAGTTGAAGACGGGCTTGCCGTCCTTGTCGAGATATTCGCCACCCTCGGCGACCACCATCTCGTAGAAGCGGCCGTTGATCGCCTCTTCCTTGCCGGCGAACTGCGTGCCGTAGAAATTGGGCGGGTTGGCGAAGAACTCGGCCTGGTCGGTGACTTCCTTCCAGGTGTCGGGCGGCGCAAGGTCATAGCCGTATTTGGCCTTGAACTTGGTCTTGTTGTCGGCATTCTCGTAGAGGCTCTTCTGGTAGTAGAGCGCCGAGACGTCGAACTGCGCGCGCGGCAGCATTTCCAGCTTGCCGTCGATGGTCGCGGCCTTGATCGTCGACGGCACGAAAGCGTCGATCTCTTCCTTCGGCAAGAGCTTGCTGAGGTCGGTGTAAAGGCCCGTATACTGCGGCGCGAAGGACGAATGGTTCCAGCCGACGCACCAGTTGGTGCTGCCCGAGGCGATGTCGGACTTCAATTCCTTGTCGATGTCGAAGCCGTTCTTCTTGGTCAGGATGTTGACCTTGGCGCCGGTCGCCTTCTCCCATTCGGGGATGCGCTCGTAGAGCTTTTCATATTGCTGGCCGCCGATCAGCTTCACGTCGACCGTCACGCCCGGAAATTTGCCGGGCAGATCGGCCGAAAACGCCGTGCCGCTTAGCAGCAGGCCAGCCAGGCCGGCGGAAATGCCTAGAACCAGTCTCGTCATGTTCTCCTCCCATGGGCTCGCAGCGACGGCCCGCCGAGTGCGTGACCGATCGCTTGAGCTTCATTCATATGCAAATAGCATTTTCATTCCCGGGTCAAGATGATTATGCTTCCAGCGGAATGAAGTTCATGCATATATGCAGATCGAAATTCACTGGAGGGGCAGGTGGCAGAGGAAGAAGATGGGGACCGCTACCGCGCGCCGGCGCTGGACAAGGGCCTGGACATCCTCGAGCTCTTGTCGAGCGTGGATGGCGGGCTGACACAGGCGGAGATCGCCAAGCGGCTCGACCGCAGCCCGAACGAGTTCTACCGGATGCTCGACCGGCTGGTGCGGCGCGGCTATGTCACCAAGATCGACGGCGACCGGTATTCGCTGACGCTCAAGCTGTTCGGGCTGGCGCAGCTGCACGCCCCTGTGCGCAGGCTGGTGTCCTACGCGACGCCGATCATGCGGGAACTGGCCGAAACCTCATGGCAGGCCAACCAGTTGGTGGTGTTCGACCGCGGCGCCGCCGTGGTCATCGCGCAGCAGGAGGCGCCGCGCTATTGGGGCATCTCGATCCGTGTCGGCTCGCATATCAGCCTGTTCGACACCGGTTCCGGCCATGTGCTGCTCGCCTTCCGCTCACCCGAAGAGCGCAAGATGATGATCGCCGAGCATCTCCAGAGCACCGAACAGCTCAACCTGACGCCGGAGTTCTTCGCCCGCCTCGACCAGGTGCGCGACCGGGGCTACGAGATGATGGCATCGCTGCAGACCGCCGGCGTCTACAATCTTTCGACGCCGGTGCTAGGCCCCGACGGCAGAGCCATCGCGGCACTGACCATTCCCTACATCACCCTGGTTAACGCGCCGACGGCGCCGGACATCACGCTGACGATTCGGCATCTGCAAGGCGCCGCCGCCAGGCTCTCGCAGCTCGCCGGATCCGATGTGCCGCAGTCGCAGTAATTTCTTATTTGAATAATGGATTTTTCGGCGGGATAGTGTCTTAGAGTGGGATGAGCTCAAAAGCAGCCGGTCATCCCGCTCTAACGCCTTGTTTTTGGAGCATGATCTTGTCCGAAAAGTCTGCAACTTTTCGGGATCATTCTCCGGGCCACGGAGGATACATCGCCATGATCATCGACACGCATCTGCATCTCATCGACCAGAGCGCGCTCCGCTATCCGTGGCTGGCCGGCGCGCCGGCGCTCAGCCGCGATTTCTCCTATGAGGAATATGCCGCCGACGCGCGGCGCTCAGGCATCGAAGGCGTCCTGCATATGGAGGTCGATGTCGACCCCGCCGATATCGCCGCCGAGACGGCCTATGTGAAATCGGTCGCCAGCCGGGCCGGGAGCCTGCTTCGTGGAGCGATTGCCTCCTGCCGGCCCGAGGAGGCCGGTTTCGAGGCCTATCTGGAAGCGGTCAAGGCCGAGCCCTTCGTCAAGGGTTTCCGCCGCGTGCTGCACGTCGTGCCCGACGATCTCTCGGAAGGCGCGCTGTTTCGCCGGAACATCAAGCGGCTGGCCGGCACCGGCCTGACCTTCGATCTTGTGGTGCTGCCGCATCAGATCCCGAAGGCGATCGCGCTTGCCGACCTCGCGCCCGACGTCCAGTTCGTCCTCGACCATTGCGGCGTGCCTGACATCAAGGGCAATGCCGAGCATCCGTGGCGCGAGCATATGGAAGCGATCGCCAAGCGGCCGAATGTCACGGCCAAGATCTCCGGCGTCGTCGCCTATGCCGACCCGGCGACGTGGACGGTCGAGACGCTCCGGCCCTATGTCGAGCACACAATCCATTGCTTCGGCTGGGATCGGGTGATCTGGGGCAGCGACTGGCCGGTCTGCACGCTGGGCGGCGGGCTGACGACCTGGGTTGCCGCCACCCATGCACTGCTTGCCGGCACGAGTGAGGCGGAGCGAGCCCGCCTGCTTTCGGGCAATGCGCGCCAGTTGTGGCGGCTTGGATAGGCAAAAAAAGAGCTCGCCTGCAAACTAATCGCTGTCAGCGAGCATTTGCGCCGGCACACCGAGTTCTGGCCCGGCGTCGGCGAGCCGCTGATCAAGCGTATATATCGTGGCGCCATGCTCCGATGCGATGGCGAGATGCAGCGCGTCCCCTGCTCGAAGTCCAAGATCGTGCCGATCGGCAAACCTCGCTGCCGCTCGGAACTGCCCGCCCGTCACGCCCAGGACGGTAAAGCTCTCCGCGACAAGCCTATTAAACACGGCAAGCGCGGCGGCGCGCTGTTCCAGGCTGATTTGTCCTGTGCGTAGCTTGATCGCCATGGCGGACGACATCTCGGTGACGGTCCAGTCGCTAATGAGAAGCTGCGCCGGCTCCTGTTCCGTCAGCCAAGCCTGCACACGCGGCGTCATCGTTTCGTTCGAGAGAGCCGCCACGATCAGCGACGTGTCGAGATAGAGCATCAGTAGCGATCGCCATCCCGCATCGACCGGACGAGATCGGCGGCGCCCTGGGACTGGGCCGACATCGCTGCCGTCAGCGAGCGAAGCAGCGCGATATCGATCGGTTTGCGCGGCCCGACTACGGCAGTGAGTCGTGCGACCGGCTTGCCGCGGCGAGTGATGTCGATCGAATCGCCCGCCTCGACCCGGTCGACCAGTTCGCTGAGGTGGGCCTTGGCATCGGCGAGATTGATCGCATTCATGTCACACTCCTGACCATGTAGATAGTCATATAGCGCATCGGGCTGGACAATTCCAGAACGATACTTCTCTGCGATCAACTGACGGCTGGACCAGCCTCTGTAACCCCAAGGTGTCGTACGCTAAGTCGCCCAAGTGCGACATTTTACGAGGGCGACCAGGAATCAAACAGCTTGCCGCTCGATCTAAACCGTCGTGCGAACGTGGCGCTCGCGGCCGTAGAGCGAGACCAGAAGCAGGATGACCAGGCCGAGCGCGGCCTGCACCGTCGACGGCCGGAAGCCGAGACCGATCAGCAGCGTGTTGATTTCGGTCAGCACCAGGACGCCGGCGATGGTGCCGAGATAGCTGCCGCGGCCGCCGACAAGCGCCGCGCCGCCGACCACGACGGCGGCGATCGTTTGGAAGAGATAGGGCTGGCCGACATCGCCATAGGCCGAGCCGGTGAAGCCGAGCAGCAACACGCCGGCGACAGCCGCGAAGAAGGCGCTGGCCGCATAGGTGACGACCCACATGCGCAACGGATCGATCAGCGCCAGGGGCGCTGCCTCCGGGTTGCTGCCGACCGCGTAGAGCCGGCGGCCATAGGGCGTGCGGGCAAGCACCAGCACGATCAGCGCCGTCAGTACCACGAGGCAGGGCACCAGCAAGGGCACGGGCAAGGGACCGACCGAGCCGCCGATCGAGACGAAGCTGGACACGGCCTGCGGCGCCGAGCCGGATGGAAAACCGCCGGTCCACAA
Source organism: Mesorhizobium sp. B3-1-8 (assembly GCF_006439495.1). Classification (NCBI taxonomy): domain Bacteria; kingdom Pseudomonadati; phylum Pseudomonadota; class Alphaproteobacteria; order Hyphomicrobiales; family Phyllobacteriaceae; genus Mesorhizobium; species Mesorhizobium sp. B3-1-8. The sequence goes on from NZ_VFTK01000001.1 coordinate 236,353, forward strand.
CAGTACGGCGCCCTGGACGATCATGCCGATGCCGAGCGTGACGATCAGCGGATGGATGTTGAGCCCGCGCGAGATCAGCCCGTTCAGCGCGCCGATGGCGACGGCAAGGACACCGACGACAACGCAGACCAGGGCGAAGTTCCAGCCCTGGCCGTAAAGCTGGGCCGCCACGACATTGGCGAAGCCGATGACGAAGGGGATGGACAGGTCGATGCCGCCGAGGATGACGACCAGCGTCTGGCCGATCGAAGCCACCGCCAGCAGCGAGGCGATGACCAGCAGCGCGCGGATGGCGAAGGGCGCCGAATAGCCGGGGATGAGCAGCGTGCCGACGATCTGCAGCAGCAGCGCCATCAGGAAGGCACCGGCGATGCGGGCATTGGTGGACTGGAACCAGTTGCTTATCATCCCGGTCAGCCTTTCCGCCTCGACAGCCGTTCCTGCACCGCCGTCAGCACCACGGCGATAACGAGGATCAGGCCATAGGCGATCTGCAGCACATAGGTTGAAACGTTGAAGGTTGTGAGCAGGCTCTGCAGCAGGAAGATGTCGATGGCGCCGATCGCGGCGCCGCCAAGCCCGCCGCGCCCGCCGGCGAGGCTGACGCCGCCGAGCGCCACGGCGGCAATCGCAATCAGCGTGTAGGTCGGGCCGATATTGGGGTCGGCCGAGCCGATCAGCGCGGTGAGCATCAGCCCAGCCGCGGCGGCGAAGATCCCGGTCAGGACATAGGCGATGAGCCGCACCTTGGTCACCTGCACTCCGGCGGTATAGGCGGCGCGGTCGTCGCTGCCAACGGCCATCAGCAGGTCGTAATAGGGCGTTCGGCGCACCAGGAGCCAGCACAGGCCGATCAGCGCCAGCGGTAGGATCGAGAGCGGCCCGGCCATCGCCTTCAGCCAGTCCGGCGCGGGGCCGATCGGCGCCGGCAGGATGGTGAGCGTGACGCCGGTCAGGATCAGATAGGTGCCGAGCGTCGCCACGATCGGTTGAATGCGCAGGATCGTGGCGAGCACACCGTTCGCGGCGCCGACCGCCGCGCCAACCAGCAGAGCCGCGGGAACAATGATCCACGGTGACGAGATGCCGAGGTTGAGGAACAGCACCTGGATGACCAAAGCATTGACGAAGCCCATGAGCGGACCGACGGAGATATCGATGCCGCCGCGTCCCGCCAGGATGACCGGGGCAGAGGCGACGGCCGCGCCGATCAGCGGTGCGGCCAGCCCCAGCAGCGTGCCCCAGGACGAAGGCTGAAAGCGCGCCGGGTTGAGCGTGACGTTGAGCACGAGCAGGACGACGAGCATCACCGCGGCAAATCCGACGCCACGGAGCTTGCGAAGGACCGGGCTCATGCGGCGCGCCCGAACATGGCGGCGATCACCGTGTCGGTGGTCATCTCCGCGCCCGCGAACTCGGCCGACACGCGCTGCTCGCGGAACACCAGCACACGGTGGCAGAGAAGCAATATCTCCTCAATCTCGCTGGACAGGATCACCAAGGCCATGCCCTCGGCGGCGAGGCCACGGAAGACGTCATAAAGCACATGACGGGTCGCCACGTCGACGCCGCGCGTCGGATCGTTGAGCAGAAGGAAGTTCGGCTCCAGGGCCAAGGCGCGGGCGAGCAGCACCTTCTGCTGGTTGCCGCCGGACAGCGTCGTTATGGCCGCATCCGGACGCGGCGCGACGATGCTGAGTTTTTGCCTGTAAGCCTCATAGCGACGACGGCGTGCCGCGAAGCTCAAGAAGCCGAAGCGGCGGTCGTTCGACACGGTGGAGATGGCGAAATTGTCGAGCACCGACTGCGTCGGGAAAATGCCGGTCGAGCGGCGGTCGCGCGGCAGATAGGCGATGCCGCCGGCGACGGCCTTGCGGAAGCTGGTGATCGACCCCGCCTTGCCGTCGACTGCGATCTCGCCGGCGACTGGCCGCTCGAGCCCGGCCAGCGCGCGCAGGAAGCGTTCCTGGCCATGGCCGTCGAGGCCGGCAAGACCGACAATCTCGCCCGCCGCGATCGTCAGACTGATCGGATCGACACCGGGAGCGATGACGAGCTCCCGCACACGGAGGGCCTTTGCATCAGCCATGCGCCAGCTCCGCGGCCGTCTGCGGCGCCATCGCCGCCAGAAGCTCGGCCGGCGTCGAAACACCGCGCTCCTCGGTCTTCACCACCCGGCCGGCGCGCAGGATGGATATCCGGTCGGACAAAGCCGTTACCTCGTCCATGCGGTGCGTGATGAACAGGATCAGCGTGCCCGCCCCGGCCATCGCGCGCATAAGCGCGAAGACCGACTCGCGGTCGGCGAAGTCGAGCGCCGCCGTCACCTCGTCGAGGATCAGGACACGCGGGTTGCGGATGACGGCGCGGGCAAGCACGACAAGCTGTCGCGCGGCAAGCGGCAGCTCGCCGCATGGCCGGTCGAGATCGATCGGCGTCACCGCGAAGCGGCCGAGCGCGGCTTGCGCCCGGGCGCGGCGGTCGCCACGCGGCACGCCTCGTCGCCAAAGGCCGTCAAGGCCAAGCAGGATGTTGTCGGTCACCGAACGATCGGGCGCGACCAGCACCTCCTGGAAGACGGTAGCAAAGCCGGCGGCCTGGAAGGCGGCGGGCTGCGTGCCGGAAAACGCTTTGCCGCCCAGCAGGATCGCACCCCTATCCGGCTGCACGATGCCGGACAACAGTTTCACGAGCGTGCTCTTGCCCGAGCCATTCTCACCGAGGATCGTATGGATCGTGCCTGGACGGAAGGCGATCGACGCCTCGGCCAGCGCGACGGTTTCGCCATAGCGCTTGGAAACGCCTTGGACTTCGAGCATGTCTCTTTCCAAAAACAGAGAAGCCGGCCCTTAGAGCGTTTCACCGTTTCACGGAAACGGCAAACCGCTCTATCTTTTCGTTTTGACGCAATTTCGGACGGAAAACCGTTTCACACTTTTCCTGGAATTGCTTTAGCGAGAGCCGGCTTCGCAAAACATCACTTGGCGCAGGCGTCCGGCACCTTGGAATAATCCCAGCCCTTGGTCGGCGCGGGATTGGTGAAATAGGCGTCGAGCACGTCCTCGGGCATCGGGTCGGTCGGCGGCACCGGGAAGACCGAAACGGCATCCGGCGTCATGCAGTCCTTGTACCATTTGTCGAGCTCGGCGGCATGCACCGGCGGGATCGGGATCAGCAGCGTGTTGAGCTTCGGCTTCTGCCCGTCGAGCATGCGCTCTCCGACGCGAAACAGCGTCTGCGCGGTCCAGCCCGGCAGCACGGCATGGCCCTCGAAGCGGTATTTGTCGGGATTGGCCTTCCAGTAGCCGAGCGCGTCGCCGGTGATCGAGCCGGTGATCAGCGGCGCCGGCCGACCGGCTTCGGCGAAGGCTTCGGCCACGACGCGGCTTTCGGAGCCGGTCGTCCACACCGCGTCGATCGGCGCGGGATTGGTGGCGATGGCCTGCAGCACCACGGTCTTGGTGACGTTGGCCGTCCAGTTGCCGTTGACGGTGCGCGCGACCTTGAGGCCCTTGTTCTCGCCAAGCGCCTTGTCGGCGCCCTGCTTTTCCTGGACCACGATCGGATGGCCGGCGATGCCTTCCACCACCAGCACGCTGGCGTCGGGCTTTGCCTTGCCGATCGCCGTCATCATGTCATAGCCCCAGCGGGCATAGTTGGAATCGACATTGATGGCGTTGGGGCTGGTGATCGAGCCCGCGGCCGTAATGAAGGGGATGCCCGCCTTGGCAGCGGCATCCACGGCATCGTCGAGCGCCGTCGCCGAGCCCGGGATCGAGGTGATGATCGAACATTTCTTGTCGATGAAGGCGCGGATCTGGTTGATCTGCTGGCTCGGGTCGTTGTTCGAATCCGACACTTCGAAGCTCGATACCGTGCCGTCGGCGATCAGGCCCTCGACCAGCCGCTTCAGCTCCTTGGTGACCGATACGCGCCACGGATTGCCCTGGTAGCTTTCCGAGTGGCACCATTTCCACGGCTTGGCCGGCGGCGTGAAATTATCCCAGGCCGAGGGCAGCACTTTCTGCGGCGCGCCGTCATACTGCGCCTTGAGATCGGCAGGCAGGCCGTCGATCACCGACTTCACGTCGGCGGCATGGGCGGCGAACGGGATCGAGACTATGGCGGTTGCAGCGAGCAGGCCGCGTATCAGGCTGGTCATTTTTTCCTCCCTTGGTGCACCAGAAACTAGCCGGCGGCGGCCGGCGCGAAACTTTCCCTGAACAGGCGATTGATGTCGGCGACGACTTGGCCGGCGTCCTGCCTGCCGGCAAGGCCTTCATTGATGCGGTCCGAAGCCTGCTGTTGGAACGCCATGTAGCCGTCGTGGCGCGGGCGGACCCAGGCGCCTTCGAGCGTCGCACGCGTGTCGCGGTAGAAGTCGCCGGTCGCGGCGTTGACGGCATCGTCCTCCCAGGCCGCGGCATGGCCAGGCTGGCCGCCGGCGGCTGCGTAAGGCCCGCGCTGCACGTCGCCGCTGGCGATCCAGTAGGCGAAGTCGATCGCCGCCTCGCGCGCGGCGGAAAAGGCCGAGACGGCAATACCGGTTCCGCCAAGCGCCGAGCCGATCGGGCCGTTGCCGCCGGCGACCGGCATGTCGGCGAAGGCAAGACTGTGCGGTCGGAAACCCGCCACTGCATAGGGAACATAACCGTAGATCAGTGGCGCGCAGGCGATGCGGGAATTGGCTTCCGCCATCCTTTCAAACACCGCGATCGGGTCCATGGTCAGGCATGCGGGATCGACGAGCGCCGCGATCTCGCGCAGCATCTCGAAGGCGGTTTCGCCGGTCTCGCCATCGATAAGGTCGACCGAACCGTCGACGATGCACGGCCGGCCAAGATCGGCGGCCAATGTGTAGAAGCACATCAGCGAATGCGGCGGCCGGAGCGGCAAGAGAACGCGGCCCTGCTCGGCAAGCGCCAGCACTTCGGTCCAGATCGCCGGCGCGGCTTCGATCAGATCCGGCCGCCAGGCCTGAACCTGGGTCGCGGCATCGATCGGAAACGCCCATTGCCGACCCTGCCAGATGTAACTCGGGTAGGATTGGCCGACACTTCCGGCGGCGAGTGCCTTGCGTTCCGCCTCGCGTCCCGGCACATCGAGCGGCGCCAGACACTTTTCGGCGGTGATCTGGCCGACATGCGGATGGTCGATGACGATCAGATCATAGGCGCGAGCGAGTTCTTCCACCGGGAAGGATTCGAAATCCTGCAGCGTGCGCTTTTCCCATTCGATCGAAACGCTGGTCTTTTCCTTCCACAGCGCCGAGCACGCCACCATCGGATCGTAACCGCGCGGATGGCTCCAGGTCATGCCTTTCAGCCGGATCACAGGCCGAACTCCGCGCGAATCCTGTCGCTGTGCTCGCCGATGCGTGGGGCGGCGCGATCCACCTTGGCGCGCGCCCCATCGACGCGCAGCGGCGTGCGGGTGGTTAGGATCGAGACGTTGTCCTCGCGCGTCACGGTCTGCAGCATGTCGAGCGTCTTGAAGCCGTCGCTTTCCATCAGTTCCGGCCAGGTTAGCACCTTGGCGCACCAGACATCGGCGGGCTCCAGCACGGCCAGCCATTCGTCGATGGTTTTTTCCGCGATGCGCCTAGCGATGATCGCCTTGATCTCGTCGCGGGCGGTGAACCAGGTCGCAGGTTTGTCGCGGAACGGGTCGAGCTCGGGCAGTTCGAGCAGGTCGGCAATCTTCGGGATCGGCGTCATGGCAATCGCCAGATGGCCGTCCTTGGCCGGATAGACGCCGTAGGGCGCCGACAGATAGGCGTGGGCGCTGCGGAAGGACGAGCGCTTCGGCAGACGGCGGCCGTCGTTGAGATGCGTGGTCAGCACCTCGAACTGGAAATCGATCAGCGCCTCGAGGAGGCTGGTCTCGACATGGCCGCCCACACCGGTGATGCCGCGCCGCACCAGCTTGGCGAGGATGCCTTGCGCGCAGGCAGCGCCCGCCAGCATGTCGGCGATCGCCAGGCCGAACGGCACGGGCCCCTGCTCCTCGTCGCCGTTCAGCCACATCACGCCGGAACGGGCCTGGGCGAGCAGATCCTGCCCTGGGCGCTTGACCCAGGGACCGTCCTCGCCATAGCCGCTGATCGAGGCGTAGACGAGCCGGGGGTTGATCGTTCTCACATGCTCATAGTCGAGGCCGAGCCGCTCGATGACACCCGGCCGGAAATTCTGGATGAGCACGTCGGCCCTGGCGATCAGCGCGCGCAACATCGCAAGATCGGCCTCGTTCTTGAGGTCGACGGCCAGGCTCTCCTTGCCGCGGTTGATGGCGTGGAAAATGGTGGAATCGCCACCGATCTCGGTGTCGCTGAGATAGAGCCGGCGCGACAGGTCGCCGCCATCCGGCCGCTCGATCTTGATGACGCGCGCGCCGAGGTCGAGCAGGCGCAGCGAGCAATAGGGTCCCGACAGGAACTGGCTCATGTCGACGACGACGAGGCCGGTCAGCGGAAGTTCGTTTTCAGCGGCCACGGTTCACTTCTCTGTCTTGCCGACGAAATCGGCCGGGTTCTTGTATTTCACCGTCTGCAGATGCTCGCAGTAGAGCACCAGCTCTCCTTCACCCTTGAAGACTTCATAGCTGGCGCGGATCAGGCCCATGTCCTGGTAGCGCGGCTTTTTGTCGAGGTTGGTTCGGATCGAATAGATGGTGTCGCCGATGAAGACCGGCTTGATGAATCTGAGCTTGTCATAGCCATAGGAAAAGGCGTTGATGCAATTGGTGGCGACCAGGCCGAGCCCGGCCGAAAAGACGAAGGCGCCCGCCACCAGCCGCCGGCCGAAAATGCCTTCCTTCTCGGCGAACATCTGGTCCTGCACGTAAGGATGGATGTCCAACACCAGCGCATTGAACATATGGCTTTCGCCCTCGGCGAGGGTGCGGCGGAGCGAGCGGATTTTGTGGCCGACCTGCCAGTCCTCGTAGAACCAGTTTTCCGAATTCCAGACGGGGATTTCGGCATGCGCCTCAGGCATGTCGGCAGGATGCGTCGAGGCGACGCCGATGGTCGGCGCGAACGCGCTCATGATCCTCTCCGGAAGCTTCCGGCGCGGTCTGCAAGGCGGTTCCGGGCACGAAGCCGGATTGCGAGACGCATGTCGCTTTTCCTCCCGTCAATTTTCTTTTGTGAATAATATTTTCACATATGGGATTGCCTTGCAAGCGACGATCGGCGAAATTTTTGGAAAGCCGGCACGAGCGCAGCAGCGTCGGCGATGGGAGGAAGATCGATGCAAAGCGCGTGTCTTGTCTTTGTCGGCAGCCTCAACCGCGAGGCTCCCTATTTCCAGGGGGCGCGCGGCGTCGGCCTCGGTGTCTACGCCTTCGACGAGGCGACGCTTGCCGTGCAAAAGCTTGCCGAGACCGACGAGGTCGACAACCCGACCTTCCTGTCGGTGACGCCGGACGGGGCGCGCATCTATGCCAATTCGGAAGTCTTCGCCTGGCGCGAGGGAACGGTCACGGCCTATCGCTTCGAGCGCGCGACCAATTCACTCGCCTATATCAACAAGCAGCCGTCGCTTGGCAGCATCACCGCGCACAACACGATCACCCGCGACGGCGGCAAGCTGCTGGTCGCGAATTACGGCATGGGAAGCGGCGGCCCCGACAAGGCGGTCGCTGTGTTCGGCTTCGCGGCCGACGGCGGCCTGACCGCGCCGCTGGCGAGCGTGGCGCATTCCGGCACCGGCCCCAATGCCGACCGGCAGGAGCAATCGCACGCCCACAGCGTCACCGAAACCGTTGAGGGCGGCGTTGCCATCGTCGCCGATCTCGGCATCGACCAGCTGGTCTCCTACCGGATAGAGCCCGACGGCACGCTGATGAAGCTCGCTTCCTCGGCGCTGGCGCCCGGCGCCGGGCCGCGTCACGTCGCGCTGCATCCGAACGGCCGCTTCGTCTTCGTCATGAACGAGCTGGACTCGACGGTGGTGTCGCTGGCGCTTGAGCCGTCTTCAGGCAGGCTTGAACTCATCGATACCAAGCCGGCGGTTCCCGGAGAGGCGCGCGCGCATAATCACTGCGCCGATATCCAGCTCTCGCCCGACGGCCGCTTTCTCTACGGCTCCAACAGAGGCCATGACAGCGTCGCCATCTTCGCCGTCGACCAGCTGTCTGGGAAATTGGAGCTGGTCGACTTCGCGCCTTGCGGCGGCGCGACACCGCGCAACCTCGCGCTGACGCCATCGGGCAGGCATCTGTTTTCGGCCAACCAGAACGCCGACCGCATCTCGATCTTCGCCCGCGACGAGACGAGCGGCCGGCTGACTGACACCGGCCACGCCATCGAAATCGGAACGCCGATGTGCGTGCGGATCACGCGGGACCCGCTTTGATCCTAATGCATGTCGCCCAGAAGTGCGCAGCGGTTCTGGGACAACGACATGCATCAAAACAAAGACCTAAAAGCGCGTCGTCTAAATCCATTTCAGCGCGACGCGCTTTAGCGGCTGACTTTGCTCACTGGCCGACCCGGGCGAACGAGCCGGTATAGGTCTGGCCGGCAAGCGCGTAGGTAACGTTGAGTGTTCCTGGCGACGGCAACGTGGCCGTGATGTCGGCGCCGTTCGGCAGCCGCCTGAACTTCAGCGTGTTGCCGGAAATCCTGCCGGAGCCGTCGGCGACGCCCGGCTTGTTGTCGGCCAAGTCGCCCCATGCGTAGCTGGCCGTCACCTGTCCGCCCGGGGACACCGTCAGCACCGCGAGCTTGCCATCATACATGCCGTTGAGCTGCCCCGCCCAGATGCCGGAGAAGGCGGCGTATCTCGCCGGAACGCCCTTGCCGGGCGGAACGACCGCGACTGTCTGATCCAGCACGGCCGAATTCAGCGAGGCCGGAGCGGGAACAGCGGCCGGGGCGGGTTGCGGGTCGGCAACAGGCTGTGTGTCTGGAGTCGATTGGCAAGCAGCAAGCGCGAATAGCGCGACGCCAAGCGTGAGCAACAGACTGTTTGGTGGAGCCAATCGGAATCGAACCGACGACCTCTTGAATGCCATTCAAGCGCTCTCCCAACTGAGCTATGGCCCCACTCCCGGCAGTCGGCCGGCGCCGTTTCCGGCGAAGAGATCCGGCGCGGTTGGGAACCGCGCCGTCGTTTAGTGCTGGCGGCTTCTAGCGCCGCCTTCGGTCAAGATCAAGCCTTGAAAAGCCGCTTTTTCGTCACAGGCCAAAATGGCCGGCAAACGAAATCAGACTTCGTCATCGTCGTCGCCGACGCCGATCATATCGGCGACGTCATCGTCCTCTTCCTCTTCGTCGGCAAGGAAGGTGTCGTCCTCATCGTCGCCGAGATCGACATCTTCTTCATCATCGCCAAGATCGGGAAGATCGTCGCCGCCGCCCTTGGCCTCGTCATCGGCCTCCTCGAGCGAGACGACTTCGGCGCCTTCCTCTTCGTCGGCGTCCACTTCCTTCTCGGCGACTTCCTCATCTTCCTCGACAGCGGAAATCTTGCCTTCGTCGAAATAGGAGCGTGGATAGCTCTTGCCGGTATAGGGCGAGACGATCGGATCCTTGTTGAGATCGTAGAATTTCCGACCCGTTTCGGGGTCGACACGCTTGGTGCCAAGTTCAGCTTTTGCCACAGTAGGCCTCGTCAATAAAAGAGTGGACCCCATAACCGCAGTTTTGAGCGCTGTCAAAGCCAAAAGCCGGCATTGTAAAATGCTCGTATTCGAAGGCCTCGCGCAAGGGGATGACCATTGCGACGCACCGTGATACGAGACCGCCGCAGCATGACGAACCGAGCCGGCCAGCCGGCATTTCATTTGGAAGACAAGGATGTCTCATTCCGCCGCCGCTAAGCCAGCCACGGCCCGCAAATCCCCTGCCCTTGCCGGCACCGCGCGCGTGCCGGGCGACAAATCGATCTCGCATCGCTCCTTCATGTTCGGCGGCCTCGCCTCCGGCGAGACCCGCATCACCGGCCTGCTCGAAGGCGAGGACGTGATGCGCACGGGCGCCGCCATGAAGGCAATGGGCGCGCATGTCGAAAAGAAGGGCGCCGAATGGGTGATCCGCGGTACCGGCAACGGCGCGCTGCTGCAGCCGGAAGGCCCGCTCGATTTCGGCAATGCCGGCACCGGCTCGCGCCTCACCATGGGGCTGGTCGGCACCTATGACATGGAGACCACCTTCATCGGCGACGCCTCGCTTTCCGGCCGGCCGATGGGCCGCGTGCTCGACCCGCTGCGCCAGATGGGCGTGCAGGTGCTGAAGGCAGCGCCCGGCGACCGCATGCCGATCACGCTGCGCGGCCCGAAACACGCCGCGCCCATCACCTATCGCGTGCCGATGGCGTCCGCGCAGGTGAAGTCGGCGGTGCTGCTTGCCGGCTTGAACACGCCCGGCATCACCACGGTGATCGAACCGGTGATGACGCGCGACCACACCGAAAAGATGCTCAAAGGCTTCGGCGCCAATCTGAGCGTCGAGACCGACGAGCGCGGCGTGCGCCATATCTTCATCGAAGGCCAGGGCAAGCTCACCGGGCAGACCATCGCGGTGCCGGGCGACCCGTCCTCGGCCGGCTTCCCGCTGGTCGCGGCACTCATCGTGCCGGACTCCGACATCACGATCGAGAACGTGCTGATGAACCCGACCCGCACCGGGCTTTTGCTGACGCTGCAGGAGATGGGCGGCCGGATCGACATTCTCAACCCGCGCAATGCCGGCGGCGAGGACGTGGCGGACCTGCGCGTGCGCTATTCCGAACTGAAAGGCGTCACCGTGCCGCCGGAGCGGGCGCCGTCGATGATCGACGAATATCCGGTGCTGGCGGTTGCCGCGAGCTTCGCCGAGGGCGAGACGCTGATGCGGGGGCTGGAGGAATTGCGCGTCAAGGAATCCGACCGGCTGTCGGCGGTCGCCAACGGGCTGAAGCTCAACGGCGTCGACTGCACGGAAGGCGAAGCTTCGCTTGCCGTGCGCGGCAGGCCAGGCGGCAAGGGCCTGGGCGGCCATCCGAATGGCCAGGACACGACCGTGCAGACGCATCTCGACCACCGCATCGCCATGAGCTTTCTCGTCATGGGGCTGGCGACCGAGAAGCCGGTGACGATCGACGACCAGGCGATGATCGCGACGAGTTTTCCGGAGTTCATGGGACTGATGAAGGGGCTGGGCGCGGAGATTGTATGAAATACGTCTACGTTCACTGGAAGCATGAGATCGCGGAAGAGCCATCTCACCTCTGGTATGAAATCGCAGACGACAATTTCCAAAACCGGACAATAGAGTTCTATGCTGATGGGTCGGTTGGCTTCGCCATTCGCGGTGATGCCCCGGACGGATCAGACGACCTTGAAATCGGAGGGACACGAAATTCCACCGAAGGCTTTCCCGATATCGAAGAGATCAACTCGGGTCCTGATTTCGAGGCCTTGCCGGTCACAGCGGCCGAATTCGACCGCCAGTGGCGCAAGGCGCTTGCGTCAAGGCATCGAATGACCTCGACCTTCACCATCGCCATCGACGGTCCCGCCGGGGCCGGCAAGGGCACGCTGGCCCGGCGGCTGGCCGACCACTACCGGCTGAACCTGCTCGACACCGGGCTGACCTATCGCGCAGTCGCCCATGCGCTGCTGCAGGTCGGGCTGCCGCTCGACAATGTCTCGGCGGCGGAAACCGCGGCGCGCCAGGTCGACCTGACGCGGCTCGACCGTTCGGTGCTGTCGGCGCATGCGGTGGGCGAAGCCGCCTCGAAAGTGGCCGTCATCCCGTCGGTCCGGCGCATCCTGGTCGAAAAGCAGCGCGACTTCGCAAAGATGCCGCCGGGCGCGGTGCTCGACGGCCGCGACATCGGCACCGTCGTCTGCCCCGACGCCGAGATAAAACTCTATGTGACCGCCAGCGCCGAGGTGCGGGCGCGACGCCGGCTGAACGAAATCGAGAGCATGGGCGGCACGGCCGATTTCGGCGAAATCCTCGCCGATATCCAGCGCCGCGACGAGCGCGACATGGGCCGCGCCGACTCGCCGCTCAAGCCGGCTGCCGACGCGCACTTGCTTGATACCAGCGAAATGGCTATAGAAGCCGCGTTTCTGGCGGCGATGGCGATCGTTGACGACGTCCTTGCCAAGAGAAACAAGGCCTGATCAGGTTTTTCGATTGCCGTTGGCGGCGAAAATACCCATATCGGGCACGAACCAGCCTGCCAGCATTCTTCATGCGCCGGACTTGCCGCCTGAACAGCGGCCAAGGGCTCTTCAGCCCGGAACGCCGGCAGGCTCACGCAACGCTAACCCACGGCGCCCGCTCCGCGACAGAAGCGGAGCATTCCAGGAGAAACAATGTCAGCTGCTAATCCGTCTCGCGACGATTTCGCGAGCATGCTCGAAGAATCATTCACCGCCGGCCATTCCGGCGAGGGTCAGGTTGTCCGGGGCACGATCACCGCGATCGAAAAGGACATGGCCATCATCGATGTCGGCCTCAAGGTCGAAGGCCGCGTGCCGCTGAAGGAATTCGGCGCCAAGGGCAAGGAATCCTCCCTCAAGGTCGGCGACACCGTCGAAGTCTATGTCGAGCGCATCGAGAACGCGCTTGGCGAGGCCATGCTGTCGCGCGAGAAGGCTCGCCGCGAGGAGAGCTGGGTGCGTCTCGAAGAGAAGTTCACCAAGGGTGAGCGCGTCGAAGGCGTCATCTTCAACCAGGTCAAGGGCGGCTTCACCGTCGACCTCGACGGCGCCGTGGCGTTCCTGCCGCGCAGCCAGGTCGATATCCGCCCGATCCGCGACGTCACCCCGCTGATGCACAACCCGCAGCCCTTCGAGATCCTCAAGATGGATCGCCGCCGCGGCAACATCGTGGTGTCGCGCCGCACCGTGCTCGAGGAGAGCCGCGCCGAACAGCGTTCGGAAATCGTGCAGAACCTCGAGGAAGGCCAGGTGGTCGAAGGCGTGGTCAAGAACATCACCGACTACGGTGCATTCGTCGACCTCGGCGGCATCGACGGCCTGCTGCATGTCACCGACATGGCATGGCGCCGCGTCAACCATCCGACCGAGATCCTCAACATCGGCCAGACGGTCAAGGTGCAGATCATCCGCATCAACCAGGAAACCCACCGCATCTCGCTCGGCATGAAGCAGCTCGAGTCGGATCCGTGGTCGGATATCGGCACCAAGTTCCCGATCGGCAAGAAGATCAAGGGCACCGTCACCAACATCACCGACTACGGCGCGTTCGTCGAGCTGGAGCCGGGCATCGAGGGCCTCATCCACGTTTCGGAAATGTCGTGGACGAAAAAGAACGTGCACCCCGGCAAGATTCTGTCGACGACGCAGGAAGTCGACGTGGTGGTGCTCGAGGTCGATCCGGCCAAGCGCCGCATCTCGCTCGGCCTCAAGCAGACGCTGGAAAATCCGTGGCAGGCTTTCGCCTCGAGCCATCCGGTCGGCAGCCAGGTCGAGGGCGAGGTCAAGAACAAGACCGAGTTCGGCCTGTTCATCGGCCTGGAAGGCGACGTGGACGGCATGGTGCACCTTTCCGACCTCGACTGGACCCGTCCGGGCGAGCAGGTCATCGAAGAGTACAATCGCGGCGACGTGGTCAAGGCGCAGGTGCTCGACGTCGACATCGAGAAGGAGCGCATCTCGCTCGGCATCAAGCAGCTGGCCCGTGACACTGTCGGCGAAGCGGCCAACAGCGGCGAGCTGCGCAAGAACGCCGTCGTCACCTGCGAGGTCATCGGCGTGAAGGATGGCGGTCTGGACGTGCGGCTGGTCGACAGCGGCATCGAGACCTTCATCAAGCGTTCGGACCTTTCGCGCGACCGCGACGAGCAGCGCCCCGAGCGCTTCACCGTCGGCCAGAAGGTCGACGCCCGCGTCATCGCCTTCGACAAGAAGACCCGCAAGCTGCAGGTCTCGATCAAGGCGCTGGAAATCGCCGAGGAAAAGGAAGCGGTCGCCCAGTACGGCTCGACCGACTCCGGCGCCTCGCTGGGCGATATCCTGGGCGCGGCGCTGAAGAAGCAGGGCAACTAAGCCAGGCCTCTTCAACTGACGAACTGCAAAAACCCGCCGGAGCGATCCGGCGGGTTTTTCTTTTGTCGGGATATCGAGTTCAGGCGCGGCCGTACAACGGAACCAGTGTGCCGCTCATGGCCTGGTTGGCGGGCGAGGCGAGATAGGCGATCGCTTCCGCGGCGGCTTCGAGACTGACCCATTTGGCGAAATCGGCGTCGGGCATGTCGGCGCGATTGGCGGGCGTGTCGAGCGTCGAGGGCGCCACGGCGTTGACCAGGATGCTCTTGTGTTTCAGCTCTTCGGCCATGGCCACCGTCATCGCCGCGACCGCCGCCTTGCTCGCGGCATAGGCGACCATGCCGGAGCCGCGCCTCGGCTCGAGGCCGGCGCGCGCGGTGACATTGACGATGCGGCCGGCCGTATTGGACGCCAGCATCGAGCGCACAGCGGCGCGGCTGCACAGGAAGGCCGTGCGGGCGTTGGTCTCCATCATCTCGGCGAAAGAGGCCGACTCGATCTTTTCCACCGGCGCCATGGTGAAGCCGCCTGCAAGGTGGATCGAAGCCCAGAGCGCGGGCACCTGATGGTAGAAGGCCTCGACCTTGGCCGAATCCGACAGGTCGACATTATGCGCCAGATGCACGCTGGCATGGGCTGCGTAAGGAAAATGCGGCGGGGCTGCCGCGTGGGCATTGGGCACGTGGCAGATCGCGCCTTGCTCCAGCAATCTGCCGACAACCGCGCCGCCGAGCGCCCCAGTACCGCCCGTCACCACGACATGCCTGCCATTAAGCGTTTCCGTCATCCTTCGACCGCTCCTGTCATTTTTTTGATTATATCTTGGGTTATGCCGCCCCAGGCTCGAACGTCGCGCCTTTCGCGTCGTCACTCAATTGAAATATCGACATGGCAGGCGCAGCGTCTTTGCATGCGTCGGAACTTGGCAGGCGACATCAATCTGCCGGCGCCGGAATGGGCCTACTGGCAGACGCGCCAGTCTTCAGTCGACGGTGATTTCGATGACGCGCGGCTCGCCTGCCGCCCGGGCGCGCCTCAGCGCCTCGGCAAGACCACCGGTCCCGGCCAGCCGCTCGGCCTCGATGCCATAGGCCTCGGCGAGCTTGCAGAAATCCGGCGGCGCCGGCGACACGCCGACCGGCTCCACGCCGACATCGAGCATCGAGGTCTCGATCTCGCGATAGCCGCGGTTGTTCCATACGACGAAGATCACGGGCGCTTCGGCGTCGAGCGCGGCGCCGATCTCCGGTAAGGTGAACTGGAAGCCGCCGTCGCCGGTGAGGCACACCACCGGCGCCTCGGGCACCGCAAGTGCCGCACCGATCGCCGCCGGCGGACCGTAGCCCAGCGCGCCGAAGCCCGTCGCTGCGTTGAACCAGCCGCCCGGACGGTCGTGGTCGTAATAGAGGTTTGCGGCATAGATCGGCTGGGTCGAATCGCCGACGATGATGGCGCCCGGCAGCGCGTCGCGGATCGTTTCCACGGCATGAACTTGCGCCAGATAGTCGGGCTTCAATTCGGCTAGCGCTGCCTTCCGCGCGGCAGCCGAACGAGCCTCGCCATCGCTTGCCGCAGCATGGCCGAGCCCGATCGCCGCAAGCAGAGCCTCGATCCCTTCGGCGCAATCCGCCTGGATGCCGACCGTCACCGGCCGGCGCGCGATTTGGTCGGCGCCGATATCGATACGGATCAGGTTCTTCGGCAGCACGAAGCCGCCGTCGCCATAGCCGTCATAGTCGGTCGGTCCGAACTCCGTGCCGGCGGCAATCACCAGGTCAGCGTCCGCCATCAACGCGCGCACTGCCTTCAGACTTGGGCTGGCCGGCACGCAGAGCGGATGGCCATGCAGCAGGCCACGCGCATTGGCGGTCTCGACGACCGGCGCGCCAAGCGTCTCGGCCAGGCGCCGCAGCCCAGCGTCGGCCTTCCTTGCCCCGCCACCGGCGAGGATCAGCGGCCGGCGCGCCGCCTTGATGAGCTTTGCCGCTTCGGCAGTCGCCGCAGGGGCCGGGGCGGGCGGCGCGGCGTTGCTCAGCGCTGCCGCGATATCGTCGGCGGGCTTCACCATGACGTCGGTGGGGATCTCGATATGGACCGGACCCGGACGTGAGGAGGAGAAAACGGCGAAGGCGCGGGCGAGAGCGCCCGGCAGTTGCCCGGCCTCGATGACACGCTCGGAAAACAGCGCGACCTTTTCCATCATGCCGCGCTGATCCGGCAGCTCATGCAGGAAGCCCAACCCCTTGCCCAGCGTATCGGTTGCGTTGACGCCGGAGATCACCAGCATCGGCACCGAATCGGCGCGCGCCTGGCCCATGGCGGTGATGGTGTTGGTCAGCCCCGGTCCGGTGATGACGAAGGCGACGCCCGGCCGGCCGCCGGCGCGCGCATAACCATCGGCCATGAAGCCTGCCCCCTGCTCGTGGCGCGGCGTGACGTGGCGGATCCTCGAGCGCGCCAGGCCGCGATAGAGCTCGACCGTATGCACGCCTGGAATGCCGAAGACGGTGTCGACGCCATGCGCTTCGAGCAGGGTGATGAGCGCTTCGCCGATGGTAGTCATCGCATTTCCTTCCTTTTGTTTCTTACGCAATTGCGGACGGAAAGTTACGGCGAAGTGCCGAACCCAACCGCTTCTCATTTTTCCTGGAATTGCTCCAGCGCCGCGAGGCCGAGTTCGGCCTCGACGGCCTTGATGCCGATCGCCGCCAGCTCGCCGGGCGAGAACATCTCGCCGGCCAGGCAGCCTTCGATCCAGAGCCCGTCGATGATCGCGTTGATCGCGATGGCATGGTGGCGCAGCTTGCCTGCATCCGGCTTGCGCCGGTCGGCGGCGAGCACTTCGGCCACGACCGCTTCCACCTCGTTGCGAAAGCCAAGGTAGCCTTCGCGGTGGGCACGGGCGAGCGTCGGATCCGCATTGGCGCGGCCTAGGAAGGTTGCCCAGAGCGAAAACACCCGCTGGTCGATGATCGGCGCATTGAGGTTGGCGGTGACGAAAGCCGCGAGGCGTTGGCGCGGCGAGGCGTCTTCCATGACCAATGCCGCTTTCGCCTGTTCGGTCATGCGGCCGACCAGCGCCGTATAGGCTTCCTGCAGCAATTCTTCCTTGCCGGGGAAATAGTGCCGGATCAGCCCGGCGGTGACGCCGGCGCGTAAGGCGATGGTACGCAAGGTGGCGCCCTGAAGGCCATGTTCCGCCACGCTGTCGAGCGTCGCATCGATCAGATCCTGCCGCCGCCGCTCCTCGCCCTCGCGGCGGAACTTGCGGCGCGCATTCATTGGCGCAGGATCGGCCGCGTCAAGCATGTCGGCCCGCCTTCGCAGGCGATGCAGAGCGCGTCCGCCTCGAATATCTCAACCGTGCAGCCGGCGGCTTCCATCGCGGCCTTGGTCTTGGGAAAACCTGCAACGGCGATGACCTTGTGCGGGCTGGTCGGCAGCACGTTCAGGCTGAGGCCGTTGGAAGCGGCGAACTCTTCGGCGTCGCCTTCGACCAGCCGGATGCCGCGCGCCTTCAGCATCTGATAGAACGGGGCCGGCAGAAGCGGCGAATAGACCAGGGCAAGGTCGTCGGCCAGCGGGCTGATCACCGACATCAGATGCAGGCACGCCTCTTCGCCCTGCCACAGCGGCAGATCGAAGCCGTAGACGGAAACGCCCAGCGGCGTCAGCAGGTTGGAAACCTGCTGGATGCCTTCCTGGTTGGAGCGCACACCGCGCCCGATCGCCAGCGTGCGGGCATCCACCCATACGCAGTCACCGCCTTCGACCTGACCAGGCGCCTCGACCCGGCCGAGGACCGGAATGCCCAGTCGCTTGTAGGTTTCCTCATGCAGCGAGGGCTCCCGGGCGCGCAGTGGCTTGCCCATGGACAGGATCAGCGCGCCGCGGTCGGTCATCAGCGACGGGTCATGCGTGAACACCGAATCCGAAAGGCCGTCGGCCGTGTCCTCGATCCATTCGATTTCGGCGCCGGAAGCCGCCACCAGCTCGGCAAGGAGCGCATGCTGCGAAGCGGCCTTCGCCGGGTTGAATCCCGGGCCATAGTGCCAGGCAGCCCTGTCGGCGTCGCGCATGGCGTTGGCCGCCGACCGCATCAGCACGCGCCGCAGCGGCGCTGCCATGGACTGTGATCCGAAAGCGCTCATCGATGTCCTTTTAAGATGAAAAAAATCGTGAAAATTTCATGAAAGGCTATTTATACACTTGCGCAACAAGGCCGCAAGTGCCGTAATGAGCGGGATTGACGGGCTCGCGCTGTCGGGTCCATGCTGAAGTCTGGAGCGGGCAGGACAGCGTATGTTGATTAGCCGGATGGACGTTCGACGACCTGCCTTCGACCGTAGAAAGGTCGCCCGGTGAGCGTGGCGGACGCTGCCGCAGTCCAGTCCGGCAAGGCGCAGAACAGCGCCGCCGAAGCCATCCATGTCGAAAACCTGCATAAGAAATTCGGCCAGCTGCACGTGCTGAAGGGCGTTTCGCTGTCGGCGCGCGACGGCGAGGTGGTCGCCATCATCGGCGGCTCCGGCTCCGGCAAGTCGACGCTGTTGCGCTGCATCAACTGTTTGGAGAACCCGACCAGCGGCATCATCCGGGTCAATGGCGAGGAGATCAGGCTCAAGGCCGACAGCCACGGCCATACCGTTCCGGCCGACCGCAGGCAGATCGAGCGTATCCGCTCGAGGCTCGGCATGGTCTTCCAGAATTTCAACCTGTGGAGCCACATGACGCTGATCGAGAACGTCATCGAGGTTCCGGTGCATGTGCTCGGCGTCAAGCGCGACGAAGCGATCGCCCAGGCCGAGAAGCTGCTCGCCCGCGTCGGGCTGGCGGAGAAGCGCGACGTCTATCCGGCCTTCCTGTCCGGCGGCCAGCAGCAGCGGGCCGCGATCGCCCGCGCGCTGGCGATCAATCCGCGCGTCATGCTGTTCGACGAACCGACGTCCGCGCTCGATCCCGAACTGGTCGGCGAGGTGCTGAAAGTCATCGGCGACCTGGCGCGCGAGGGGCGCACCATGGTGCTGGTGACACATGAAATGAAGTTCGCCCGCGAGGTCGCGACGCATGTCGTCTATCTCTACAACGGGCTGGTCGAGGAAGAAGGTCCGCCGGAACAGCTGTTCGGCGCGCCAAAATCCGAAAGGCTCAAGCAATTCCTCCGCAATGTCGGCTAGGTGCCGGCATCAAGCGGAGCGAAAAACCGGGAACAACAACAAACTGGGAGTCCTGAAATGAAGACTGTTGTCAAGACATTCGCCGCCGCACTGCTTCTCGGCGTCGCGGCGATGGGTGGCGTGGCCAAGGCCGAGCAGGTCAAGATCGGCGTCGCCGCCGAACCCTATCCGCCCTTCACCTCGCCCGACGCCTCGGGCAAATGGGTGGGCTGGGAGATCGACTTCGTCGACGCCGTCTGCGCCGAAGAGAAACTCGACTGCGTCATCACGCCGGTTGCCTGGGATGGCATCATCCCGGCGCTGACCACCAAGAAGATCGACGCCATCGTCTCTTCCATGTCGATCACCGACGAGCGCAAGAAGACGATCGACTTCTCGGACAAGTATTACAACACCCCGACCGCGATCATCGGACCGAAGGACCAGAAGTTCGGCTCCACGCCGGACGATCTCAAGGGCAAGGTGATCGGCGTCCAGGTCTCGACCGTGCATGCCGTGTACGCCAAGAAGCATTTCACCGGCGCACAGGAGATCAAGGAATACCAGACCCAGGACGAAGCCAACCAGGATCTGGCCGCCGGCCGTATCGACGCGGTGCAGGCCGACTCGATCGCGCTCGGCGAGTTCCTGAAGTCGGACCAGGGCAAGGCCTGCTGCGACCTGAAGGGCATGGTGGCCCCGGACGATGAGGTGCTTGGACCGGGCGTCGGTGCCGGTATCCGCAAGGAAGACACCGCGCTCAAGGAAAAATTCAACGCCGGCATCAAGGCGATCCGCGCCAACGGCAAATATGACGAGATCTCGAAGAAGTATTTCGACTTCGACATCTATGGCGGCGCCACGCAGTCGAACTGAGTCCTCTTGCAATGAGTGAGGGCATGGCGTCCGCGCCATGCCCGACCTTGCCACGCATGCGCGCCGCCGACCTTGCCCTCGGTGGCTTGCCAGCAATCCGGGGGCGAAGCTGATCGACGTCTTTCTTCCGGCCTCCGCGGCCGGCTTCATGGAACTCCTGTCGCCCGTGGCGCCCGGCTGGGGCGGCACGCTGCTGGTCGGCCTGCTGCATTCGGTCGAGATCGCCATCGGCGCCACCTGCCTCGGCCTCATGATCGGCACCGCCGGCGCCTTCGGCAAGCTCTATGGCGGCCCGGTGACGCGCGATCTGCTCGCGGTCTACACGACTGTCGTGCGCGCCGTGCCGGAACTGGTGCTGATCCTGCTGCTCTATTACGCCGGCACCGACCTCATCAACCAGGTGCTGACTGCGATCGGCTACAGCCGTGTCGACATCAGCGGGCTCGCGGCCGGCATTTTCGTGCTGGGTTTCGTCCAGGGCGCCTATTCGACCGAAGTCATCCGCGGCGCCATCCTCGCCATCCCGCAAGGCCAGATCGAGGCCGCCCGCGCCTACGGCATGTCGCCGGGCCTGATGCTGCGACGCATCACTGTGCCGGCCATGCTGCCCTTCGCCATCCCCGGCCTGGCGAATCTGTGGCTCATCGCCACCAAGGACACCGCGCTGCTTGCCGTCGTCGGCTTCTTCGAACTGACGCTGGCGACGCGCCAGGCGGCCGGAGTGACCAAGGCCTACCTTCTTTTCTACCTTGCGGCCGGCGCGCTCTATCTCGCGCTCTCGCTGTTCTCCAACCTGATCATCGGCCGCGTCGAGGCCTGGTCGCGGCGCGGCATGCCCTCCGTCAGGGAGGCGCGCTGATGTCCGCCGAAGCCTCCGCGATCCACATGGCGGCGCGCGCCTCGATCTGGCTCAAGCCGCACCGCATCGTGCTGATCCTGATCGGGCTGGCGCTGGTTCTGTGCGCCGCCTTCTTCATGCGCTGGGACTGGCTGCCGCAATATTGGGAAATGGGCCTGATGGGCATCTGGCGGACGCTTTGGATCCTCGCCGTGACCTGCGCGCTGGGCTTTGCGCTGGCCGTGCCGCTCGGGCTCGCCCAGGCAGGCGGGCCGATCTGGTTCTCGGCACCGGCGAAGGTCTTCTGCACCATCATCCGGGGAACGCCGCTGCTCCTGCAGCTCTGGCTGCTCTATTACGGCCTCGGCTCGATCTTTCCGCAATATCCGTGGATCCGTGAATCCTGGCTTTGGCCGTATCTCAGGCAGGCCTGGCCGTATGGCGTGGTGGCGCTGACCTTGTCTTTCGCCGGCTATGAGGGTGAAGTGATGCGCGGCGCCTTCGCCGGCGTGCCGCGCGGACAGTTGGAGGCCGCCCGCGCGTTCGGCATGAGCCGCTGGAAAATCTTCCGGCGCATCTGGTTGCCGCAGGCTTTCTACCGGGCGCTGCCGACGCTGACCGGCGAGACCGTGCTGCAGCTGAAGTCGACCCCGCTGGTGGCGACGATCAGCGTCATCGATATCTTCGCCGTCTCCTCCAAGGTGCGCCAGGACACCTACCTGACCTATGAGCCTTTGCTGCTCTTGGCGCTGATCTATATGACGATCACCGGCATCCTGGTCTTCGTCTTCAGTCGGATCGAGGCTCGGATTCCGGTCAAGATCGGGTAAGTGAGTCGTGAATAGTGAGTGGTGAGCAGTGGGCTGCTTGCTGGTTTTCCCCTACTGACTACTCCCTACTTTCCTACTCACTCAGGAGCAGCCCTGATGCAACTCACTCTCGACCAGGCAACAGGCCTATGCCGGATGGCGGCGCTCGGCGCCGGCGCCAACGAAGAAGCGGCGCAGTCATTAACCGCCTCGATCATCGCCGCGGAGGCCGAAGGCCTGTCGACGGTGGGGCTGTCGCATTTCATCGATTATCTGGAAGCGCTCGAAGCCGGCCGCATCGACGGCAACGCCGATCCGGCGATCACCCGACCAGCGCTCGCCGTCTATCTTTCGGATGCGCGCGGCGGACTTGCCCATACCGGCTTCGACCGCACGATCGATGATCTGGTCAAGGCAGCAAAACTGTTCGGCGTCTCGATCTTCTCGCAGAAGAATTCCTATACATGCGGCGCGCTCGGCTATTTCACCGGGCGGCTCGCCGAGCAGGGGCTGGTTTCCTTCGCCGCCACCAACGGGCCGGCGGTGCTTGCCGGTTCAGGTTCGGTCAAGCCGGTCTATTGCACCAATCCGATGTCCTTTGCATCGCCCGCCGCCGACGGGCCGCCGCTGGTTATCGACCAGTCGTCGAGCGCCACCGCTTTCGTCAACATCCGCAAGGCGGCCGAGGACGGCAAGAACATCCCCGAAGGCTGGGCGCTGGATGCCAGCGGCAACCCGACCACCGATCCGGCGGCGGCGATGAAGGGCGCCATGCTTGCCTTTGGCGGCCAGCGCGGCGCCAACATCGCCTTGATGGTCGAGGTGCTGGCCGCCGGCATTTCCGGCGCCAACTGGTCGCTCGACGCGCCCTGGTTCACCGGCGGGCCGGACAGCCCCGGCACCGGCCTTTTCGTTCTCGCCATCGAACCCAAGCTGCTCGACCCAGAATTCGAGCAGCGCATGAAGGACCAGCTCGACCGGCTGCGGCGGCGCTATGGCGTGCATATCCCCGGCCGCTCCCGCGCCGAAGCCGCGGAGAAGGCAAAGGCGCGCGGCATCACCACGTCCAGGGCGGTCGTGCAGCGCATTTCGGAATTCGCCGAGCGTTACTCGGCCTGATTTTCCTCTCCGCGAGTGAACCTTTTCTCGCCCTGCAACGACCAATCTCCGGGCATCCCACGCCGCGAGCCGTCCGGTTGGCTTCGTTTGGCTCGCGGTTGGCGGCGCCGCGCCGAGCGTTTAGGGCGGGGCGTGCGTGCTTGCTTCGCGCCACCTTGATACCGTCTCAGGTCTGGCCGCCTCGTTGGACCCTGTTTCGGCGCGGACGCTGCCCGGAAAACCCCGCTTCGGCGGGGTTTTCCGTTTTCTTCGAACGCAGCAGGAGGGGCATTCTGGGCAAGTCCGAAAACAACGCAATGGCGACCTCCGGTCGCTCTTTGCCTTTGGCAAGAAACGGATTAAGAAACGGCTTCAGCCAAGCACTCGCGCGGAGCCAGTCATGACCGAAATCCTGCAGACCCCCAAGCTCGTCGTCGTCTTCGGCGGCTCGGGCTTCGTCGGTCGCCATGTCGTGCGGGCGCTGGCCAAGCGCGGCTACCGCATCCGGGTCGCCTGCCGGCGGCCCGACCTTGCCGGCCATGTGCAGCCGCTCGGCAATGTCGGCCAGATCCAGCCGGTGCAGGCCAATGTGCGCGTGCGCTGGTCGGTAGACCGCGCCGTGCAGGGCGCCGACCATGTCGTCAACCTCGTCGCCATTCTGCATGAGACCGGCCGCCAGAAATTCGGCGCCGTGCACGATTTCGGGGCGCGCGCCGTCGCCGAAGCCGCGCGCTCGGTCGGCGCCGGCCTCACCCACATCTCGGCGCTCGGCGCCGATCTCAAGTCGCCGTCCGACTATGCCCGCACCAAGGCGCTCGGCGAAAAAGCCGTGTTCGACACGATCGGCGATGCCGTCATCTTGCGGCCGTCGATCAATTTCGGGCCGGAGGACGGTTTCTTCAACCGCTTCGCCAACATGGCGCGTTATTCGCCCGTGCTGCCGCTGATCGGCGGCGGGCAGACCAAGTTCCAGCCGGTCTATGTCGGCGACGTCGCCGAAGCGGTGGCGCGTTCGGTCGACGGCAAGATCGAGGGCGGCCAGATCTACGAGCTCGGCGGGCCGCAGGTGCTGACCTTCAAGCAATGCATGGAAGAGCTGCTGATGGTCGTCGAACGCCGCCGCCTCCTGGTGCCGGTGCCGTTCTGGGTGGCGAACATCCAGGCCTCGATCCTGCAGCTGCTGCCCAATCCGCTCTTGACCAAGGACCAGGTCATGCAGTTGCGCGAGCACAACGTCGTTTCGGACGACGCCGCCAAGGCCGCCAGGACCCTGACCGGCCTCGGCATCCAGCCGCAGGCGATCGCCACGATCCTGCCCAGCTATCTCTGGCGCTTCCGCGCGGCCGGCCAGTTCCAGCAGCGCCGGCCTATCGCCGATCGCTGACAAAAGCTCAGGCGCGGCGGGAGACCTGCATCGGCAGGCCGCCCTGCGGTTGCGTGGTGAGCTTCTGCACCGGCCATGGCCGGGTCTCAGGAGTCACGTCGAACCGGAAGCGCGACAGCAGGATCGCCAGGGCGATGATCGCCTCCTGCATGGCGAAGCTGGCACCGATGCAGACGCGCGGCCCGGCGCCGAACGGCAGGTACTGGAACCGGTCGATCCGGTCGCGGTTTTCCGGATGGAAGCGCTCCGGCAGGAAGGCGTTCGGCCTGTCCCAGAGCTTGCGGTGGCGATGCACGACCCACGGCATCACCAGTACGGCGGCGTATTTCGGAATGTACAACCCGTTCCAGGTCTCCGGCTCGATCGGCTCGCGGTTGATCGAAGGTGCCGGCGGGTAGAGCCTCAGCGCCTCCTCGAAAGCGGCGCGGGTGAGCGGCATGGCATCCAGCCACTTGGTCGGATCCGGCTCGCGCGCCAGCACGGCGTCGATCTCCCGCTCGACCTTGTCGCGCTCCCAGGGCGCCCCGGCGAGGCAATAGATCGTCCAGCCCAGCGCCCGCGCGGTCGTCTCGTGGCCGGCGCCGATGAAGGTGATGATGTTGTCCTCGACTTCGGCGCGCGTCAGTCCGTCCGGCCCCTCGGCGCGCAGCAGAAGCGTGAGGAAATCCTGCGGCACGCCGTCGGGATCGCGCTTCATCCGCTCTTCGCGCATCCTCACCGTGCCGGCGACGATGTTGCGGAAATAGGCCATGGTCTTGCGGCCGCGGATGCGGGTGAGACGCGGCAGCCATTCCGGCGCGCGCAACAGGTCGAGCGGATCGACGCGGCCCATCGTCTCGAACAGGCGATCGATCTCCTTGGCGAAGCTGCCGGGCTCGCCGGCGATCTCGCCGGAGAACAGCGTCTCGGCCAGAATGTCATAGGTGAGCAGCGTCATGTCGTGGGCGACATCGGTCGTGCCGCCGGCCTCGTAGCGGGTGGCGAATTCCAGCGTGCGTCTCAGCATCGGCTCGGCGAAGCCGAAGATGTGGCGCGGCGTGAACACCGGCGCCATCGCCTTGCGCGAGCGCTTCCAGACCTCGCCCTCGGCGGTCAGCAGTCCGTCGCGCAGGATCGGCCGCAGCACCAGCTGGCGCACGGTCGCCATCTTGTAGTTCCTGGCGTTGTCGACCAGCACATGGCGGATAAGGCCCGGATCATTGGCGACCACCAGCGGCCCGCCGACGCCGGTCACCGAAATCCAGGGCTCGTTGTAAGTGTGCTCGCCCCATAATTCGAGCGGGTTGCGGTAGATGATGCGCATCATCTCCAGCGTCGAAGGCGGCTTTGTGCGCGGCGTCGGCGCCGGCGGCACGAAGGGGGCGGGCTTGGTGTCCATGAAGCGTGCTCCGCTGACAGCGCCGAATGTAGTGTCCGACGAAGCGGACGTCCATGTGACCGAGCGGCCCGGCGCCTCGCCGGAATGTGAACGACGTCCGCCGATGCCTGCTTGTTGTGGGTGGAGGCTTGCTTTAGTCACCAACGGATACCGTCAAGCAAGGAGCCCCAAGTGAAGCAACGCCTGGACATCATCATCGGCAGCACGCGGCCGGGACGCGCCGGCCCGATCTTCGGCGAATGGCTGGAGGGCTTCGCCCGCGAGCACGGCAAGTTCGAGCCGGTGCTGACCGACATCGCGGCGTTCAACCTGCCGATGCTCGACGAGCCGCACCATCCGCGCCTGCGCAAATACGAGAACGACCACACCAAGGCCTGGTCGAAGGCGATCGATGCCGCCGATGCCTTCGTGTTCGTCGCGCCGGAGTATAACTACTTCGTGGCGCCCGCGATCGTGAACGCCATCGACTACCTGGTCCATGAATGGCGCTACAAGCCGGCGGCGATCTTCAGCTATGGCGGCGTGTCAGGCGGCCTGCGCGCGGCGCAGGCCTTGAAGCCGTTGCTCGCCTCCGTCGGCGTCATGCCGATCCCGGAGGGCGTGGCGCTGCCCGCCTATGCGACGTTGCTCGACCAGAACCGTGCATTTCATCCGAGCGAACAGGTGCAGGGAGGCGCCAGGACGATGCTGGACGAACTGTCCCGATGGAGCGAGGCGCTGAAAACGTTGCGTGCCGCCGGATAGGCGCGAGGCTCCCCGCGAAGACACTTGCGAGGCCGCGCTTCGGCACGGCTTTCACTGTCGGACGCCCCAATGCGCTCGCCAGCATCTCGCGCGGACGTGACGGGGTCGCTCGCCAAGCCGGCAAAATGGCCGCAAACCTTGGAAAAGCAACCGTTTGCGCCTATATCTAGGACATCAAAACGGCGCGATTCGGGGCCATTTTTCGGCGCTGTACCAGCGGCATCAATCAGACAGGTTTTCATGAGCGACCAGATCGAAAGCGCCAATGGCGCGGAAGCCGAGTACGGCGCCGATTCCATCAAGGTTTTGAAGGGGTTGGATGCCGTGCGCAAGCGGCCGGGCATGTATATCGGCGACACCGATGACGGCTCGGGCCTGCATCACATGGTCTATGAGGTGGTGGACAACGCCATCGACGAGGCGCTGGCCGGCCACGCCGACCTCGTCTCGGTGACGCTCAACCCAGACGGTTCCGTCACCGTGATCGACAATGGCCGCGGCATTCCGACCGATATCCACCCCTCAGAGGGCGTTTCGGCGGCCGAAGTGATCATGACGCAGCTGCATGCCGGCGGCAAATTCGACCAGAACTCCTACAAGGTCTCGGGCGGCCTGCACGGCGTCGGCGTCTCGGTGGTCAATGCGCTTTCGGCATGGCTGAAGATCAAGGTCCGCCGCAACGGCGAGATCTTCGAGATGAGCTTCACGCACGGCAATGCCGACGCACCGCTGAAGGTGACCGGAAGCTACGAGCAGGACAAGCGCCCGGGCACCTATGAGGGCCGCAGCGGCAGCGAAATCACGTTCTTCCCGTCGGCCGAGACCTTCACCATGGTCGAGTTCGACTACAGCACGCTGGAGCATCGACTGCGCGAGCTTGCCTTCCTCAATTCCGGCGTGCGCATCGTGCTGACCGACGCCCGCCATGCCGACATCGTGCGCCATGAGCTGCATTACGACGGCGGTCTGGAGGAGTTCGTCAAATATCTCGACCGGGTGAAGAAGCCGCTGATCGAGATGCCGATCGCCATCCGCGCCGAGCGCGACGGCATCACCGTCGAAGTCGCGATGTGGTGGAACGACAGCTACCACGAGAATGTGCTGGCCTTCACCAACAACATCCCGCAACGCGACGGCGGCACGCATCTGGCGGGCTTCCGCGCGGCGCTGACCAGGCAGGTCACCGGCTACGGCGAATCGTCCGGCCAGACCAAGAAGGAAAAGGTATCGCTGACCGGCGATGATTGCCGCGAAGGCCTGACCGCGGTCCTCTCGGTCAAGGTGCCGGATCCGAAATTCTCCTCGCAGACCAAGGACAAGCTGGTCTCGTCCGAAGTGCGCCCGGTGGTGGAAAGCCTGGTCAACGAGGCGCTCGGCACCTGGCTCGAAGAACATCCCGCCGAAGGCAAGGTCGTGGTCGAGAAAGTGATCCAGGCGGCCGCGGCGCGCGAGGCCGCGCGCAAGGCGCGCGACATCACGCGCAAGAGCTCGCTCGGCGTCACCTCGCTGCCCGGCAAGCTTGCCGACTGCCAGGAGCGCGACCCGGCCAAGTCCGAAATCTTCATCGTCGAGGGTGACTCGGCCGGCGGCTCGGCCAAGGGCGGGCGCTCGCGCCAGAACCAGGCGATCCTGCCGCTGCGCGGCAAGATCCTGAATGTCGAGCGCGCGCGCTTCGACCGCATGCTCTCCTCCGACATGATCGGCACGCTGATCACCGCGCTCGGCACCTCGATCGGCAAGGACGAGTTCAACGCCGACAAGCTGCGCTACCACAAGATCATCCTGATGACCGACGCCGACGTCGACGGCGCCCACATCCGCACGCTGCTGCTCACCTTCTTCTTCCGGCAGATGCCGGAGCTGATCGAGCGCGGCCATCTCTACATCGCCCAGCCGCCGCTCTACAAAGTGACCCGGGGCAAGAGCTCGCAATACCTCAAGGACGAAAACGCCTATGAGGAATACCTGATCGAGTCCGGGCTGGACGAGGCTTCGCTGACGCTCGCCTCCGGCGAGGTGCGGACAGGCCAGGATCTGCGCAGCGCCATCGACGACGCAATTGCCGTGCGCCAGCTGATCAACGGGCTGCACACGCGCTACAACCGCAGCGTCGTCGAGCAGGCGGCGATCGCCGGCGCGCTCAACGCCGACGTGCTTGCCGATCTCGGCCGCGCCAATGCGATGGCCGAGCGCGTCGCCGGGCGGCTCGATATGATCGCCGAAGAGACCGAGCGCGGCTGGACCGGGCGCCTATCGGCCTCCAATGACGGCTCCGGCGGCTATGTGTTCGAGCGCACCGTGCGCGGCGTGAAGGACGTGGCGCAGCTCGATGCCGGGCTGATCGCTTCGGCCGATGCGCGCCAGCTCGACCGCTATGCCTCGCGCCTGGCGGAAGTCTATGGCGAGCAGCCGACCTTGCGCCGCAAGGAAAGCTCCGAGCTGCTTTCGGGACCGCTGGCGCTGCTCAACGCAGTGTTCGCCACCGGCCGCAAGGGGCTGACCATGCAGCGCTACAAGGGCCTTGGCGAGATGAACGCCGAGCAGCTCTGGGAAACGACGCTCGATCCGAATGTGCGTTCGCTGCTGCAGGTCAAGGTCAATGACGCGACCGACGCCGACTCGCTGTTCTCGCGGCTGATGGGCGACGAGGTGGAGCCTCGCCGCGAGTTCATCCAGGACAATGCGCTGTCGGTCGCCAATCTGGATATTTGAGACCGTAGCGATGCTCTAAAGAAGCTTGCCAAAGCGGCGTTCAGCAGCGCCGCCTGACCACGATCCACTCCGACGATATAGCTCGTGAAATTGGTCGCACCGTTGCCGATGCGGCGATTCTAGCCAGGGGCTCCAGGCGATGAAATAGCCTCATGGCCTCCTTCCGGCTGTCTGTTCCGGCCACCGATCCGGCAAGTGGTCCTCTATTCCGGCATTCCAAGGCTTCTCAGCGCGTTTTCGTGTCGGTCGAGAATTTCAGCTCTAAAGGGCATCGAGTCGCGAACCGCCCGCAAGGTGAGCTCCGGATATTCGCGCTGACAACGCACCATTTGCTGCCGGGCTTCGTCGAGGCGTCCCGCTTCGACAAGGGCCGGCATCAGCGTACGCAGTATCCACAAGGCATTCGGATGCTCCGCCAGGATACGCAGATACAGGTCCGCCGCCTGACCGGGCCGCCTGGCGCTGAAATGCACGACAGCCAGGCCCAAGTGACAGGTATAAACCATGGGATCGAACGGCCCCAGTCGCAGCGACCGCTCGAAGCATTCCGCCGCCCGCTCAACCTCGTCTCTGTAGGCTGCAACCCACCCGCTCCTGTTCCAGGCGAAGGCCGAATTGGGATCGATCGAACACGCCTTTTCAAGCAGCGCGCCTGCGGTGACGAAATTGCCCGACACGGTGTGGGCAGCGCCGAGCACGGCCAGGGAAAATGGATCGTCACCGTTGAGTTCGGCAGATCGCTCCGCCAGCCCCAGCGCACGGCGCCGGTCGGCCTCTGGCGAGGTCGACCAACTGTAGATCTTGCGCTGCGCATGACACCAGGACAGCAGGGACAGAGCCAGCGGATAATCGGGATCGCCCAGCAAAGCCTTCTCAAGCGTCTCGATGGCGATCGCGTTGTCCTGGCGGCCGAGCGCCCAGACATGCGGCAGACTGCGCATCACCAGATCGTAGGTTTGCAGGTCGCCCGGCCGCTTGCGGCGCGCACGCTCGATTTCCGCCATCTGGATTGACGGCAGAATCGCGCCTGCGACACCCGCCGTCACATTGTCCTGCAGCGCGAACGCATCCGCGATGTCACCTTTGAAACCTTCCGCCCAGATTAGACTGCCGGTCTCCGCCTCGACCAGCCGCGCCGAGATGCGGATCTGGTCGAGATGCCGGCGCACGCTTCCTTCCAGCACGTAGCGGACGCCGAGCTCGCGGCCGATGCGCGGCAGATCAAGCGCCTGGCCTCGGTAAGCAAAGGCCGAGTTGCGCGAGATGACGAACAGGCCGCGAATACGCGCTAGCGCCGCCGTGATCTCCTCTACCGTGCCGTCGGCGAGGTAGGATTGCTCGGGGTCCGATGACAGGTTCTCGAATGGAAGCACGACGAGCGACGGCTTGTCGGGGAGCTGAGGCGACGGACGCGCATCGACGGCTGGCGGTCCCTCCAGCACTTCGCCGGGGAACATGTAGCCGCGGCGCGGCATGGTGCGGATCAGCGTCTGCGCTTTGTCGCCTAGCGCGCGGCGGATGTCGCTGATGCATTGGGTGAGCGAATCTTCGGTGACGATCACGTCGCTCCACACCGCATGCAGAAGCTCGTCCTTCGGCACCAGCCGGCCGGCGTTGCGGATAAGAAAAATCAGCAGATCGAGCGATTTCGGTCGCAGCGCGATCTCGCCCGAACCGTCGCGCAACACTCCGGCGCGCGTGTCGAGGCTGAAGCCGGCGAAGCTGTAGATCGGCTGTGGCTCGACGTTCATCGCGACTGTCTGATCCTCAGAATTTTCAGAGCTTCGTCAGTACTCTTTCAGGCCGCCTTCCGGACAAGCATCTCGAAACGGCGCAATCTCGCACTCAACGATGAAGGTGGCAAGAAACCCAAGCCGCAACGCGTGGGCAAGATCGCTGCAACCGGTGCGCAGGCCAAGGCCGCGCCGAATGCCGGCGATCGCAACAGGAGGCAACCATGTCGAGCACGGAGACAAACGCCATGACAACGACCGATCATTCGATTGGTGCCGAAACCGGCTACCGGCGGCACGCTCTCGTCTCGCTTTTCCGGATGTACGAGGCGGTGAAATGGACGCTGTTGTGGCTGCCACGGTTCTGGAAGGCGCGCAGCCAGCTCGCATGTCTGGCCGCCATGAGCGAATGCGAGCGTCGCGATATCGGCCTTACCAGCCGCGATCTCGAGAACGCCTTTGCCTTGCCGGTCGACCGCGACCCGACAGAAATGCTGGCGCAGGTGGTGACAGACCGCCGCCTTCGCCGCGAACACTGATTGGAGAGCGGCCAGGTTTCGGCTGCGCCTTGAGCATTCGCCACGGAGTAGACCTGAGTGTCTGCGCCGTGGGCTGCTCGTGACGCATCGGCACCGAGGCCATCCGATCAACGAAAAACCACGGCCTGTCGCTGCCGGGCTTTTCTGTTTCGGTCAGTCGGCCACGGTCGCCTCAGTGATCAAACGCCTTGACGATTTCCTCGGTCATCTTCTTGGCGTCGCCGAGCAGCATCATGGTGCCGTCCTTGTAGAACAGCGTGTTGTCGATGCCGGCATAGCCGGAGCCGAGCGAGCGCTTGACGAACAGGCAGGTGCGGGCCTTGTCGACGTCGAGGATCGGCATGCCGTAGATCGGCGAGGACTTGTCGTCGCGCGCGGACGGGTTGGTGACGTCGTTGGCGCCGATGACATAGGCGACGTCGGCCTGCGCGAACTCGGAGTTGATGTCCTCCAGCTCGAACACCTCGTCGTAAGGCACGTTGGCCTCGGCCAAGAGAACGTTCATGTGGCCGGGCATGCGGCCGGCGACCGGGTGAATGGCGTATTTCACCTCGACGCCGGCGGCCTTGAGCTTGTCGGCCATCTCGCGCAGCGCGTGCTGCGCCTGGGCGACCGCCATGCCGTAGCCGGGCACGATGATGACCTTCTGCGCGTTCATCATCAGATAGGCGGCGTCATCGGCCGAGCCCTGCTTGACGGTGCGCTCGATGCCGTCGTCGGCAACCGCGGCCGTCTCGCCGCCGAAGCCGCCGAGGATGACCGAGATGAAGGAGCGGTTCATGCCCTTGCACATGATGTAGGACAGGATCGCGCCGGACGAGCCGACCAGCGCGCCGGTGATGATCAGCGCCAGATTGCCGAGGGTGAAACCAAGCGCGGCAGCCGCCCAGCCCGAGTAGGAATTCAGCATCGACACCACGACCGGCATGTCGGCGCCGCCGATCGGGATGATCAAGAGCACGCCGAGCACCAGCGAGGCGGCGACGATCAGCCAGAAGACGAGCTTCGATTCCGTGGTGACCAACAGCACGATCAGCACCACCAACGCGATGCCGAGCGCGATGTTGATGAGATGTCGGCCGCCGATCATGATCGGCTTGCCGGACATGCGGCCGTCGAGCTTGAGGAAGGCGATGACCGAGCCGGTGAAGGTGATGGCGCCGATGGCTACGCCCAGGCTCATTTCGACCAGCGCCTGCGCATGGATGTCGCCCGCCGTGCCGATGCCGAAGCTCTCCGGCGCGTACATGGCGGCAGCCGCCACCATCACGGCGGCGAAGCCGACGAGCGAGTGGAAGGCGGCGACCAGCTGCGGCATCGAGGTCATGGCGATGCGGCGCGCGGTGACCGCGCCGATGCCGCCACCGATGGCCAGCCCGAGCACGATCCAGCCGAAACGGCCGACCGAGGGAGCCAAAGGCAAAGCCAATGCCAGCGTGGTGGCGATAGCGATCGCCATACCGATCATGCCGAAGAGATTGCCTCGCCGGCTGGTGGTGGGATGCGACAGCCCGCGCAGCGCCAGGATGAACAGGATGCCGGAGACGAGATAGAGGAAGGAAGCCAGATTGACGGTCACGTCACTTTTCCTTCTTCTTGTACATGGCGAGCATGCGCTGGGTGACCAGGAAGCCGCCGAAGATGTTGACCGAGACCAGCACCAGGGCGACGAAACCGAAGCCGGCGGCGAGCCCGGAGGCCGAGATGCCGACGGCGAGCAGCGCGCCGACGACAATGACCGATGAAATGGCGTTGGTGACGGCCATCAGCGGTGTGTGCAGCGCCGGCGTCACCGACCAGACGACATAATAGCCGACGAAGATCGCCAGCACGAAGATGGCGAGTTGGAA
Organism: Mesorhizobium sp. B3-1-8; assembly: GCF_006439495.1. Taxonomy (NCBI): domain Bacteria; kingdom Pseudomonadati; phylum Pseudomonadota; class Alphaproteobacteria; order Hyphomicrobiales; family Phyllobacteriaceae; genus Mesorhizobium; species Mesorhizobium sp. B3-1-8. The sequence goes on from NZ_VFTK01000001.1 coordinate 269,480, forward strand.
GACGAAGGGATCGACGGCGCCACCGGACAGCGCGTGCGCCGCGTTACCGGCAGCCTCGCCTGCGGGCGCGTTGGCAAGATCCTGCACCGCAAGGCGAACGGCGGCAGTCGCCTGATCGAGTTGGTCGAGGGCTTTCTGCAAGGCGTCCATCACGCGGTCCCCTTAGGCTTGGCTGCGGACTTCTTCTTCGGCGCCGGTCTGGCGTCGGCGACCATGCTCGTCGCCGGAATGGCCGCCGGCTCGGTGCGCGGCTGCTCGACCGCCTTGGCGAAGTTCGGATGCACCACCTTGCCGCCGTCGGTCAGCATGGTCGCCTTGACCAGCTCATCGTCGCGCTTGATGGCAAGCTGCTTCGCCGCCTTGTCGACCATCGTCTCGAGGAAGGCGTAGAGGTTCTTGGCGTAGAGCAGCGAGGCGGATGCGGCGACACGGCCCGGCACGTTGAGGTGGCCGACGATCTTGACGCCGTTCTGCGTCGTCACGACCTTGCCCGGCACCGCGCCCTCGACATTGCCGCCGCGCTCGACGGCGAGGTCGACGATCACCGAGCCCGGCTTCATCGAGGCAACCATGGCAGCCGAGATGAGCTTCGGCGCCGGACGCCCCGGTATCAGCGCGGTGGTGATGACGATGTCCTGCTTGGCGATATGCTCGGCGGTGAGCGTCGCCTGCTTGGCCTGGTATTCCTTCGACATTTCCTTGGCGTAGCCGCCGGCGGTCTCGGCCGCCTTGAATTCCTCGTCCTCGACCGCCAGGAATTTCGCGCCGAGCGACTGCACCTGCTCCTTCACCGCCGGGCGCACGTCGGTGGCGGTGACGACAGAGCCGAGGCGGCGCGCGGTGGCGATGGCCTGCAGGCCGGCGACGCCGACGCCCATGATGAAGGTCTTTGCCGCCGGCACGGTGCCGGCCGCCGTCATCATCATCGGCAGCGCGCGGTCATATTCGGCGGCGGCATCGATCACCGCCTGGTAGCCGGCGAGGTTGGCCTGCGAGGACAGCACGTCCATCGATTGCGCACGGGTGATGCGCGGCATGAACTCCATGGAAAAGGCGGTGATGCCGGCCTTGGCCATCGCGGCCACCGCGGCATCGTTGCCGTAGGGATCCATGATGGCGATCACGGCGGCGCCCGACTTGTAGCCCTTGAGCTCCGCATCCGTCGGCCGGCGCACTTTCAGCACGACATCGGCCTTCTTGGCGTCGGCCGCCGTTCCGATCGCACCGCCGGCAGCAGTGAAATCCTGGTCGGGGATGCGGGAGCCGAGGCCGGCACCCTTCTCGACGATCACGTCGAAGCCGAGACCCGTCAGGCGCTTGACCGTCTCCGGCGAGGCCGCGACACGCGGCTCGTTCGGGTCAACCTCACGAGGGATGAATACTATTTGTCCCACCGGATGATCCTTTCGGCTGGAACCTTGATTGCGCAAGGCGTCGGCCGGACGTCCGGCGACGTCGAGGGCAATGGGCTTGGGAAGTCTACCGCAGAATGAGAGTGCCGACGGCCATGATCAGGATGAACAGGACGGTCGCCGAGAAGAAGCCGCCGACGAAGAAGCCGAAGGCCATTGCGATAAGGATGGCGGCACAGAACAGCGAGCCGTATTTGGCAAGACCGAGGAAGCCCTTGTAGGTACGGTCGTGCTCGGCATAGTCCATTTGCGCGCCCAGCTCGACAGGACCGGTCGGCGTGTGATCAGCCATGGAAGTACCCCTTCGAAAATGCCTTTGAGGCACATAGCGAAAAGCCGAACCAAGAGCAATGGCGCTATTGCCGCACAGCCGGCGACAACAGCCTCAAACGAAAGTTGAAATTGAATGCCGCAGCTGTGTCCACGCGGCCGGCGCGGGATTCAGCTGGCGAGGTGGGGAAAAAGGCCGAGCAGACCGACAACGATCAGGTAAAGCGCGACTATGTAGTTGAGGAGCCGCGGCATCACCAGGATCAGTACGCCGGCGATCAGCGAGATCAGCGGCGTCAGCGCGAGCGAGTGGATGGTCATGCGGGGATCCTTTCCTGTGACAGGCGCGATCGCCTGGCAGACCGGGCTGCGACCTTGATAACGGAGCAGCCGGCGAAAGGTTCATGGCCTGCGTTCAGGCAGCGGCGCGATAGTATTTCGCCGTCGGCAGAATGGAGAGGGGCGTCAGCCGGTTGATGGCCGGATTGCCGAACATCAGCCGCTGCTCCATCGGCGTCGAATTGTAGAACGGGAACCGCTCGAGCGTGCGGCGCATATTCTCGCCGGCAGGGATCTCGAACAGCGCGATCGGAGCAAGAACGCCCGGGAACTGCTTGGCTTCGCTCTTCTGCACGGCATTGAAGAACCGGGCATAGAAATGAGAATGCTCGACCTTGACCGGGGTCAGCACCGAGTCCTGGCCAAAATAATTGGAGGCCACCATGGCGATCCTGAGCGTCAGGAAAGGCAGAACGCCGGGCGCCGGCGCGGCATCGGGATCAGTTGCGAAGCGGGTGCCGTCGATGAAGGTTTCCCCCCGGGCGAGCCGCGGGAGCAACACTTCGGGATAGGCGTCCACCGAAGGTGAGTATGGCTGTTCACTGGAAATATAGTGAAAGCGCAATGTGCTGACCAATTCGCCGTAACAATAGACGCCGAAGCGGTAGGAGTTGGGAAGATTATCCCAGCGATCCTCGAACATCCCGCTGGCGATCGGACCGCACATGCCTGATTTGAGGTAGGACTGATATCGAAGCCGGTAGATCGCTTCCAGATCCTCGCCCCCGGTGATGAGGCGATATTCGACGTGCTCCAGGAGCTGCATCATCGTTCGGTTGAGCAGGGAATCAGCTTTTGAGCTGGCGCCAGCCGACGCACCCTTAGCCGCAGCTTCCATTATTGTCCGTCCTCGAATTCCGCCTGAGGACAAGCTATTCGAGTTGAAATGAGACACAAGCTGAAAATTCGAGATTGCTGATTTACCGTCTGTTAACCTTAATAGCTGCGATCGTTTTCATCGATCTTACACGCGAAAAAACAAATACCGCAGCCAGCAATTGTCTGATCCGGCCTGACGGCGGGTCATCAAGATCAATCCGTATCCAGAGCTTGAAAGCGTCAGTGCATCACAGAATTATACTACGCCGGAACGGCTATCGTTTCACGGAGCGCATATCCGCTCCAGACGGAAATCCGGATTCCATTTTTTCTGCGATTGCTCTCTATTTCAGCGCAGTTCCGGACGGGAAACCACTTCGCACTTTTCATGGATTTTCTCTTGTTTGACGCAATTCCGGACGGAAAACCGCTTCGCACTTTTCCTGGATTTGCTTCTAGCTGGCTGTTCTTTTGCCGGCGATGTGAAGGTCCGCGGCAAACGGCCATGTGACGCTCGACATCGTCTCGATGCCCGACGCGCTGAGCGCGGCGCCGAAGAGAAAGCCCTGCACGAAGTCCGGCTTGACCAAATGAACCAGCGTCTTCAGCTGCTCGAAGGTCTCAACCCCTTCGATAGTGACCGAAAGACCCAACGTCCTGGACAGGCTGACGATGCCCTTCAGCAGATCGAGCGACTGCCGGTTCTGGTTCACATCGACCAGGAACGAGCGGTCGATCTTGATCTTGTCGAGCGGCAGCTTGTGGAGATAGCTCAGGCTGGAGTAGCCGGTGCCGAAGTCGTCAAGCGCGATGCGCACGCCGAGCGCCTTCAGTTCCTCGATCGACTCGCGCGTCAGCGACTTGTCGTCGAGCAGCGCGGTCTCGGTGACCTCGATTTCGAGCCGGTGCGCCGCCAGTCCCGACTTGGCCAAGGCGTCCCTGACCTTCTGGACGATGTCGCGACTGCGGAAATCCTTGGCCGACAGGTTGACCGACACGCTGGTCTGGGCCGGCCATTTGGCGCATTCGGCGCACGCGGCCTCCAGCACGAAAGTGCTGATGTCGGAAACGATGCCCATCTCCTCGGCGAGCGGGATGAAGACGCTGGGCGAGATCGGGCCGAGGTCGGGATGGTCCCAGCGGCAGAGCGCCTCGCAACTGGCGATGCGCATGGTGCTGACAGCCACGATCGGCTGGTAGACGACGCGCAATTCCCTGGCCTGCACGGCATTGCGCAGGTCGGCCTTCATCAACTGGCGATTGCGGAAGGCGGCATCCATGGCCGCCTCGAACAGCCGCCAGCTGTTCTTGCCGAGTTCCTTGGCCTTGTAGAGGGCAAGGTCCGCCTTGACGATCATGGCGTCCGCGTCGGTGTCCTTGACCCTGGAAAGCACCGCGCCGCCGCTGGTCTGGATGCGCAAGCCGTGGCCGGCAACGTCCACCTCGCCCTGCAGGTCCGCGAAAATCTGGTCGAGCAGGGTGCTGAGATGGCTCTCGTCCTCGACACGGTCGAAGAAGATCATGAACTCGTCGCCGCCGAAGCGGCTGACGGTGATGCCCGGTCCGGCAATCGCCGCGAGGCGCTCGGCCACGGCATAGATCAGCCCGTCGCCGACCGGATGGCCGAGCGTGTCGTTGACGCTCTTGAAGTCGTCGAGATCGAGCACCGCGAGGCCGCACAGCCGGTCCTGGTCGCCAGAGGCCATCGCCTCGCCGACCAGTTCGTGGAAATAGGCGCGGTTCGGCAGCCCGGTCAAATTGTCGTAGCGCGCCATGAAGCGGATCTTTTCCTCCGCCTCGACGCGGGCCGTCACATCCTCGAAGGTGATGACGCCCAGTTCCTGGCTGCCTTCGCGGGCGGAGAATTCGTAGTGCTGGCCGTTGGCCAGCGAAACGAGCACCTTGCGGTCGCGGCCTTCGCGCAAGGCGCGCGTCAGCTGCGCCTCGATGTAGCGGCAGTCTTTCGGCGCCAGCATGCCACCGGCGACGCCGCGCATCAAAAGACCGTGGATCGAGCGCCCGAGCAAGGCATCGCCCGATTTCAGCGACATCAGGCGGGCGGCTTCGGCATTGGCCACCGCGACGCGCCCGTCCGGCCCCAGCATGACCAGGCCGTGCGACATGGTGTTGAGCGCGCGATCGAACCGGCGCGTCAGGTTCCTGGCCTGCTTGTGGCCGATGACGGCGGAGAAGAGCACGTTGCGGACATGGTCGGCGCTGTTGATGGTGATAAAGGTCAGCGGGATGATCATCAGGCCGAGCAGGACCGACGGGAAATCCATGCGCAGCAGGAGCCCGAGCGCGGCCGGACCGATGAAGGTCACGGAGAAAATCCGTACCATCTGCGGGGAGCCGTAGTTGCGGCCGACAACCGTGACCAGGGTCGCGATCGTCAGCGACGTCGCGGCCAGCTCGGCGAAGGGATCGGGGTAAACGTAGATCGATATGAAGCACAGCGAACCCAGGCCCAGGCCCTGCAGGCTGCCCTTGAGGATATAGATGCGCTCCCACCGCCTGGCCTCTTCGACATTGGCTATGGTGCCGCCCGCCTTCAGGAAGGTGCGAATGCCGAAGTAACGGAAAAGGCTGATGGAGAGCAGGCCGAAAGAAAAGGCCAGAAACAGCGGATTGTGCGTCCGCCAATAGATCATGAATCCGAGGATCCAGTAGCAAACGCCACCGATCACCAGCATGTGCGCGTTGTCGAACAACGACCGCACAAACTGGATATAAACATCCGCCGGGATGTTCTCGGTCTTTGTTCTACCCATGCCGTTGGCCCAACACTACGCCTTGTCATGCCACACCTGCCTTAAGAAAGGCTTAGAACGGCGCTCCACCCCGGTTGCAGAGGATTGCGGCAGACGGGACAGATCGGAAAATTCAGGGGGTTTGGCGCGGCGTCAACGCGCCGGCGCGATCATTCCGCTGCCCGAAGCGCCGGCTCCGCCGGAGCCTGGGCCAGACGCTCGATCAGTCGCGAGCGCTCGCCCGCCGCCTTGTCGGCGCTGGCCTGCCGGACGTGGCCGTAGCCGCGGATGAGCGCCGGCACGGAGGCCAGAGCCGTCGCGGCTTCCACCCTGCCCGGCGCCAGCGCGCCGGCGATCAGGTCAAGATCGGCCTCGTACTGCCTCAGCGACTGCCGCTCGATGCGCCGCTCGGCCGTGTAGCCGAAAAGGTCGAAGGCGGTTCCGCGCAGGCCCTTCATCGCCGCCAGCAGCCGGAAGCCCTTCATCATCCATGGGCCGAAGCTCGATTTCCGGGGCTTGCCGTCATTGCCGCGCCGCCCGACGATCGGCGGCGCGAGATGGAACTCGAGCTTGTCGTAGCTCTGGAACTGCTTGGCGAGGTCGGCGGCGAAAGTGCCGTCGGTGTAGAGTCGCGCCACCTCATACTCGTCCTTGATCGCCATCAGCTTGAAGAGGTTCCTGGCGACGGCCTCGGTCACCACGGACGAGCCGGGCACGGCCTTGCCTTCGGCGGCGCGCAACGTCGCCACGCGGTCGGCGTAGCGCCTGGCATAGGCGGCGTTCTGATAGGCGGTAAGGAAGGCGACGCGGCGGGCGATCACATCGTCCAGCGTCTCGGCCGGTCGGGACGCCGGCTTGCCCGTCTGGCTGACCAGGCCACGCACGAAATCGGGCTGGTGCGCGGCGCGGCGGCCCCAGCGGAAGGCGGCGATATTCATCGCCACCGCTTCGCCGTTCAATTCTATCGCCTTTTCAACGGCTTCGGCCGAGAGCGGCAGGCCGCCATGCTGGAAGGCGAAGCCGAGCATGAACATGTTGGCGCCGAGCGAATTGCCGAACAAGGCCGTCGCGGTGCGGGTTGCATCGAAGAAATGCGCCTTGTCGTCGCCGGCAGCCGCCCGGATCGCCTTCTTCAGCCGCTCGACCGGCAGCGAGAAGTCGGCGGAACGGGTGAATTCGCCAGGCATGATCTCGGCAGTATTGGCGAGGAAGATGGTGTGGCCCTCGCGCACCGCGCCCAGCACCTTCTTGGCGCCGGAGACGACGAGGTCGCAGCCGAGCACGAGGTCGGCCTTGCCGGCTGAAACGCGAATGGCGTGGATGTCCTCGGGCGTCGGGGCGATGCGGACATGGGTGAAGACCGAGCCGCCCTTCTGGGCGAGGCCCGCCATGTCGATCATGCCGCAGCCCTTGCCTTCCAGATGCGCGGCCATGCCAAGCACCGCGCCGACGGTGACGACGCCGGTGCCGCCCACCCCGTCGATGATCGCCGCCCAGCCCTGGTTGCCCATGCGGAACTCGGCCGGCGCCGGCACGCCGTCGAGAGGATCGGCCCTGCCGGCAATGCCTTCGGCCTTCCTGATCTTGCCGCCATGCACGGTGACGAAGGACGGGCAGAAACCGTTGAGGCAGGAAAAATCCTTGTTGCAGCTCGACTGGTCGATCCGGCGCTTGCGGCCGAATTCGGTCTCGACCGGCTGGATGGAGACGCAGTTCGACTGCACGCCGCAATCGCCGCAGCCTTCGCAGACCAGTTCGTTGATGAAGACGCGCTTGTCGGGATCGGGAAAGGTGCCGCGCTTGCGGCGCCGGCGCTTTTCGGCGGCACAGGTCTGGTCGTAGATGAGCACCGAAACGCCCTGCACGTCGCGCAATTCGCGCTGGACGAGATCGAGGTCGTCACGATGATGGATGCTGCTGCCGGCCGGGAAATCGGCCTTGCCGGCATATTTGTCCGGCTCGTCGGTGACGACTGCGATGCGGTCGACGCCCTCGGCTCGCACTTGTCTCGCGATCATGTCGACGGTCAGGCCACCCTCATGCGGCTGGCCGCCGGTCATCGCCACCGCATCGTTGTAGAGGATCTTGTAGGTGATGTTGGCGCCGGAGGACAGCGCGAAGCGGATCGCCAGCACGCCGGAATGGTTGTAGGTGCCGTCGCCGAGGTTCTGGAAGATGTGGCCGCGCTTCGAGAATGGCGCCTGGCCGACCCATTGCGCGCCCTCGCCGCCCATGGCGGTGAAGCCGACGGTGTTCCTGTCCATCCACAGCGCCATGAAATGGCAGCCGATGCCGGCGGCGGCGATCGAGCCGTCCGGCACCTTGGTCGAGGAATTGTGCGGGCAGCCCGAGCAGAAGAAGGGCGTGCGCGAACCGATATCGACGGTGTCGGCGAGCATCGCCTGGAACTGGCGCAGCTTCGCCACCCGCGCGGCGATTTCTTCCGACGGGCCGATGGTGCGCAGGATCCGTTCGCCGAGCGCGATGGCGATCTCGTTCGGATCGAGCGCGCCCTTGGCCGGAAACAGCCAGTCGCCGCGCTCGTCCTTCTTGCCGACGATCACCGGCTGCGTGGCGGTGCCGTAGAGGCTCTCGCGCAGCTGCACCTCGATCAGCGAGCGCTTTTCCTCTACGACGACGATGGTGTCGAGGCCGCGGGCGAACTCGGCGATATGCTGGAAATCGAGCGGCCACGGGCAGCCGACCTTGAACAGGCGGATGCCGATGCGGTTGGCGGCCTGTTCGTCGATGCCGATATCCTCCAGCGCCTGGCGGACATCGAGATAGCTCTTGCCGATGGTGATGACGCCGAGCTTGGGATTGCGGCCGCCGGAATAGACTACACGGTTGAGACCATTGGCCTGGATGAAGGCCGAAGCGGCGGCGCGCTTATACTCATGCAGCCGCTCTTCCTGGCCGAGCATATCGATCTCGTGGCGGATGTTGAGCCCGCCCGGCGGCATGTCGAATTCGGGAATGACGATGCCCAGACGCTCGATCGAGGCGTCGACCGAGGCCGTCGATTCGATGTTGTCCTTGACGCATTTGATCGCCGCCCAGGTGCCGGCAAAGCGCGACATGGCAAAGCCGTAGAGGCCGTAGTCGATGATCTCCTGGACGCCGGCCGGATTGAGGATCGGCACCATGGTGTCGACGAACAGGAATTCGGTGGCATGCGCGTTGGTCGAGGATTCGGCCATATGGTCGTCGCCCATCAGGGCGAGCACGCCGCCATGCTTCGACGAGCCGGCTAGATTGGCGTGGCGGAAGACGTCGCCGGAACGGTCGACGCCCGGCCCCTTGCCGTACCAGACCGAAAAGACGCCGTCATGCGTGCCCTCGCCGAGCAATTCGGTCTGCTGCGAGCCCCAGCAGGCGGTGGCGGCGAGCTCCTCGTTAAGGCCGGGCTGGAAGACGATGTCGGCTTGCGCGAGCTGCTTCTTGGCCCGCCACAGCTGCATGTCGAGGCCGCCAAGCGGCGAGCCGCGGTAGCCGGAGACGAAGCCTGCCGTGTTGAGGCCGGCGCGGCGGTCACGCTCGCGCTGCATCAGAAGCATGCGCACGACCGCCTGCGCGCCGGACAGGAAGACGCTCTCCTTGCCAAGGTCGAACTTGTCGTCGAGCGCGACGTCGTGCAGCGTCATCAGGTATTTCCTCTGCGGAGGCGCGCCTCAAATCAGGCAGCCAACGTCGGAGTGGCACGCCGCAGTCTTTCTTCCCTTGCGGGAGAGGTCAAACAAAATCGCAGGAGCCAGATAACACGCAACAAACGGTCTGGCGAGTGGCCGGCGGCGCATACAAGATCATGCTAACCGCTTCCTGAGGAATAAAAATTTCGCGCGGGCGCCGGCGTTTCAGGTCGCTTTCGAGCAATCCGGCTTCGGCTCGCCCGGCAGCCTGCCGTCGGGATGGCCGGCCAGATCGGAATTCAGCTCGTAGTTCGGCCCGATCACCAGCGGCCGGTCCGGCAGCATGGTCTGGTCCTCCGACGAGGTCATGGTGGTGTCGATGCTCTGCAGCAACGTGCCGCTCGCATCCTCAATGCGGATCGAGACGCTGTAGGGCTTGTCCTTGACCACGCAGGAGAGCGGTGGACTGGTGAGCGTGATGTGGGGCAGCTTCGGCCAGATCTTCTGATTGACGATGAGCGGGTCGCCGCCGGCCGGGTTCTGGAAGCTCACCACCGCGACCTGGCCGTCTACCATCGGGCGCAGCGGCTTCAGCGTGATGACATAGGTGGCGATGGCCAGCCGGTAATTGAACTCGAACAGCTTGCCGGAGATGGCAAAGAGCTGGTCGTTGCCGGTGTCGCGGCAGGCGCCGAGCGCGAATGCCGCGATCAAGGCGGCGCCGACCAGAGCCGAACGCGACAATTTCCTAAGCATTGCTGACCTCCCTGGCCGCTGTACGGCGGCGGTAATAGCGGTTTGCCTTCTGGCGGTTGCCGCAAACGGCCATGTCGCACCAGAGGCGGCTAGCGTTGCGGCTGCGGTCGACGAACAGCCAGCTGCAATTGGGACAGATCCTCAGCCTCGCCACCGTTTCGTCGCGCAGCAGCGACAGGGCCGAAACGGCCAAAGCCGCCTCGAAGGCGATCGGTGTTTGCGGATCGCCGAAAGGCTGGCCAGGCGTTCCGATCTCGGTCTCGCTGCCGGACAGGCCGCCGGCGCAGGCCGTGAGGAAATCCGGCAGGTGGCTGGTCGCAAGTGCGCCGTTCGACACGGCGTGGCGAAACAGCCGATCGGTCGCTTCACGGATCGAGATGACGGCTTGCTTTATCGCGCCCGGCTCCGGCGCCCGCAGCCGCCGGCCGCCGAGCTCGGCGGCGCGAAAGCCGCTCGCCGCCTCGGCGAAACGGGCGATCTCGGCCGGGTCGTCGAAACGGTCGAAGGTTTTTTCCGGATCGTTGCGCAATACGACGGTGTTCGCCGTATCGAGCGCAAGGATGCCACCGGTGAAACGGTGCGGGGTCCAGGAGACTGTCATGCGCGGGAATCTAACCGATAAAACGCATTTGACAAGTTAGATTCCGAATGCAACGGTCCATGCAGGGTCGCGTCATGCGACCCGTGGGATGCCGCATGCTCTATTTCTTCCAGCAGGTGCTGAACGGGCTGCATTCGGGCGCGCTCTATGCGCTGCTCGCCTTCGGCTATGTGCTGACCAACGGCATCCTGCATCGGACCAACCTCGCCTATGGCGCGTTGTTCGCCTTCTGCGGCCAGACGATGATCCTGACCGCCGCTTTCGGCTACCAGGCGCTGTGGCTGACGCTGGCCGCCGCGGTGGCGCTCGGCGTGGTCGCGGCTGTTCTCTATGCGGCGCTGATCAGCCACGTGTTGTCGCGCAGCGTTTTCGAGAGGCTCGCCGACCGCTCGCCCAACGCCATCGTGGTGACGACGCTCGGCATCCTGCTCTTCCTGTCGGAGGCGAGCCGCATCGCCGCCGACACGCACGATCTCTGGCTGCCGCCGATGCTCGCCAACCCCGTGATCTTCGCTGAGGGCGACGGCTTCAAGGTCACGCTCACCGTCATCCAGTTGCTCGATTGCGCGGGCGTGATCGCGGTGGTGGCGCTGGCGGCCTGGCTGTTTTCGCATTCGCGCTTCGGCCGTGCCTGGCGCGCCGTCTCCGACGATCCGAAAGCGGCGGCGATGTGCGGTGTCGATGTGCGCGCTGTGTTCCGCCTTGCCGTGCTGTTCGGCGGCTTATGCGCCGCCCTGGCCGGCGTGCTTGCCGGCCTCTATTACGGCAATGTCTCCTTCGGCACCGGGCTGATCTACGGCCTCAAGATCCTGTTCGTGACGGCGGTCGGGGGCTATCTGTCGCCGCTCAAAGCGGCGCTTGGCGCCGCGGCTTTCGGCATGGCGGAATCGCTTTGGGCCGGCTATTTCCCGCTCGAATGGCGCGACGCCTGGATCTATCTCTTCCTCGTCGCCATGCTGGTGCTGATCGGCGCCGGACGCGACCAGGCCAAGATCGCCTGAACCATCAGACTTTGGTTGCATGACGTTCGGTGAGCCTGCGGGGTTTCCGCCGCCGTGCCCGTTTCGTCCTGCCTGTCATGTTGACCTGCCGGACCACGCACTGCATACCGTTGGGCCAAGCGACGCGACACCGGAGGGGGAATCGGGCGCGCCGCATGGCCAGGGAGGATATGCATGGCAGGGCTGCTCGCTCTATCCAGGACGATCGACCGCATCAACGAGTTCATCGGCCGCTGGGTTTCCTGGCTGATCCTGCTCGCGATCCTGGTGAGCGCCGGCAATGCCGTCATCCGTAAGGTGTTCGACACGTCCTCCAACGCGTGGCTGGAGTTGCAGTGGTACCTGTTCGGCGGAGCCTTCATGCTGGCCGCCGCCTACACGCTGAAGCAGAACGACCATATCCGCATCGACATTGTTTACGGCATGCTCTCGCGGCGCGTGCAGCACTGGATCGACCTGCTCGGCCACCTGTTCTTCCTGATGCCCTTCGTGGTGCTGATGGTGATCTATTTCGTACCCTATGTGTCGCTGTCCTTCCGCAGCGGCGAGATGTCGACCAATGCCGGCGGGCTGATCGTGTGGCCGGCCAAGGCCATCCTTCTGGTCGGCTTCTTCCTGCTCGCGCTGCAAGGAGTTTCCGAGATCATCAAGAAGATCGCCATCATGCGCGGCGACATGGACGATCCCAATCCCTTCGTGTCGGCGCATGACCAGGCCAAGCTCGAGGCCGAAGCGCTGGCCGAAGAGGCCAAGGCGATCGCGGGCGAGGTCCGTCCGTGATCGAATTCATCGCGCAGAACATGGCGCCGATCATGTTCGCCTCGCTGGTCATCTTTCTTTTGATCGGCTACCCCGTCGCCTTCTCGCTCGCCGCCAACGGCTTGCTGTTCTTCTTCATCGGCGTGCTGGTCTCGCCCTATTCAGGCGGGTCGATCAACCTTGCCTGGCCGCTGCTGCATGCGCTGCCGGACAATTTCTACGGCACCAGGGTGATGTCCAACGACACGCTGCTGGCGATACCCTTCTTCACCTTCATGGGCATCGTGCTCGAACGGTCCGGCATGGCCGAGGACCTGCTCGACACGATCGGCCAGCTGTTCGGGCCGATCCGCGGCGGCCTTGCCTATGCGGTGGTCTTTGTCGGCGCGCTGCTTGCCGCCACGACCGGCGTGGTCGCCGCTTCCGTCATCGCCATGGGACTGATCTCGCTGCCGATCATGCTGCGCTACGGCTATGACCGCCGCGTGGCTTCCGGCGTCATCGCTGCCTCCGGCACGCTGGCGCAGATCATCCCGCCGTCGCTGGTGCTGATCGTGCTCGCCGACCAGTTGGGACGCTCGGTCGGCGACATGTATGCCGGCGCGTTGATCCCTGGCCTCGTGCTGACCGGCATCTACATGCTCTACATCCTGATCATGTCGATCGTCCGGCCGAACTCGATGCCGGCGCTGCCGCTCGAAGCCCGTACCCTCGGTCATGGCGTGATATCTCTGCTGGTGGCACTTTTGGTGACGGGCGCGATTTCCTACGCAGCCTATCGCTATCTTGCGCCGAACCACGGCGACAATGCCGATATCCTCGGCTTCGCCGTCGGCGTCATCGTCATCTATGTCGTCGCCATCGCCGATCAGCGGCTCGGACTGAACGTGATGTCGAAGCTGGCGCAGCAGGTGGTGATCGTGCTGATCCCGCCGCTGGCGCTGATCTTCCTGGTGCTCGGCACGATCTTCCTCGGCATCGCCACGCCGACCGAAGGCGGCGCCATGGGCGCCGTCGGCGCGCTCATCATGGCGGCGATGAAGGGCCGCCTGACGAGGGACGTCGTCAATCAGGCGCTGGCCTCGACGACCCGGCTTTCCGCCTTCGTGCTGTTCATCCTGATCGGCGCGCGCGTGTTCTCGCTCACCTTCTACGGCGTCAACGGCCATATCTGGGTCGAGCATCTGCTGACCTCGCTGCCTGGCGGCGAGACCGGCTTCCTGATCGGCGTCAACATCCTGGTCTTCGTGCTTGCCTTCTTCCTCGATTTCTTCGAGCTCGCCTTCATCATCGTGCCGCTCTTGGCGCCGGCCGCGGACAAGCTCGGCATCGACCTGATCTGGTTCGGCGTGCTGCTTGGCGTCAACATGCAGACGAGCTTCATGCATCCGCCCTTCGGCTTCGCGCTGTTCTACCTGCGCTCGGTCGCAGCCCGCGTGCCGTACCTCGACCGGATCACCGGCAAGCAGGTCGCGCCGGTTACCACCGGCCAGATCTATTGGGGCGCCGTGCCGTTCGTCCTGATCCAGGTGATCATGATCGGGCTCACCATCGCTTTCCCGCAGATGGTCATGCGCTATAAAGGTCCCGCGGTGGAGCCCAGCACCATCGATCTCAAGCTGCCGGACATGCCTTCGCTGTCGCCGCTCGGCACGCCGCCGGCGGATAATGGCGCGGCTCCGGCCAATGGCGGCGCGCCGGCGGCACCCGGCACGCCCGACCTGTCGCAACCGCCGAGCTTCGGCGACGCGCCGGCCAAGCCGGCCCCCGCGCCCGATCTCTCGCAGCCGCCCAAATTCAATTGAGGTTATCGCCATGAGAGCCATACGGTTGGAGGCAGTGGGCAGCATAGGGTTGCGAGAGGTCCCCAAACCCATTCCCGGGCCGGAAGACGTTCTCGTGCGCATCGAGGCCTGCGGCGTCTGCGGCACCGACCGGCACCTTTTCCATGGCGAGTTTCCCTGCACGCCGCCGGTGACGCTCGGCCATGAGTTCTCCGGCATCGTCGAAGCCGTCGGCGAGGCGGTGTCAGGCATTGCCGTCGGCGACCGCGTCACCGGCGATCCCAACATCGCCTGCGGGCGCTGCGCCCACTGCCATGCCGGCCGCGTCAATCTGTGCAGCAATCTCAGGGCCATCGGCATCCACCGCGACGGCGGCTTTGCCGACTATGTGCTGATGCCGCAGAAGCAGGCTTTTCGGCTGCCGGCAAATCTCAAGCCGACGCATGGCGCCTTCTGCGAGCCGCTGGCCTGCTGCCTGCACGGCATCGACCTTGCCGCGATCCGGCCGGGTTCGTCGGTGGCGGTGCTCGGCGGCGGCGTCATCGGCCTGCTTGTCGTTCAGTTGGCCAAGCTCGCGGGGGCGACGACCATCATCCTGTCGACCAGGCAGGCCTCGCGCCGAGCGCTGGCCGAACAACTTGGCGCGACCGCGACGATCGATCCAAGCGCCAGCGATCCAATCGCGGCCATCGCCGGACCGACCGGCCTGGCGCCCGGCGGCGTCGACGTGGTGCTGGAATGCGCCGGCGTGCGCGACACGGTGGAGCAGTCGCTGCGGATGGCTCGTGCCGGCGGCACGGTCGTCATCGTCGGCGTCGTGCCGCAGGGCATGAAGGTGGAGATCGAGCCGTTCGACCTTCTGTTCCGGGAGTTGAAAGTGCTGGGTTCCTTCCTCAACCCGTTCACGCATGGCTGGGCGGCTCAGCTGATCGCCTCCGGCGCGATCGAGATCGACCGGTTGATCTCGAGGCAAGTCAGTCTCGAAGAAGCACCGGACGTGATCGCCAACCCGCCGGCGCCGGGCGAAGTCAAGGTGCTGGTGGTGCCGGACCGAGGGTAAGACCTTCCATCGTTTGTGCCCCCAGCGCCTCTCTGCAGGGGGAATTTCTAAACTGCCGAAGCCGGCGCCGCCCCTCATCCTCCTGCCGGGACCTTGTCCCCGTATAGTGACGGGGACAAGGGATTGGGCCTATTACAGCTTGCCGTTGCGCTGCTGCACCATCATGAAGGTGTCGTAATTGTATTCGGCGACCTGGGCCCAGAGATAGTGCTCCTTGCGGAAGGCCTTGATCGACTCCCAGATCTTCTTGAACGGCGCGTTGTTGGATTCCATCTCGGCGTAGACCTCGTTGGCCTTCTCGAAGCAGGCGGCCATGATCTCCTGGCTGAATGGCCTTAGCTTGGCGCCGCCCGCCACCAGCCGCCGCACCGCCGGCGGATTCACATAGTCGTATTTCTGCAGCATATTGGCATCCGCGGCCTGCGCCGCGGTGCGCACCAGCGATTTGTAAGTCGGCGAAAGTTCTTCGTATTTTGCCTTGTTGAAGAGCAGGTGAACGGTCGGGCCGCCTTCCCACCAGCCGGGATAGTAGTAATAGGGCGCGACCTTGTAGAAGCCGAGCTTCTCGTCGTCATAGGGGCCGACCCATTCGGCGGCGTCGATGGTGCCCTTTTCCAGTGCCGGGTAGATGTCGCCGCCGGCGATCTGCTGCGGCACCACGCCGAGCTTCTCGACGACCTTGCCGGCAAAGCCGCCGATGCGCATCTTGAGGCCCGACAGATCGGCGACGCTGTTGATTTCCTTGCGGAACCAGCCGCCCATCTGGACGCCGGTGTTGCCGCCCGGCAGGCCGAACAACCCTTGCGCCCCGAGGAATTCGTTGAACAGGTCGATGCCGCCGCCATGATAGTGCCAGGCATTCATGCCGCGCGCGTTGAGCGAGAACGGCACGGCGGCACCGAGCGCCCAGGTGGGATCCTTGCCCCAGTAATAATAGGCGACCGTATGCGCCGCCTCGACGGTGCCGGCGGCGGCAGCGTCGGCGGCCTGCAGGCCGGGCACCAGCTCGCCCGAAGCGAAGACCTGGATCTGGAAATTGCCGTCGGTCGCCTCAGACAGCATCTTGGAGAAGACTTCAGCGCCGCCATAGATCGTGTCGAGCGACTTCGGGAAGGATGACGCAAGCCGCCAGGTCACTTTCGGGTTGGACTGGGCAATGGCCGGCGTGGCAAGTGCCGCGGCCGCTGCGGCGGCGCCCACGCCGGACGCGCCGGCCTTGCGAATGAACGAACGACGATCCATTAAGTTTCCTCCCTTGCGGATCAGCTGACCGATGCGAGGGCATCCTCGGTGCCCGGATCGGTTGGGGGAGAAACATACACAGGCAAGAAGTCGAGTCCAGCGCCGCGGGCCGAGGTTGCCGCCATTCCGCAACCGCCTGCAACTATAGTCTAACGTTCTCTTCGCTGGCCTATGCGAGGCGGCCAAACTTGCCATGGAAAAGCCGCGACGGATCGCTTATTTTATAGGCAGAACAATTCCTTGGCCTGATGGAAACCAAACCCAAAATGCAGCAGCCGCTCGTCGCCGTCTCGACCGACGTCCGCCAGTTCGACAATTACACCTGGCACGCAGCCCCCCAGCAATATCTGGAAGCCGCAGTCGCGGGCGCCGGCGTGTTTCCCTTGCTGGTGCCGTCCTTCGGCGATCGGCTCGACCTCGACGAATTGCTGTCCTCGGTCGACGGCGTCATGGTGACCGGCTCGAAGTCCAATGTGCATCCCTCGCTCTATGGCGGGGACCCGAGCGAGGCCAACGGTCCTTACGATCCGGCACGCGATGCCACCACGCTGCCACTGATCCGCAAGGCACTCGAGCGCGGCGTGCCGCTTTTAGCCATCTGCCGCGGCATCCAGGAGCTGAACGTCGCGCTCGGCGGCACGCTGGGCACCGAGATCCAGGAGCGCGAGGGCTCGCTCGACCACCGCGCGCCGGTGAGCGACAATCAGGACGAGCGCTTCGGCATCCACCAGACGATTTCGATCAAGCCCGGAAGCTGCCTTGCCGGCGTGTTCGGCGCCGGTGAAATCAACGTGAATTCCCTGCATCGCCAGGCGATCGACCTGCTAGGCCCCAGGCTCCAGGTCGAGGCTTTGGCTAGCGACGGCACGATCGAAGCTGTCTCCGTCAAGGATGCCCGCGCCTTCGCGGTCGGCGTGCAATGGCACCCCGAATACTGGGTGAAGTCGGACAGCAATTCCGCCAAGATCTTCAAGGCTTTCGGCGATGCCGCGCGCCTGCATGCGGCAGCAAGGGCAGGCGCCCGCGCCGCAGCAGAATAGAGATAGCGGCGCTTGAAGCGCCGCCTTCCACCATTCAGATCAGAACTTGTAGCTGAAGCCGACGCGCACGGCGTTTGTAGTCACATGCGTCGGGTACAGGAAGCTGCTATCGGTTGCCGGATTGTCGGTGAATTTGCCGAAATCGCTGTAGCGATACTCGACGCGCGTCGTCCAGTTCGGTGCGAATGCATATTCGACGCCAGCGCCCACCGTCCACCCGGCCTTGGTGTTGGATGAGCTGTCAGTCGTTCCGCCATCATCATATTTGGTGTCGAAGTGAGCGACGGCGAGACCGCCCGTGGCGTAAAGGAGGGCCGGCCCCATCGCATAGCCAAGGCGCGCTCGCAGCGACCCCTGCACGTCGATCCTGGTCTTGATGTTGCCTGCAAAGGCCGAATCCACCGAGCCGCTCATTCCCGAGGCTTCGATGTCGGCTTCGGCGCCAAGAACGAATTGATCGTAAGCCTGGTTGTAGCCGATATGAATACCGCCGAGGACGCCGTTGCTGTTCCAGGAGTCGGCCCAGTCAGAAGCGCCAGTGGCTATCGAGGAATCGTGACTATCGACTTTTCCCCAGCCATAGCCAAGTTGAACACCGGCATAGAAACCGCTCCACTCATAAGCTGCCGGAGCAGCAGGAGAAAGCACGTCGGCGGCGAAAGCGCTGGCCGGAAACAAGGCGATAATGGTCGAAGCGAGAAGAAAGGACTTCATTTAAGCACCCCAAAGCCACGACGAACTTATTCCACTTTGGTTGCATTGCAAGACAGGCAAGCACATCTGGGATGCTTTCCTATCCGAAGTTGCAAAAAGACCACGCCTTGGGATTACCGGCCGTCACCTGTCAGCGCCAGAAGCGGCGCGGCCGGCGCGTAGGATTCATAACCGTCGCCATCGGCAACGCCGAAGGCGACGATCGGATCGATGCCGTTCTCGCTGAAGGCGACCGAGCCGTCGGTCTGTTCGCGCCAGAATTTCGCGTGCTCGATGCCAGGCATCAGCTTGCGGCAGTTCGGGGCGACGGAAAGCAACGACAGACCGTCCGAGACTTCGGCGCCGCGGTGGATGGCGCAGGCCGCCTCATCGCCATTGGCGGTCAGCCGGTAAGTGTTTGTCGGGGCAACTTCCGTGGCCACGCTTTGGCCGTTGCCGCCATGCAGGAACTGAACGCCCCCGAACAACGCGACCGACGCCACCAAGCCAACGAACAGCTTCACCCTGTCTCTCCGCACATAACCAGATATGCAGAATCATTCCAAAGGGTTAACTGGGCGTTAATAGATGTGGCGACGTGTGCGGATTGGAGCAATTCCAGGTCGGGTTTCCGTCCGGAATTGCACCAAAACAAAGAGATAGGCCGTTCGCCGTTTCCATGAAACGGCGAAACGCTTCAGACGCGCGCCTTGACGTTGAGCGTCTCAGGCACCGACGTCAGCGGCCGGCGCTCGGTGAACCAGGCGACGAGATTGTCGACGCACAGATCGGCCATGGCGCGGCGGGTGTGGTCCGACGCCGAGCCGACATGCGGCAGAAGCGAGGTGTTGGGAGCGTCGAGCAGAGCCTGCGGCACGTTCGGCTCATCGGCAAAGACGTCGAGCCCGGCGGCCGCGATGGTGCCGCTCGTGAGGGCGGCGGCCAGCGCCGCCTCATCCACCGTCGAGCCGCGGCCGATGTTGACGAAAACGCTGTTCGAACCCAGCGCCGACAGGATCGCGGCATTGATCGCTTTCTCCGTGGCGGCCCCGCCCGGGGCAATGCAGATCAGCGTGTCGACGGCTTCGGCGAGGCCTTTCAGCGTGGCATGATATTCGTAAGGCAGGCCTTCGACCTTGCGGCGGTTGTGGTAAGCGATCGGCAGGCCGAAGGCTTCAAGGCGACGGGCGACGGCACGGCCGATGCGGCCCATGCCGAAAATGCCAATGCTGCGGCCGCGCAAGGTAAGCCGGCTCAGGCGATAATTGCCCTTCTCCACCCAGTCGCCGTCGCGCAGCCATTTCTCCGCGGCGTAGAGCTCGCGCACGGTGTTGATCAAAAGGCCGATGGCGGTGTCGGCGACCTCCTCGGTCAAGACATCGGGCGTGTTGGTGACCATGACGCCGCGCTTCGCCGCATGATTGGCGTCGACCGAATCATAGCCGACGCCGAAGCTGGCGATGATCTCGAGATCGGGCAGCGCGTCGATCATCGCCGCGTCGATGCCTGCATAGGAGGCGATACCACGCACCGTGGCGCGCATCTCGTCCGTCACCAGCCCAGGGTCGGCGCGTTCGATCCGCACAAGCTTGAACGTCTCGTCGATGCGGCCAACGGCATGGTCGTTGAAATCGCCCGGCACCAGGATGGCGACCGGCAATTTTCCTTCGGCCTTGGTCATGCACGCTCCACCGGCTTGCCGGTCGACTGCCGCACGTGCAGTTCCGGCTTGATCAGTTCCTGCGAGGGCCGCACCGCCTGCCCGTTCAATTTGTCGAGCAAGGCGCTCGCGGCGCGGCGGCCGACCTCGCGCTGACCGTTCCAGACCGTGGTCAGGGCCGGCGTCGCGATCGCCGCCTCCTCGAGATCGTCATAGCCGGTCACGGAGATATCGACGCCCGGCACGAGGCCGGCGCGCGCGATGCCGTTCATCAGCCCGATCGCGACCAGATCGTTCCAGCAGCAGGCGGCGGTGGGCCTGTCCTTCAGCGCCAGAAACTGCCCCGCGGCCTCGAAACCCGCCTGCTTGGTGCGTGGCCCGGGAATGCGCCAGGACGGCTTCACCTCCAGGCCGGCCGCCTCCATCGCGTTGAGATAGCCCTGGTAACGGTCGCGGCCGGTCGAGGTCTGGTCGGTGCCGCCGACCATGGCGATGCGCTTGTGGCCGAGCGAGATCAGATGATTGGTGGCAAGAGCGGTGCCATAGGCATCGTCGCCGCGGAACACAGGCACGTCGGCGCCGGCGACGGTGCGCGCGATCAGCACCGCCGGCAGGCCGTTTTCCTCGGCCATGATGATGTCCTCGGCCGGCGTGCCGATAGCCGGCGACATGATGACGCCGTCGGCGCCGAGCTGCAGCAGCGTGTCGATGAAGGTGCGCTGCTTTTCCAACTGGTCGTAGTGGTTGGACAGGATGAAGGTCTGGCGGCTGCGGTCGAGCTCGCTTTCGATCGAGCGCAGGATCTCGGCGAAGAACGGATTCATGATGTCGTGCACGACGACGCCGACGATGCCGGAGCGCGAGGTGCGCAGCGAGGCGGCGCGGCGGTTGTAGATATAGCCGATGGCGCGGGCGTGCTCCTTGATGCGCTCGCGCGTGGCGCCGGCGACCAGCGGGCTGTCGCGCAGCGCCAGCGATACCGTTGCCGTGGAGACGCCGAGCGCATCCGCGATCGTCGAAAGCTTGATCTTCTGTGCCAGTGCCCTTCGCTCCCCAGGGTCCTTGGATTCAAAATCTTTAAATTTTTTAAAACGGCCTTATGCCACCGGATTCGGCGCAAATCAAAGTTTTTTCGCCAGCGCCTCGGCTTCGGTGTCGAGCGAGGCGGAGTTGCGGACGCGAAGCCGGTGCTCGCGGTGGATGATGTAGAGGCCGCTGGCAACGATGATGGCGGCACCCAGCAACGTCCAGCGATCGGGGAACTGGTGGAAGATCAGCCAGCCGGAAATGATCATCCACACCATCTGCGAATAGGGATAGGGCGCAAGCTGCGTCGTGGTCGCCAGACGATAGGCCCGGACCAGCAAATAGTGGCCGCCCGCCCCGAAGACGCCCAGCATCAGGACGACGAACCATTGAAAGCCGCCGTGCGGCAGCGCAGGCGAGAAGGCAAGCATCGGAGCCAGCAGCACCGACGGCGCCAGCGCCGAGAACAGGATCAGGCTTTCCGACGTTTCCGTCGCCGACATGCGCCGCGTCATGATGACGTAGAAACTGTTCGACAGCATCGAGCAGAGCGCGAATAGATGGCCGATGCCGAACACGCCCACGCCGGGCCGGGTGATGATCAGAACACCGACAAGGCCGGCGAGGATCGCCAGCCAGCGCCGCCAGCCCGCCCATTCGCCGAGCAGCGGCCCGGCAAGCGCGGTGATGACCATCGGGCCGAAGAAATAGATCGACGTGGTCTCCGCCAGCTGCAGCGTCTTGAGTGCCAGGATGTTGAACATGGTCGAGCCGAAAAGCATGCATCCGCGCAAGATATGCGCCGGCAGGTTGTTGGCGCGAAAACGTGCCGGCTCGCGCCAGCCGCGCAGGAAAAGGCCGACCAACAGCACATGCACGGTGAAGCGGGTCCAGGCGACGATCAGCGCCGAGACGCCGGCCAGCACCAGATATTTGCTGGAGGTGTCGAGAAAGGTGAAGCAGACATAGACGCAAAGCATCAGAAGCATCGCCGCGGGCGGCGTTGCGCTGTCGTCTTGGGTTCGGGAAACAGACAAATTCAGGCCGAAAGGAAAACAAAGGCGGAAGCCCACCTTTGCGGCAATCAAAGCCTGCCGGCAAGGCAATTGTCCGACGTGGCCGGACCAAAAGCGGCCACTGCGACAACGCCCCGGCGTTCAGCCATGCATGCGGGCGCCCTTGGTTATCTTGTCGACTAGCTTTTTGTCGCCGCGCAAGGCGATGCCGACGATCCTGGCATCGTCCGGCGCGAATTCGGCGAAGACGGCGCGATTGGCGACATCATGGCCGGTCGAAAACATCTCCTCGACATAGGCTGACATCGTCACGCCGCGCTCCAATGCCCGGCGATGGATCGTGCCCAGCGTCGCCGCATCGGCGGAGAGGACGATGACCGGCTGGATCGACATCGGGTTGTAGAGGTTGCCGGCGCGGTCGCGATAGGGCTCGCCGATGATTTCGGGGAACTGCGCGACGATGCCGCTGGTCAGGAACGCGGTGACGTTGAGCTTCTGCCACACCGGCAGGTCCTCTCTCAGGACAATTGCAATTTTCGTATCGAACACCAAGATTGAGACTCCGAGACGGCCCGTGACGGACGGGAAAGGCGATGGCGCAGGCTCTAGGCGAAGAAGCGAAAGCAGGTCTTGAACGTTCGTGCGCGGATGCGGCCAACGGCGATCGCATCGTTTCGGCGCCGGGCGGCTCGGGCCTCGAGCGCATCGAGGCGCGCTTCCACGGCAATGCCTTCGAGCTGCACCGGCACGACACCTATGCCATTGGCGTGACGTTGCACGGCGTGCAGCGCTTCCACTATCGCGGCGCGCTGCAACACAGCCTGCCGGGCCAGGCGATCGTGCTGCACCCGGACGAATTGCACGATGGCGGCGCCGGAACGGAAGACGGCCTGCGCTACAGGATCCTGTATCTGGAGCCGTCCCTGCTGCTCGACTGCCTCGGCGGCGAGCCGCTGCCTTTCGTCCGTGACGCCGTAGTCGACGATCCGGCGCTGCGCGACACGCTGTTGTCGGCGCTGGCGCCGCTGGACGAAGCGCTCGGCGACCTGTTCGTGGCGGATTTCGTTGCGCAGCTGGCGCAACAGCTGAAACGCCACGCCGGACAGCCGGCAAAGTCGACGGGCAAGACCGCATTCCGCGCCGCCGCGCTTGCCCGCGGCTATCTCGAGGAAAATGCCGAGCGGCCGGTGCGCTCCGATGAGCTGGAAGCCGTCACCGGCCTCAACCGTTACGCGCTGTCGCGCCATTTTCGCGCGACCTATTCGACCAGCCCGCATCGCTTCCTGCTGATGCGCCGGCTGCAGCGTGCGCGCCGCATGATCGCCGAGGGAGAGTCGCTGGCGGAGATCGCCGCTGCCGCCGGCTTCAGCGACCAGAGCCATTTCAACCGGCATTTCAAGAAGGCGTTTGGATTGACGCCAGGACGCTGGGCGGCGCTGGTAAGCGCGTAAGCGCGATGCGCAGCATCGTCGCTCAACGGCGAGACGTGCGGTGATGGCCCTCAGGCGCGATGCGCAGCATCGTCGCCTTTCCGCTAAGCCGCCGATGCTTGGGTGGTGCGTGGAGCGACGATGCTGCGCATCGCGCTTAGGTCGCTCGAGACGACGCTATAGCGTCGCTCGTGGATCACCGACGCCGCGCGGTTGAGCGACGACGCCTGCGCGTCGCGCTTACGCTTCGTCCAACTCCGCGTCGTCGTCCATAAGCACTAGGTCTTCGTTCGACAGGTTCGCCTCGATACGGGCGAGCAGCTTGAACAGCGCTTTCTGGTCCTTCTTGTCGAGGCCCTTCAGCGCCTGCTTCTCGGTCTTCTTGACCGACTTCTCGATGGCGCGGATGGTTTCGCGGCCGGACTCGGTGAGGAAGATATGGGCCTGCCGGGCATCGGCGTTGGAGGCGCGCTTTTCGAGGAAACCCTGGGCCTGCAGCCGGTTGATGGTCTTGGTGATAGTCGGCGGGCGCACGCCGAGCCGGCCGGCGAGATTGCCTGGGGTCTGGCCGTCCTCGCGGTCGAGCGCCAGCATGATCTGGTCCTGGCCGGCGTAGAAGCCGTGCGCCAGAAGCCGCGCGGCGAGCGCCGTGCGCGCCAGCCTTGCCGCCGAATGCAGCCGGCTCATTGTCGCTGTCTTGTCCGCCTTGGCCATGGTCGTTCCCTCTTCGGCCGAACCGGCGCGGGCAAGCATAGAGGCTGTCCGACGGCTGGCAAATGACGATCTAAAGAGTCCGGCTTGCAGAACGCTTTGCCGGCAAGCATTGCGGTGCCCGCGCAGGTGATGCCAGATCTTTATTTCAGTTAGATGACAAACGACTTTTGCGCCGGAGAGATTCACAGCGGACGCTGGTGAAGGCCATTGGGCGCCCGCGCGGCTCCTGAGTTTGGCCCGCCTCGGCCGCCGCTGATCCGCGCTTGGCGCCATCCCGCCTGGAGGCCGGCCTGGTCCATCGGTTTGGCGCGTGCAAAAGCGCGGCACCCATCCTATATGAGGCCGACAATCCAAGATTTTCGAGGCCAAGATTTTCGAGGCAAACCATGAGCGATACACAGACGCAAATCCCCGTAACCGTTCTCACCGGCTATCTCGGCGCGGGCAAGACGACGCTGCTCAACCGCATCCTGTCGGAGAATCACGGCAAGCGCTACGCCGTCATCGTCAACGAGTTCGGCGAGATCGGCATCGACAACGACCTGATCGTCGAATCCGACGAGGAAATCTACGAGATGAACAATGGCTGCGTGTGCTGCACGGTGCGCGGCGACCTGATCCGCGTCGTCGAGGGCCTGATGAAACGCCCCGGCCGCTTCGACGCCATCGTCGTCGAGACCACGGGCCTCGCCGATCCGGTGCCGGTGGCGCAGACCTTCTTCATGGACGACGACGTGCGCACCAAGACCAAGCTCGACGCGGTGGTGGCGCTGGTCGACGCCAAGCATTTGCCGCTGCGCTTGAAGGATTCCAAGGAAGCCGAGGACCAGATCGCCTTTGCCGATGTGGTGCTGCTGAACAAGACCGACCTCGTCACGCCCGAAGAGCTTGAAAAGGTCGAAGCGACGATCCGCGCCATCAACCCGGCAGCCAGGATCCATCGCACCCAGCGTTCCGGCGTGGCGCTTGACGAAGTGCTCGACCGCGGCGCCTTCGACCTGTCGCGGGCGCTGGAGAACGATCCGCATTTCCTCGACGCGCATGATCACGACCATGATCATGATCACGATCATGACGGTCACGATCATCACCATCACCACCATGCTTCCGACATCCATGACGTGACGGTGAAGTCGGTGTCGCTGCGCGGCGGCGAGATGGACCCGAAGAAGTTCTTCCCCTGGATCGAGAAGGTGACCCAGATGGAGGGACCCAACATCCTGCGGCTGAAGGGCATCATCGCGCTCAAGGGCGACGAGGACCGCTATGTGCTGCAGGGCGTGCACATGATCCTCGAAGGCGACCACCAGCGCGCCTGGAAGGACGGCGAAAAACATGAGAGCCGGCTGGTCTTCATCGGCCGCGACCTCGACGCCGAGCGGCTCAGGAAGAGCTTTGAAGCCTGTCAGGCGGCTTGATTTCCGCGCCTTCTTCCTTCTCCCCTTGTGGGGTCCGAAGGACGGGCGAGATCCGTGGCTCGCCCCGGGCGGTGGATCGGCGCATAGCGCCGAGACGGTTGAGGGGTGTTCCAGCGGAGTGAGACGACGGCGTTCCCTGGAACACCCCTCATCCGACCTCGCTTCGCGAGGCCACTTTCTCCCACAAGGGGAGAAGGGAGAACCGCACGCCAGCGCCCCTTCCCGCATAGCGATTCCACGCATGGGTTGAGACCTGCGGCTCGACCCCTTATGGGAATGGCAGCAATCTCGAATGGACCAATCTATAATGCCCACAGTCGCCCCGCTTGATCTCGAAGGCCATTGCGTTGCCGCCGTCTTCCTGAACGACGTGCCGCATTTCGCACTTGCCGACGGTTCAATCCACCGGTTGGATAACGGGCACAAGACGGTGCAGGCCAATGACGGCCTGCTTGCCGCCTTCCATGACGCGGCCAACGACCGGCTGATCACCGGCGGCGAGGACGGCAAGGTGTTTGCCGTTAAGGCCGGCGGCGAGGTGAGCGAGTTGGCCAGCGCCGGCAGGAAGTGGATCGCCAGCGTCACCGCGGGGCCGCAAGGCGCGATCGCCTATGCCTCGGGCAAGACCGCCTTCGTGCGTTTCGCCGACGGCAAGATCAAGGAATTTAGCCATCCGCGTTCGGTGGAGGGGCTCGCCTTCTCGCCCAAGGGCATGCGCTTTGGCGTCGCCCGCTACAATGGCGCGACGCTGCATTTCCCGGCCGCCGAGAGCAAACCGGTGGAGCTCGAATGGGCCGGCGCCCATACCGGCATCACCTTTTCACCGGACGGCGCCTTTCTGGTCACCACCATGCAGGAGAATGCGCTGCATGGCTGGAAGCTTGCCGACGGCAAGCACATGCGCATGAGCGGCTATCCCGGCAAGGTGAAAAGCCTGTCCTGGAGCGTAAAGGGCAAATGGCTGGCGAGCTCCGGCGCGCCTGCGGCGATCGTGTGGCCGTTCGCCAGCAAAGACGGACCGATGGGCAAGGCGCCGCTCGAGCTCGGCACGCGCGGCAATACGATGGTGACTTCAGTCGCCTGCCATCCGAGCCAGGATGTCGTGGCGATCGGCTACGAAGACGGCATGGTGATCGCGGCGCGCTTCGCCGACGCCAAGGAGGTGCTGCTGCGTCGCCCCGGCAAGGGTGCCATCACATCGATGATGTGGGACAAGGAAGAACGCCGCATCGTCTTCGGAAGTGCTGCCGGCGACTGCGGCGTGATCGATATCACGGCTTAAGGGGAGTAAGGCAGTAGGGCAGTAAGGGAATAGGGAAATAGCGTTGAAAGCCACCCTACTGCCCTACTGCCCTACTGCCCTACTGCCCTACTGCCCTACTGCCCTACTGCCCTACTGCCCTACTGCCTGAGGGGGGACTTCATGCATTCAATCGACCAAACTTCCATCGGCGGCATCGACGTCGCCCGCATCGCCGAATTGCGCGAGACAGAAGCGGCCGCCTTCCGTAAGGCACGGCCGAAATCCGAGGCGAAGCCGGGCAACGGCATCGCCGGATTTCTCGGCGGCGTGCCGATGCACTGGATGACCGACTGGCCGACGCCGTTCCCGATCCTGGTCGAGGGCGCGAAAGGCGCCACCATCACCGACATCGACGGCAACAAGCTCGACGATTTCTGCCTCGGCGACACCGGCTCGATGCTCGGCCATTCGCCGCCGGCGGTCGCCCGCGCGATCCGCCGGCAGGCCGCTCGGGGTCTGACCTATATGCTGCCCAGCGAGGATGCGCTGGCGATCGGCCCGCTCCTGCAGCAGCGCTTCGGCCTGCCCTACTGGCAGATCGCTACCACCGCAACCGATGCCAACCGCTTCGCGCTGCGCGTCGCCCGCGCCGTGACCGGGCGCGAGAAGATCCTGGTCTTCAACGGCTGCTACCACGGCTCGGTCGACGAGACGATGGTGCGGCTGATCGACGGCAAGCCGGTGAACCGGCCGGGCTTAGCCGGCGAATTCCGCGACCTGACACGGGCGGCCAAGGTCGTCGAGTTCAACGACATTGCCGCGCTCGAGGCAGCGCTTGCCGACCGCGACGTCGCCTGCGTCATCACCGAGCCGGTGCTCACCAATTCCTGCATGGTTTTGCCGGAACCCGGCTTCCACGACGCGCTGCGCCGCCTGACCCGCGCGGCCGGCACGCTGCTGCTGATCGACGAGACGCACACGATCTCGACCGGCCCGGGCGGCTATACGAGCAAATACGGGCTGGAGCCGGACCTGTTCGTGCTCGGCAAGCCGGTGGCCGGCGGCGTGCCGGCGAGCATCTGGGGCATGTGCGAGGAGGTCGCCACGCGCTATGGCGCCTACAACCAGACCAAGGAGCCCGGCTATTCCGGCATGGGCACGACGCTGTCGGCCAACCCGCTGCAATTCGCGGCGATGCGCGCCACGCTGGAAGAGGTGATGACCGAGGAGGCGTATGGGCATATGGACCGGCTGGCGCGCCGGCTCGATGCGGGGCTCGCCGCCGTCATCGAGCGCAACAGGCTGCCCTGGCATGTCGCGCGGGTCGGCGCCCGCGTCGAGTTCATCTGCGCGCCCGGGCCGCTGCAAAACGGCGGCGAGGCCGAGAAGGCGCATGCGCCTGAGTTGGAGGCCGCAATCCATGTGGCGCTGGTCAATCGCGGCGTGCTGATCGCGCCGTTCCACAACATGATGCTTATCTCGCCGGCAACGACCTCAGGGCAAGTGAGCCGGCTGATCGCCGCCTTCGCCGCGGTTGCGGCAAGGCTTACGGCGTGAGAAAAGCGGCGATGGACAATCCGAACGCCGTAACAACTTCGCCCTCCGGCTCGACGCCCGCCGAGGCGAAGGCCTTTCTCGACGCGCATCCCGGGATCGAGGCTTTCGACATCGTGCTTACCGACGCCAACGGCATCGGTCGCGGCAAGATCGTGCGCCGGCACGAGCTGATGGGCATTTTCGAGAGCGGCCGGCATCTTCCGATCTCGATCCTCGGCCTCGACATCACCGGCGAGGACGTGCACGAAACCGGGCTGGTCTGGGACACCGGCGACGGCGACCTGCGCGCATGGCCGATCCCAGGCACGTTGGCGCCGCTCTTCGGCACCAAACCGCCGCGCGGCCAGGTGCTGATGTCGATGCACCATCTCGACGGCGAGCCGATGACCTCAGACCCACGGCTGGTGCTGGCAAGGCAGGTGGAACTGCTGGCGGCACGCGGCCTGCATCCGGCCGGCGCCTTCGAACTCGAATTTTTTCTCCTTGCCAACGAACGCGACGCGGACGGCAAGGTGCAAGCCGCCCGCGCGGTGCTCGACGGTCGCCGTTCGGCCAAGACCGAGGTCTATTCGGTCGACCATCTGCATGGCATGGAGCCGCTGTTTTCCGACATCTACGCGGCCGCCAAGGCGCAAGGCATTCCGGCCGAGACGGTGATCTCCGAATACGCGCCCGGCCAGTACGAGCTGACGCTCAACTACCGCAAGGACGTGATGCGGGCGGCCGACGACCTCGTCATGCTGAAGCGGCTGGTAAGGGCACAGGCGCGCCGGCACGGCGTTACCGCGTGCTTCATGGCCAAGCCGATCGAGGCCTATGCCGGCTCGGGCATGCATTTCCATGTCTCGCTGCAGGACGATGCGGGCCGGAACGTCTTCACCGAGGCCGCCGGTGAAAAGTGGTCGCCAACACTGCTCAATGCGCTAGGCGGCCTCATCCACACCATGGCGGAATCGATGCTGGTGTTTGCGCCGCATGCCAATTCATGGCGGCGCTTCGTCGCTCAATCCTACGCGCCGGTGGCGCCGACATGGGGCGTCAACAACCGCTCGGTGGCG
This sequence comes from Mesorhizobium sp. B3-1-8, assembly GCF_006439495.1. Classification (NCBI taxonomy): domain Bacteria; kingdom Pseudomonadati; phylum Pseudomonadota; class Alphaproteobacteria; order Hyphomicrobiales; family Phyllobacteriaceae; genus Mesorhizobium; species Mesorhizobium sp. B3-1-8. The sequence continues at coordinate 298,757 of NZ_VFTK01000001.1, forward strand.
CTGCGCGTGCCGGCGGGCGACGCCAAGAACCGCCGCATCGAGCACCGGCCGTCGGGCGTCGACGCCAATCCCTACCTGATCGCCGCAACGGTGCTGGCCGGCATCGTCAAAGGCCTGGATGAGGGTCTGGACCCTGGCCCCGAGACGACCGGGAATGGCTACGAGCAGGCCCCGGAGAAGTCGATCATGCCGGCCGACTGGCGCGCCGCGATCGAGGCGGCCAGGGGCTCTGATTTCCTGAAATCAGCGCTCGGCGCCGACCTGCATCGCACCTTCGTGGCGATCAAGCAGGCGGAATATCTGCGTGTCGCCCGCACCGTCAGCGAGCTGGATTATCATCTCTATCTGCACGAGGTTTGAGCACAGGGCCTGACAGGCGCGGCGATCGCGCTTTGGCGACGGCAGGAGATGCCGAAGAAATATTGGCGGAACCTTCCCGTGGCCTCGCTCATTCCAGATTTGATAGCAGGAGCAGACAGAGCCGCGTCAGAGATGATCGCCCGGATGCCAACCACCCCAGCACCGCACCATGCCAAGGTGAAGGTCAAGCATTGGCCGACGCCCGAGCCGGCCGATGTGGTGGCGCCTGAAGCCGAAGACATTCCGGAGTTGCGCGAAGAGGCGAAAGGCTGCCGCCGCTGCCCGCTTTGGCATGACGCAACGCAGACCGTGTTCGGCGAAGGACCGGAAAGCGCGGACGTGGTCTTCGTCGGCGAACAGCCCGGCGATCAGGAGGATCTGGCCGGCAAGCCATTTGTCGGCCCGGCCGGCAGAATATTCAACAGCACCCTGGACGACGCCGAAATCGATCGCCGCAAGGTCTATGTGACCAATGCGGTGAAGCACTTCAAATTCGAACCGCGCGGCAAGAGGCGCATCCATTCGAAGCCCAATGCCGGCGAAATCCAGGCCTGCCGCTGGTGGCTGGACAAGGAGCTCGACCTCGTCAAGCCGAACCTCGTGGTGGCGCTCGGCGCGACGGCGGCGCAGTCGCTGCTCGGCAAGGCCGTGCCGATCACCAAGATGCGCGGCGATGTGATCGAGCGCGAGGATGGCTTGCGCGTGTTTGTGACCATCCACCCCTCCTTCATCCTGCGCATCCGCGATCAGGAGGACAAGGAGGCGGAGAGGGACCGGTTTTTGCAGGATATGCGGAAGGTAAAGCAGTTGATGGCTGCTTAGGCCTTCGCTATGTGACTGATCAGAATCGCCCTCAGATCATTCACGTTCGTTCCGGTCGGGCCCGGCACGAACAGATCCCCGACCGCATTGAAAGCCGTCCAGGCATTGTTGCCGGCGAGCATCGCCTTGGCGTCGGCGCCTGCCGCCCGCATGCGCGCCACGGTCGAGCCGTCGGCGAAGGCGCCGGCATTGTTCTCGGAGCCGTCGATGCCGTCGGTGTCGGCGGCCAACGCATGTATGCCGTTCACGCCGTCGATGCCGATGGCGAAGGCAAGCAGGAATTCCGAGTTGCGGCCGCCCTTGCCCTTGGCGCGCAAGGTCACAGTGGTCTCGCCGCCGGAGAGGATGAGCACGGGCTTGGCGAAGGGGCGGTTGCGGGTCGCCACCTCGCGCGCGATCGCGGCATGCACGCCGCCGACCTCACGCGCCTCGCCTTCGATCGAATCCGACAGGATGACGGCCTCGATGCCTTGCCGCTTCGCTTCGGCGGCAGCCGCTTCCAGCGACACGCCGGCCGAGGCGGTCAGGTGCACCTCGTTGCCGGCGAAGCGCGGATCGTCGGGACGCGGCGCGTCAGCGGCCGGCGACTGAATGTGCGCCATCACCGAAGCCGGCAGCTTCATGCCATAGGCGGCGATCGACGCCAGCGCATCCTCGCGGCTGCCTGTGTCGGGAATGGTCGGTCCCGAAGCAACCAGCGCCGGGTTGTCGCCCGGGATGTCGGAGACAACCAGCGACACCAGGCGTGCCGGATGAGCGGCCGCGGCCAGGCGTCCACCCTTGATGGTCGAGACATGCTTGCGGATGGTGTTCATCGCCGCGATCGGCGCGCCGGAGGCAAGCAGCGCCTCGTTGACGGCGATCTCGTCGGCGAGCGTCAATCCGGCAGCGGGCGACGGCAGCAGAGCCGAGCCGCCGCCGGAGATCAGCGCTACCACCAGATCGTCAGCGGTTAAGCCCTGTACCTTCTCAAGCAGCCGGCGCGAGGCTTCCAGGCCGGCGGCATCCGGCACCGGATGCGCCGCCTCGATGATTTCGATACGCTCGCATCTGGCACCGTAACCGTAGCGGGTGACGACAAGGCCGTCGACGGGACTGTCCCAGACCTTCTCGAAGGCTGCCGCCATCTGCGCCGAGCCTTTTCCCGCGCCGATGACGATGGTGCGGCCCTTCGGCTTCGCCGGCAAATGACTGCGGATCGTCCTTTCCGGGTCGGCGGCGGCGACGGCGGCGTTGAAGATCGACGTCAGGAAGCTTTTCGGGTCGGTCATTTTTCTTCCGGCGGCAGCGCGAGCCCGCTCGCATCGATGCCAAGATGAGCACAAAGCGCGTCGACGACGACGCCATGATCCTCGCGTTCCGGCAGGCCCGAGACCGCGATGACACCGATGACGCCGGCGCCTTTCACCGTGACCGGGAAGCCGCCGCCGGCCAGCACATAGTCGGCGATATCCAGGCCTTCACCGATTTTGAAGGTGCGGTCCGGTCGCTGCTGCTCCAGCACCAGGCGATAGGTGCTTCTCAAATAGCGCTTCACGACGTTGATCTTGCGCCGCGCCCAGTCGGGATTGGAAGCATTCGAGCCGGGCATCGCGGCGTAGAAGAGCGGCCGGTCGAAGGTCCTGATGTCGACGATAACAGGCAGGTTTTCCTTTAGCGCCCGATCCCTGATGGCAGAGCCGATCTTGAAAGCGACGGCCTCGTCGAAGGCCGGGAAGACCAGCGTGGCTTCCTGTTTCTTGATCAGAGCGATGTCGTCGGCGGTGGCCATGGCGTTCCCCTGTCAGCGTCGAGGCACGCTTTGGCCGATGACCGACGCCGGGTCAAGCCGAGAGCGCATCAAACCTCACGCCGCAATGGCGCTCTTCGCCGGCCGCCCCGCCACATAGACCTCGCGCACGGCGCGGTCGTCGCCCAGCGTCTGCAGCAGGAAGAGTTCTTCCGCCAGCGTTTCCACCGTCTCCATCCTGAGCCGCATGCCCGGCGTGGCGTGAGCGTCGAGCACGACGAGATCGGCATCGGTGCCTTCGTCCAGCGTGCCGACCTTGTCGGCCACCGACAGCGCCTCGGCATTGCCGCGCGTCAGCTGCCAGAAGGACTGGAAAGGGTTGAGCTTCTCACCGTTCAGCGCGATGACCTTGTAGCCTTCATCCATGGTGCGCAGCATCGAATAGTTGGTGCCGCCGCCGACATCGGTGGCGGCCGCGATCCTGAGCGGTGCCTCGCGCCGGCGATAACGCTGATAGTCGAACAGGCCGGAACCGAGGAAGAGATTGGAGGTCGGGCAGAACACCGCGACCGAGCCGGATCGCGACAGCGCATCGGCTTCGCGTTCCGACAGGTGGATGCAGTGGCCGAACAGGCTCTTCTTACCGAGCAGGCCATAATGTTCATAGACGTCGGTGTAGTCGCGCGACCAGGGATAGAGCTCCTGGGTGAAGGCGATCTCGGCGTGGTTTTCCGACAGATGCGTCTGCATGTGGAGATCGGGATATTCGCGGCACAGCGCGCCGGCCATCTCCATCTGCTCGGGCGAGGAGGTGATCGCAAAGCGGGGCGTGATGGCATAGAGCTGGCGGCCCTTGCCGTGCCATTCGGCGATCAGCGCCTTGGTATCGTCATAGCCGGTCTGAGGCGTGTCGAGCACGCCGTCCGGCGCGTTGCGGTCCATCATCACCTTGCCGGCGATGTTGAGCATGTTGCGTTCATGCGACTCGGCGAAGAAGGCTTCGGCGGAAGATTTGTGCACCGAGCAATAGGCAGCGACCGTCGTCGTGCCATGCCGCAACATCTCGTCGAGGAACAGCCTGGCGATGCGGCGCCCGTGCTGCGCGTTCTGGAATTTCGATTCTTCCGGAAACGTGTATTTGTTCAGCCAGTCGAGCAGCTCGGCGCCGTAAGAGGCGATGATCTGCATCTGCGGCACATGCACATGGGCGTCGAGGAAGCCCGGCAGGATGAGATGCGGACGATGGTCGATCGTCTCGACACCGGCGCCCGCCTTCTTCAAGACCTCCGCATAGGAGCCGGCGGCAACGATCTTGCCGTTGTCGATCAGCAACCCGCCGTCCTCCTCGTAGCGCCAGGCGGAATGGTCGTCTATCGCTTCGGGCCAGCGCAGGAAAGACAGCGTGCGGCCGCGCAGAAGTTTCGATGTCATGCTCACTTTCCGGCGCCTTCGAACCAGGCGACCAGAAGGGCCCGTTCCTGGTCGGTTATGTGGCTGACGTTGGCGGGCGGCATGGCATGCGCCCGGCCAGCCTGGATATAGATCTCGCGCGCATGCTCGGCGATGCGCTCGTCGGTGTCGAGCAGCACGCCCTTCGGCGCATGGTAGATGCCTTCATAGACCGGCTCTTCCGTATGGCACATGGAGCAGCGCCCGAGCACGGTGTCGCGCACGGCCGGGAAGTGGGCCGAAGCGATGTAGACCTGGGCGGCGGCCGACGCGGCGGAAGCCTTCGGCTCGCCGGTCAGCACTTTCGGCACGGTCGACAGCCAGATGATGATCATGAACAGCACGGCAGCGCCCAGCCAGGTCCAGGTTGGGTTGCCCTTTCGCGCATGAATCGTGTTGAAATAGTGCCGGATCAGAACGCCGATGATGAAGACCAGCGAAGCGATGACCCAGTTGAACTCAGTGCCGAAGGCCAGCGGGTAGTGGTTCGACAGCATCAGGAACAGGACCGGCAAGGTCAGGTAGTTGTTGTGCAGCGAGCGCTGCTTGGCGATCTTGCCGTATTTCGGGTCGGGCTTGCGGCCGGCGATCAGGTCGGCGACGACGATCTTCTGGTTGGGGATGATGACCATGAAGACATTGGCCGACATGATCGTGGCGGTGATGGCGCCGAGATGCAGGAAGGCGGCGCGGCCGGTGAAGAGGTGGGTAAGCCCCCAGGCGATGAACACCAGCACGCAATAGAGCACCAGCATCAGCCCGGTGTCGCTTTTGCCCAGCGGCGACCGGCAAAGCAGGTCGTAGACGATCCAGCCGACGCCGATGGTGGCCAGCGACAGAAGGATGCCGACCGGCACCGAGATGTTGAGCACGTTGGGATCGATCAGGAAGAGATCGGCGCCGGCATAATAGACCACGCAGAGCATGGCGAAGCCAGACAGCCAGGTGGCGTAGGATTCCCATTTGAACCAGGTGAGGTGCTCCGGCATCTCGGCCGGCGCCACCAGATATTTCTGGATGTGGTAGAAGCCGCCGCCATGCACCTGCCACTCCTCGCCGAAGGCGCCGGCGGGCAGGCCGGGCCGCTGGCGCAGGCCGAGATCGAGCGCGACGAAATAGAAGGACGAGCCGATCCAGGCGATGCCGGTGATGACATGCAGCCAGCGGACCGCGAAGCTCAGCCAGTCCCAGAAAATCGCGAAATCCATCATTGCATTCGTCCCTGCCGATGAGAGCGACTTTACGGTCTGGCGCGCAAACGAAAAGAGGCGAGGTGCGCGATGACTTTCAAAAAAAAATGGAAAATACTAGGGTTGCCTTTCGCAACCGCTTGAAACGACGAAACCCGCATGGCCTATCTCGACAACATTGCCGTCTTCGTCCGTGTCGTCGAGCTCGGCAATCTGTCGGCGGCGGGGCGCGACATGCGAATCTCGCCGGCGGTCGCCTCCAACCGCATCAAGGAACTGGAAAAACATCTGGGCGTCCGGCTGTTCAACCGCACGACAAGGCAGTTGATGCCGACCGAGCACGGCACGGTGTTCTACACCGGCGCCAAGCAGGTGCTGGATGCGATCACCGAGGCGGAAGCCGCGGTCGCAGCACTTTCCGGCCAGCCGCGCGGCACGATCAGGGTTACGGCACCGCTCGGCCTCGGCCGCCGGCTGATCGCTTCCGGCATTCCGGATTTTCACGACAAATATCCCGATATCGAGGTGCGGCTTCGGCTTTCCGACCATAATGTCGATATCATGAAGGAAGGCATCGACGTCGCCTTCCGGCTCGGCATCATCGAGGATTCGAGCCTCAGGATGCGCGGCATCATGGAATGCGAACGCGTGCTGGTGGCGGCGCCAAAATATCTGGAAGCGCGCGGCGAACCTGCCGAGGCGCAGGAACTGATCGGCAAGAAGCACGACTGCCTGATGCTGCGCTATGCCGGCGCGCGCGAATATGTCTGGACGCTGCAGACGCCGAACGGTCCGCAGAAGTTCGAGGTGCATGGTCCCTACGACACGGACGACGGCGACGTGCTGACCGGCTGGGCGCTGTCGGGGCGCGGCATCATCAACAAGCCGCGTTTCGAGGTCGAGCCGTTCATCCGCGACCGGCGCTTGAAGGTGATCCTTCCCCAGGCGCCGCCGACGCCGGTGCAGTTCGCCGCCGTCTATCCGCACAAGAAGCTGCAGGATCCGAAGGTGCGGCTGTTGCTCGACTTCATGGCCGAGCGCTGCCAGCGGCTGATCAAGGACCTCCTGGCCGGAAAGTAAGGGCCGGTAGCGTTGCGTCGCGATTCCGGACGGAAGGCTGCTGCGAAGGCACCCGAGCCTAACCGCGGCACATCTTTTCTGGAATTGCTTCAGCTCAGTCCATCAGCCTGGCCGTTCCAGACACCCTGACCGAGCTGCCCGGCGCGGGCGGAATATCGGCATGAAGGCGCGAGCGCATGCCCATGTCCTCGCCTTGGACGATGTCGATAGCGCCGCCATGCGGCCAGCCGAGATCGCGCAGATAGCCGGCAAAGGCAGCGGTCGCGGCACCCGTCGCCGGGTCCTCGTAGACGCCGCCGGACGCGAAGGGGTTGCGCGTGTGAAAGAGGCGCGGCGTCTCGGCATAGGCAAGCAGGATGGTGACTAGGTCCTCGCGCCGCATGAAGGACTGGCCTTGCTTCAAGTCATAGGCCATGGCGGCCAACGCCTCGCGCGACTTCAGCGCCAGCACGAGATGATCGGCGCCGCCATGGATGAGCGCCGGCGGAATGGCAGGGTCGAGATCGCCCGGCTGATAGCCAAACAAGGCGAGCGCTTCGCCGACCAGTTCCGACGATGCGGCCTTGCTGCGCGTCGGTGGCGATTGCAGGGCGGCGGCAAAGTTTGCGCCATCGCGAAAGCCTTCGACGGTGATGTCGGCCTGATTGAGGATCAGCTTGAAGACGCCGTCGCCGAATTTCCTGACCAGCGCCGCGCCCAGCGCGATCGTTGCGTGGCCGCAGAACGGCACTTCCGATTCCGGCGAAAAGTAGCGCACGCGCCATTGATCGCCTTCGGGCGCGGCAAAGGCGGTTTCCGAAAAGCCGACTTCGGCCGCGACGCGCTGCATGTCGGCCGCATCGGGCAAGGCTTCGCCAATCACCACGCCGGCCGGATTACCGCCGGTGTTGCCGTCTGAAAATGCTGCGATCTTCAATACATCCATGGTCCTGACCCCGTTTTCGCAAGGGGCAACAAACACGCTTGGGAGCGTTTTGGGAAATGAAGAAAGCGGCGAGCAGCGGTGAGCGCCAGTCACAGCTGCAATCAGGCTCCTCAATCCAATGCGGAACGAATTTCTGGTCATCGTCGTTCTGACGATTGGCGGTCGCTCGGGCCGCCTTCAGCTTTCATCAACCGACGCAGCCGCGACAGGGAGCCGACCATGGACGCCATCGTCACCAAGAACGACCTCAAATCCGATGCCAAGAAGGAATCGATCGACCTGCTCAACGCCAGGCTTGCCGACGCCATCGACCTGGCCCTGATCACCAAGCAAGCGCACTGGAACGTCAAAGGCCCGCAATTCATCGCCATCCATGAGATGCTCGATGAATTCCGCGAGGAGATCGACGGCCATGTCGACATCGTCGCCGAGCGCGCCGTCCAGCTCGGCGGCACCGCGCATGGCACCTCGCAGGACGTGTCGAAGACGACCAGGCTAAAACCCTATCCGACCGACATCCACAAGACCAAGGATCATCTGGCGGCGCTGATCGACCGCTATGCGGCGGCGGCCAAGCTGACCCGCGAAGCGATCGACGAGGCGGACGACGCCGGCGATGCCGACACCGCCGATATCTTTACCGCCTATTCTCGCTCGCTCGATAAATTGCTGTGGTTCCTCGAGGCGCACACGCAGGAAAAGGAATAACCGGGAACTGTTCTTGCTTGGCCGGCCGGATCAGCCGGCCATCGCCTTTTCAGCACTGGCTGCGCTTGGCGTATCCGAGGCACGCGACACCAGCGCGGTCATGATCTCGGCGGCGGCAAGCGCGGCGATCACCGGCGGCCGCTTGTCCCTCATCGCATTGCCGCCGATCGGCGAGATGAGGCGATTGAATTCGGCCTCGCTGCCCTCGGCCGACTTCAGGAACCAGTTCCGGAAGGTGGCTTTCTTGGTTTTCGAACCGATCATGCCGACATAGGCGGTGTCGTCGCGTTTCAGCGCCTCGGCAACGATCAGGAAATCCAAGGCATGGTCATGCGTTAGGATGGCGAAGGCCGACCCAGCCGGCGCCTCGCGCACTACTGCTTCGGGCATCGGCGTCAGCCGGGTCTCCACCGTTTCCGGCATGCCTTCCAGCGCCTCGGCGCGGGTCTCGACGACGACGACATGGATCGGCAGCAATGCCAGCGACGCGGCCAGCGCCTGGCCGACATGGCCGCCGCCGAAGATATAGACATGCGGAAGATGCGCCTCTTCCGATTCAGCGTTGGCGATCAGCCTTTCTTCGATTGTCCTATCGACCAATCTGATCAGTACCTCGACACGTCCGCCGCAGCATTGGCCGATTTCCGGCCCGAGCGGCACGTCGAGCGTGGCGCAGACCTCATCGACCTCTATGCGGGCCTGTTCACCCTCCCCATTGTCGCGAGGCGAGGAGCGCAGCATCTGCCGCGCCTTGTCGATCGCCATATATTCGAGCTGACCGCCCCCGATCGTACCGAAGATCGATGACGAAGAGACAAGCATAAAGGCGCCGGCCTCGCGCGGTGTCGAGCCTTTGGTGGCCGCCACCTCGACGAGAGCGACCCGGCCAGCTTGGCCGAAAAACGTCTTCAGGCTTTGCACTTTCGAGTTCATCGTCTGCATTCCTAGATCGTGATGGCGTTTCGTTGAACCGCCCTCACGATCTAACGCTTCGTTGGAGCATGATCTTTCTCCGAAAACCGGTTCCCACTTTTCGGGATCATGCCCTAGCGCCAAAATATAGTGTTTTTCGGCCGAATTGCACGTTTTAGGCCGGCTTTTCGGCTTCCCGCTTCAACCGCTCGATCGCCGTCAGCACCCGCTCCGGCGTCGCCGGCGCGTCGAGGCGCGGACAGATCTTATGGTCGGCCACGCTCGCGACCGCGTCCGACAGCGCATGCAGCACCGACATGCCGTGCGGCAGCGGCGGCTCGCCCACGGCCTTTGAGCGATGGATGGTCGGCTCATAGGCCGACGACCAGTCGGTCAGCTTGACGTTGAAGATCTTTGGACGGTCGGAAGCGAGCGGGATCTTGTAGGTCGACGGCGCATGCGTCCGCAGCCGGCCGCTATCGTCCCACCACAATTCCTCCGTCGTCAGCCAGCCCATGCCCTGGATGAACCCGCCCTCGATCTGGCCGAGGTCGATCGCCCGGTTCAGCGAGCGGCCGGCGTCGTGCAGGATGTCGGTGCGCTCGACGACATACTCGCCGGTGAGCGTGTCGACCGAGACCTCCGAGCAGGCCGCGCCATAGGCGTAATAGTAGAAGGCATGGCCGCGGCCCTTGCTACGGTCCCAATGGATCTTCGGCGTCTTGTAGAAACCGGCCGCCGAGAGCTGGATGCGGTTGATATAGGCCTGCTTGACCAGATCGTTGAAGGCCACTTCCTGATTGCCGATGCGCACCCGGTTGGGCAGGAACACGACCTGGTCGTGCGGCACCTGGTATTTGTCCGCGGCGAAGTCGGTCAGCCGCTTGCGGATCTGGCGGGCGGCGTCCTGCGCCGCCATGCCGTTGAGGTCGGCGCCGGAAGACGCGGCCGTCGGCGAGGTGTTCGGCACCTTGGCGGTGGTGGTCGCGGTGATCTTGACCCGGTCGAGATCGATCTGGAATTCTTCCGCCACGACCTGCGCCACCTTGAGATGCAGGCCCTGGCCCATCTCGGTGCCGCCATGGTTCAGGTGGACCGAACCGTCAGCATAGACATGCACCAGCGCGCCGGCCTGGTTGGCCTCTGTCTTGGTGAATGAGATGCCGAACTTCACCGGCGTCATCGCCAGCCCGCGTTTGACGAACCGGCTGTTGTTGTTGAAGGCGCTGATCTCGCGGCGGCGCCGCGCATAGTTCGCGCTTTCCTCCAGTTCGGCGACGATGCGCTGGATGATGCAATCCTCGACCTTCTGGTGGTAGGGCGTGATGCTGCGCTCGCCGATCGCCTCCATGGGATCGTAAAAGTTCAGCTTGCGGATTTCGAGCGAGTCCTTGCCGACGGCGAAGGCCACCTCGTCGATGACGCGCTCGGCGCCGACCATGCCTTGCGGGCCGCCAAAGCCGCGGAAGGCGGTGTTGGAGACGGTGTTGGTGTAGAGCGGCGCCGACTTGGCGTGCACCGCCGGATAGAAATAGGCGTTGTCGCAGTGGAACAGCGCGCGGTCGCCGACCGGACCGGACAGATCGGCGGAAAAGCCGCAACGCAGCGCATAGGTGAAGTCGACGCCGAGGATGTTGCCCTCATCGTCGAAGCCGACTTCATAATCGATGGCGAAATCATGCCGCTTGCCGGTGGCGGTCATGTCCTCGTCGCGGTCGAGCCTGATCTTGACCGCGCGCTTCAATTTCTTGGCGGCAATGGCGGCGATCGCCGCGCATTGGTTGGCCTGGGTTTCCTTGCCGCCGAAGCCGCCGCCCATGCGGCGCACTTCGACCGTGACAGCATGGCTCGGCACGCCGAGCGCATGCGCGACCAGATGCTGCGTCTCGCTCGGGCCCTGCGTCGAGCAATAGACGATCACCTCGTCGTCCTCGCCAGGGATTGCCAGCGAAACCTGGCCCTCGAGATAGAAGTGGTCCTGGCCGCCGAGCCACATGCGGTTCTTGATGCGGCGGGGAGCCGCCGCGATCGCCGCGGCGGCATCGCCGCGCTTCAGGGTCAGCGGCGTGGTGACCTGCCTGTCCTTGACCGGATCGAGGTTCCAGATGTCGATGACGGCCGGAAGCTCGTCATACTCGATTTTTGCGAGACGCGCGGCGCGGCGCGCTTCCTCGCGCGTCTCGGCAACCACTGCGAAGATCGGCTGCCCGTAAAACTGCACGTTGGCTTCGGCGAGCACCGGATCGTCATGCATGTTGCTCGGCGAGACATCGTTCTCGCCGGGGACATCGGCATAGGTCAGCACATCGATCACGCCGGGCGCCGAGCGCACCGCCGTCAGGTCGACGCTTTTTAGCGTGCCGTGCGCGATCTTGGAGAGGCCGAGGCCAACATGCAGCGTGCCGGCAGGCTCCGGCATGTCGTCGATATAGACGGCGGCGCCGCTGACATGCTTGTGCGCGGAATCGTGCCGCTGGTCGGTGGCGACCCCGCCGGCGATTTTTTCCGCCTTGAGATTGGGAGTTGCGTGCTTGTTCATCAGGCCGCCTCGTTGCGCGAGATCTGGAACGGCGCCTTCGTTCCGGTCGTCTCGATATAAAAGCGCAGCAAGAGGTTCTTTGCCGCGAGCGCCCGGTATTCGGCGGTCGCGCGCATGTCGGTCAGCGGCGTAAAGTCCTTGGCATATTCGGCCATAGCGGCCTCCACGGTCTCTTCGTTCCAGACCTTGCCGATCAGCGCCTTCTCGACCGCCGCGGCGCGCTTCGGCGTCGCCGCCATGCCGCCATAGGCGATGCGGATGTCGACCACCGTGCTATCCTTGGCCAAAGTCAGGTAGAATGCGCCGAGCGTCGCCGTGATGTCCTCGTCCCGGCGCTTGGTGACCTTGTAGACGGCAAACTTCGTTCCTTTTGCCGGCACGGGCACATGCACGGATTCGACGAATTCGCCGGGTTGACGGTCCTGCTTGCCATAGGCGATGAAGAAGGTTTCGAGCGGTATCGTGCGACGCGCCTTGCCCTTGCGGAGCGTCAGCTGCGCGCCGAGAGCGATCAAGGGCGGCGGCGTGTCGCCGATCGGCGAGCCGTTGGCGATGTTGCCGCCGATCGTGCCCATGTTGCGCACCTGCGCGCCGCCGATGCGGTCGACGAGCGGTCCCAATGCCGGGATACGCTTCGACAGCGTCTCGAAGGCTTCGGTGTAGGTGACGCCTGCGCCGATGGTGATGACGCCATCCTTCTCCGACGTCGTACGCAAGCCGTCGAGGCCACCGATGAAGATCGCCGGCGAGATGTCGCGCATGAGCTTGGTGACCCACAGGCCGACATCGGTCGAACCGGCGACGATGGTGGCGCCCGGTTCCTTTTCGAGCAAAGCGGCGAAATCGTCGACGCTGACCGGCACGATCAATCGCGCCTTGCCCGACCCGATCTCGACCCTGGCGCCATCACGCAACACGCTCAGACGCGCGGTGATGTCCTTGCGCTCCACCGCCAGCGGGTCCTTCGACGCCTTGCCGTAGCTCGAAATGGCGTGCGCGGCGCGCATGATGGCCTCGTAGCCGGTGCAGCGGCAGAGATTGCCCTGCAGCGCCTTTTCGATCGCGGCGTTGGACGGATCGGGGGTCTTCATCCAGAGCCCATAGAGCGACATGATGAAGCCCGGCGTGCAGAAGCCGCATTGCGAGCCGTGGAAATCGACCATCGCCTGCTGCACCGGATGCAGTTTCTCACCGTCGCCGCGCAGGTGTTCCACAGTCACGACATGCGTGCCGTCGAGCGAGCCCATGAAGCGGATGCAGGCATTCACGCTTTCGTAGACGAGACCTTCGGCGGAGAGCTTGCCGACTAACACCGTGCAGGCGCCGCAGTCGCCCTCGGCGCAACCTTCCTTGGTGCCGCGCAGCGAGCGGTTGAGCCGCAGCCAGTCGAGCAGCGTCGCATCGGGCGCGACGTCCTTCAGAGCCACGTCGTTGCCGTTCAGGATAAAGCGTATTTGATTGCGGGTCTCAGCCATGTCTCAGCTCCCCCGATAGGTCGAGTAGCCATAGGGCGAAATCAAGAGCGGGACGTGATAATGCCGCTGCTCCGCCATGCCGAAGCGGATCGGCACGATATCGAGAAAGGCGGGTTGGGGCAGGTCGATACCCTGGCCGCGCAGATAGTCGCCAGCGGCGAAGACCAGCTCATATTCGCCGGTAAGGAAATCGGCGTCGGCCAGCAGCGGCGCGTCGCAGCGGCCGTCGTCATTGGTGGTCACGGTCTTGAGACGCGTGCGGCTCTGGCCTTCGATGCGAAAAAGCTCGATCGATAGTCCTTTTGCCGGCCGGCCGGTCGCGGTGTCAAGCACGTGGGTCGTCAGACGCCCGCCATCGGCTTTCGACGTTTCTGCCACTGGCCGCCTCCCATCCCGATACGTTTCAGGTCGATTGTGCGCCAATTAAAGGCGATGCATAAGCCCCGGTCGAGCGGAGTGCGGCAAAAAGCACTTTCAAAAATTTTCGGGGGAATGCGTGCGCACTCCTTTCGATATCTTCATCTCAACCATCGGGCAGGAGTGGCAATGCGTTACGATCGGGACATGCGCGGTTATGGGGCCAATCCGCCGGACCCGAAATGGCCCGCCGGCGCGCATGTCGCGGTGCAGTTCGTCGTCAACTATGAAGAAGGCGGCGAGAACTGCGTGCTGCACGGCGACAAGGCTTCGGAGGCCTTCCTTTCGGAGATCGTTGGGGCGGCTCCCTGGCTCGGCCAGCGCCACTGGAACATGGAATCGATCTACGAGTATGGCGCGCGGGCCGGCTTCTGGCGGCTCTATCGGCTGTTCACCGAAGCGCAGGTGCCGGTGACCTGCTACGGCGTCGCCACGGCGTTGGCGCGCTCGCCCGACCAAGTGGCCGCCATGCAGGAGGCTGGTTGGGAGATCGCTTCGCACGGGCTGAAATGGATCGACTATCGCGACCATGCGGCCGAGGACGAGCGGCGCGATCTCGAAGAGGCGATCAAGCTGCATTACGAGGTCACCGGCGCACGCCCGACCGGCTGGTACACCGGCCGGACCTCGGTCAACACGGTGCGGCTCGTCGCCGAGGAAGGCGGCTTCGATTATGTCTCCGACACCTATGACGACGAACTGCCCTATTGGTTCGACCGCGACGGGCTGGAGAAACCGCAACTCATCATCCCCTACACGCTCGACGCCAACGACATGCGTTTTGCGACGCCGCAGGGCTTCAACTCGGGCGACCAGTTCTTCGCCTATCTGAAGGACAGTTTCGACACGCTCTATGCCGAGGGCAAGGCAGGCCGGCCGCGCATGATGAATATCGGCCTGCACTGCCGGCTGGTCGGCCGTCCCGGGCGGCTGGCGGCATTGAAGCGCTTCGTCGACTATGTGAAGTCGCACGACAAGGTATGGCTGACGCGGCGCGTCGACATCGCCAAACACTGGCGCGAAACGCACCCCTACGAGGCGCCGGCGCTGCGTCCGTCGCGGATGGAATTCGAGGAATTCGTGCATGCCTTCGGCGGCGTGTTCGAGCATTCGCCCTGGATCGCCGAGCGCGCCTACGAATTGGAGCTCGGCCCTGCGCATGACAGCGCCGGCGGCCTGCACAACGCGCTCTGCCGCGTCTTCCGCGCGGCGAGCGAAGCCGAACGGCTTTCCGTGCTGAACGCCCACCCGGACCTCGCCGGCAAGCTGGCCAAGGCCAGGCGCCTGACAGTGGAATCAGCCAAGGAACAGGCCTCCGCCGGGCTCGACGCGCTGACCGACAAGGAGCGCGAGCTGTTCTCGAAACTCAACGCCGCCTACGTCACCACCTTCGGCTTCCCCTTCATCATCGCGGTCAAGGGCAAGAGCAAGGACGAAATCCTGACGGAGTTCGAGGCGCGGATCGGCAACAGCCGCGGCACCGAGTTCGAAACCGCCTGCAGACAGGTCGAACGCATCGCCCTGCTTCGGCTGAAAGACATGCTTCCATTGTAATGTTTTGAGGGCCAGGACCCATGGATATGATCAAGACTGCCGAGCGAACCTATTACGCCCCGCATGGCGGCCATCCCGGCCAGAACGAGCTTCTAACCGGCCGCGCCGTCTTCACCGAGGCCTATGCGGTCATCCCCAGGGGCGTGATGCAGGACATCGTCACCAGTCCGCTGCCGTTCTGGGACAAGACGAGGGCCTGGATCATCGCAAGGCCACTGTCGGGCTTCGCCGAGACCTTTTCGCAATACATCGTCGAGGTTCTGCCCGGCGGCGGCAGCGAGCGGCCGGAACTCGATGCCGCCGCCGAGGGCGTGCTGTTCGTCGTCGAGGGCGAACTCACCGTATCGCTTGCCGGCAAAGGACACGTGCTTGCTCCCGGCGGCTTCGCCTTCCTGCCGCCATCCAGTGGCTGGACGGTGCGCAACAAAAGCGGCGCTGTTGCCCGCTTCCACTGGATCCGCAAGGCCTATGAGGCTGTCGACGGCCTCGACGCGCCGGAAGCCTTCTTCTCGAGTGACCAGGATGTGGCGCCGAGCCCGATGCCGGGCACGGAGGGGCGCTGGGCAACGACCCGCTTCGTCGACCCAGCCGACATGCGCCACGACATGCACGTCACCATTGTGACGCTGAAGCCGGGCGCGGTCATCCCCTTCGCCGAGACGCATGTCATGGAGCACGGGCTCTATGTGCTCGAAGGCAAGGCGGTCTACCGCCTCAACCGGGACTGGGTCGAGGTCGAAGCCGGCGACTTCATGTGGCTGCGCGCCTTTTGTCCGCAGGCCTGCTATGCCGGCGGCCCCGGTAATTTCCGTTATCTGCTGTACAAGGACGTCAACCGTCATGCCAGGCTTGGCGGCTATCTTGGGGGCAAGGCGCGGTGAGCCGCATCGTCGCCCGACCGCTGACCCGCGAGAACTTCGCGCCCTTCGGCGACGTCATCGACATGGGTGGCGACAACAGCTACCCGATCAATGGCGGCCGGGCGATGCGCTATCACGACCTCGCCACTGCGGAGGCCGCCGGACCGAATGCGCGCGTGCTGATTTCGATGGTGCGCGGTACGCCTTACGAAATGCCGCTGAAGCTCACCATGGTCGAGCGCCATCCGTTCGGCAGCCAAGCCTTCATCCCGCTGTCGCCACGCCCGTTCCTGGTCGTCGTCTGCCACGACACCAAGGATGGGCCGGGTGAGCCGCATGCCTTTCTCGCCGGCCCCGGACAGGGCATCAATTACCGCCGCAACCTGTGGCACGGCGTGCTCACCCCGATCGGCGAGGAACAGGATTTCCTCATCGTCGACCGCGGCGGCGAGGGTTCCAATCTCGAAGAATTCCATTTCTCGCACCCTTACGAGATCCACCTCCCCTGAAAGCTTTCCCATGACCGACATTTCGCTGATCGACCGCCTGCTCGACGTGATCGAGCACGACATCGTGCCCAAGACCGCCGAAGGCGTCGCCCATGGCAACAAGCTGTTCGGCGCCGCGATCCTGCGGAAAGACGACCGCTCGCTGATGCTGGCCGAGACCAACAACGAGATCGAAAACCCGCTCTGGCATGGCGAGGTGCATTGCCTGAAGCGCTTCTACGAAATGCCCAAGGCCGAGCGCGTCGACACGAAGGATGCGATCTTCCTGACAACGCATGAGCCCTGCTCGCTCTGCCTATCGGCAATCACCTGGACTGGCTTCGACAATTTCTACTACCTGTTCAGCCATGAGGATTCACGCGACAATTTTGCAATCCCGCACGACCTCAAGATCCTGAAAGAGGTCTTCACCCTCGACCCAGGCGGCTACAATGCCGAGAACGCCTATTGGAAAAGTTTCTCCATCCGCAGGCTGGTGCGGGCTTTGCCCGAGGCCGAACGCAACCGTCTGGAAGCGCGCATCGGCAGGATTTCGACGCTTTATGACGAGCTGTCAGGCGCCTATCAGGCCAGCAAGACCGAGAACGACATTCCGCTGAACTGACGCGTATAGCCTACCTTACCTTCGCGTTTTTCAGCACTTCATTTATCCTTGCCTGCCAGCCCTTGCCGGTCGCCTTGAATTTTCTGACGACATCCTGGTCCAGGCGGATGGAGACGACTTGCTTTGGTTTCTCCAGGGTCGGTCGGCCACGGGAACGCCTTATGCTCTCGAAAAGCTCCGGGAGCACTTCCGCGAAAGGCTTGGCTTGTGTCAGCTGTTCGTCGGTCGCCTCCCCGTCCTCGGGATCAGCAGCAATCTGTCTTTGAATTTCGGCTTCCTCGGCATCGGTAAGCCGCCGAATGTGTGACTTAGTGTTGCTCATACACGGACCTTTCCTTTCGGCTGGCATGACGCATCGAGATCACCGAGATCGCTTCGGAACCAAGCGGCTTGAAGATCACGGCGAGAATGATCCCTCCAAATTCTCCAATCGCCTTCAGCCGACCGGCCTTGGCCGGGAGGACGATTGACGTGGCAAAAAACTCGATATCGAGATCGGAGAAGTCGAGACCCCGGTTTGCGAGGTTCGTCACCCGTTTTGGCTCATCCCAAACGATTTTCAGGCGAGATCATCCAGTGTGTCTGCGTCAGGCCACGTGAATAAACGTAATACACAAATTAATCGAGAGACACAAGAATAAGCTGGATGATCGGAGGGTGCGTTCGCTAACGACCCAGGTCGCATATTTCGCTGCTCCAGTCGCGAATGGCGATTGAAAGTCGCAGCGCAGCGGGGCGTTATGCGCCCCATGAAAACCGTCACCGAATTCCCCCGAAAAGTCGTCGAATTTCCCGATATGGGCATCGCCATGCCGGACGGTTGCCGGCTGTCGGCGCGCATCTGGATGCCCGAGGACGCGGCCGACAAACCGGTGCCGGCGATCCTCGAGCACCTGCCCTACCGCAAGCGCGACGGCACCATTTTTCGCGACCAGCTCACCCATCCCTATTTCGCCGGGCACGGCTACGCCTCGATCCGCGTCGACATGCGCGGCAATGGCGATTCCGAAGGGCTGATGGACGACGAATATTCCGAGCAGGAACTGCAGGATGCCTGCGACGTCATCGCCTGGGCGGCCGCGCAGCCCTGGTGCAACGGCAATGTCGGCATGATGGGCATTTCCTGGGGCGGCTTCAACTGCCTGCAGGTGGCGGCGAAGCAGCCGCCGGCGCTGAAGGCGGTGATCAGCCTGTGCTCGACCGTCGACCGCTATGCCGACGACATCCATTACAAGGGCGGCTGCGTGCTCTTGGAAAATTTCGGCTGGGCCTCGACGATGCTGTCCTATTCGTCGCGGCCGCCGGACCCGGCGATCGCCGGCGGCAATCGCTGGCGCGACCTGTGGCTCAGCCGGCTGGAGAACCAGTCTTTTCTCCTGCCGCTCTGGCTCAGCCACCAGCATCGCGACGCCTATTGGAAGCGCGGCTCGATCTGCGAGGATTTTTCGGCGATGAAAGCGGCCGTGCTGTCGATCGGCGGCTGGCATGACGGCTACCGCAACACCATCTCCAATCTGGTCTCCAGCATCCAATCGCCGGTCAAAGGCATCGTCGGCCCCTGGATCCACAAATACCCGCATTACGCCGGGCCCAATCCGGCCATCGGCTTCCTGCAGGAGGCGTTGCGCTGGTGGGACCACTGGCTGAAGGGCGCGGAGACCGGCGTCGAGGCCGATCCGGACTATCGCGCCTATGTCATGGACAGTGTGCGGCCGGCGCGCTGGCATCCCGAGCGGCCGGGCCGCTGGGTCGCGGAACAGGAATGGCCGTCCTCAAACATCAAGGTCGAGGCGATTGAACTCATTTCCGCGGGCGCAAAGCCTTCGATCGTCGCGTCGCCGCAGACCTGCGGGCTTGCCGGCGGCGAGTATTTTCCCTTCACCTTCGGACCGGAATTGCCGGGCGACCAGCGTCCCGATGACGCGCTTTCGGTTTGTTTCGACCAGCCTGAACTCGGCGAGGCGATCGACATCGTCGGGGCGCCGGAGCTCGAGGTCCGGGTTGCTTCCGATCGACCCCAGGCCAACATCGCGGTTCGCCTCTGCGACGTGCATCCCGATGGGGCCTCGGAGCTGATCTCCTATGGTGTGCTCAATCTCACGCACCGAAACTCGCATGAATTTCCGCAAGCGCTAATTCCCGGCGAGACGGTTTCGGCGCGCGTCGTGCTCGACCAATGCGCCTACCGGGTGCCGGCCGGCCACAAATTGCGCGTCGCCGTTTCGACCGCCTATTGGCCGATGATCTGGCCCTCGCCGGAGTCGGTGCGGCTCGATCTCGCGACGGCGACGCTGAAGCTGCCGTTGCGCCCGCTGGCGAAAGGCAATGAGGTTTCGTTTCCAGAGCCGGAAGGCGCGACACCCTGGGCGACCGAGACGATCCGCCCGGCGAATTCCGAACGCCATGTCGGCCGCGACGAGAAGACCGGTCTTGTCACGCTTTCCATAATCGACGATTTCGGCGAGGTGCGCGACCTCGACCATGGGCTGGTCAATGGCAGCATCGTGCGCGAGACATGGACGATCCATCCCGATGACCCGCTGTCGGCCACCGGAGCCACGCATTGGACGCAGACATTGTCGCGCAATGAATGGTCGGTGCGGACTGAAACTTTTGCCGAGATGCGATCGGACGCCGGCAACTTCATCGTCAGCGCCAGAATCGAAGCCTATGAGGGTGAAAAACTGGTCTTCGAGCGCGGCTTCGAGCAGGCGATTCCCCGCGCCCTGGTTTGAGCCAGGGCAGATTGGGCCAAATGCGACGTGCGATTTACGCCACGGTATGTCGCATTCGGTCTTGCCTGCCGCTTTCCCTTACGGTCATTATCTCCTCCAATAGCAAGAAACGACCCTAAGGTCGGATATCCAGAGTGAGGAACCGTAATGTCCAACGAACTCGACTATCTCAGCCGGCGAGTCGCGGCCGGAAAACTTAGCCGTCGCGATTTTCTTGGCCGCGCCGCGGCGCTCGGCATCGCCGCCACCGTTGCCAACTCGCTGCTCTCCAAGGCCGTTCGTGCGGCGGGCCCGGTCAAAGGCGGCACGTTGAAGGCCGGCCTGCAGGGCGGTGAATCCACCAACAGTCTCGATCCGGCGACTTTCCTTAGCCAGGTTCCGTTCGCCTTCGGCAAATGCTGGGGCGAAACGCTGGTCGAGCTCGCGCCGGGCGGCGGCGTCGAATACCTCATCGCCGAAGAAATCGGCTCTTCGGACGACGCCAAGACCTGGACGATGAAGATCCGCAAGGGCGTCCAGTTCCACAACGGCAAGGAAGTAACGCCGGACGACGTCGTGGCGACGCTGAAGCGCCACAGCGACGAGAAGTCAAAATCCGGCGCGCTCGGCGTCCTGAAGAGCATCGACACCATCAAGGTCGATGGCGGCAATGTCGTGGTCACGCTGAAGGACCCGAATGCCGACATGCCTTACCTGATGGCGGACTATCACCTGATCATCCAGCCGAATGGCGGCATGGACAAGCCGGACGCCGGCATCGGCACCGGGCCGTACAAGATCACCGGCAACCAGCCCGGCGTGAAGCACACCGCCGCGCGTTTCGACCACTACTGGCAGCCCGACAAATACGGCCATGCCGATCAGGTCGAGATCGTCGTCGTCAACGATCCGACGGCGCGCATGGCCGCGCTCCAGGGCGGCCAGGTCAACATGATCAACCGCGTCGAGCCGAAGATCGTCGACCTGGTCAAGCGGCTGCCCGGCGTCACCATCCGCGCCGCCTCGGGCCGCGGCTTCTATCCCTTCAACATGTTCTGCGACACTGCGCCCTTCGACAACAACGATCTCAGGATGGCGCTGAAGCTCGCCATGGACCGCGAGGAGATGCTGACCAAAATCCTGCGCGGCTACGGCGAGGTTGGCAACGACATGCCGGTCAACAAGGCCTACCCGCTGTTCGCAGGCGATTTCGAGCAGCGTAAGTTCGACCCCGAAAAGGCGGCCGCGGCTTACAAGAAGTCGGGCCATAGCGGCTCGATCCTGCTGCGCACCTCCGACGTCGCTTTCCCGGGCGCGGTCGACGCGGCCCAGCTTTACCAGCAGAGCGCGGCCAAGGCCGGCATCAAGATCGAGATCAAGCGCGAGCCGGGCGACGGTTACTGGACCGAAGTCTGGAACAAGCAGCCTTTCTCGCTCTCCTACTGGGGCGGCCGTCCGACCCAGGACCAGATGTATTCGACCGCCTATCTGTCGACCGCCGACTGGAACGACACCCGCTGGAAGCGCCCGGACTTCGACAAGATGGTGCTTGCGGCGCGCGGCGAGCTCGACGAAGCCAAGCGCAAGAAGATCTACCGCGACATGGGCGAGGTCATGCGTGACGAAGGTGGCCTGATCGTGCCGTTCTTCAACCAGTTCGTCGACGCGACCGGCAAGGGCGTCGAAGGCTGGGTCGACAATCCGGCGCAGGAACTCAGCAACGGCCATGCCCTGATCGAGTGCTGGCTGCAGGCCTGATGAAGGATCAGGGAAGGGCTGGCGCAGGCCGGCCCTTCCCCGTTTTCATGACCCGCCCGAAAGGCGGGCGTCGTCCCTTCTTCACCGTTGCAGGTAGCCGATGTCGTCTCCGATCCTGAGATTGGTCGCTCAGCGCGTCTTGCTGGGCCTGGTTCTTCTTTTGGCCGTTTCGGTGCTTATCTTCGCCGGCACGCAGATTCTGCCGGGCGACGTCGCCCAGGCGATCCTCGGCCAGTCGGCGACGCCGGAGGCGCTGGCGAACCTGCGCGAACAGCTCGGGCTGAACGATCCGGCGTGGCTGCGCTACGTGCACTGGCTCTGGGGCATCCTGCATGGCGACTTCGGCACGGCGCAGTCGAGCGGACTGGACATCGCGACCTCGATCAGCACCCGGCTGAAGAACACACTGTTCCTGGCCGCTTGCGCCGCGATCGTCGCCGTGCCGCTGGCGATCGTCCTCGGTCTGATCGCGGTGCGCTACCGCAACGGCTTCGTCGACAAGCTGATCTCCGGGCTGGCGTTGGCCTCGACCTCCTTCCCGGAATTCTTCATCGGCTATGTGCTGATCTATTTCTTCGCCGTGAAATGGCAGATCTTCCCCAGCATCTCGACGGTGGATGACTCGACTCCCTTCCTCGAAAGGTTGCAGGCCGTCGTGCTGCCCGCGACCGCGCTGACGCTGGTGGTGCTCGCCCATATGATGCGCATGACGCGCGCGGCGATCCTCAACGTCATGCAGTCGGCCTATATCGAGACGGCAGAATTGAAGGGGCTGAAGGCCTTCGACATCATCCGCAAGCATGCTTTCCCGAACGCGATAGCGCCGGTCGTCAACGTCGTCATGCTCAACCTCGCCTATCTTATTGTCGGCGTCGTGGTGGTGGAGGTGATCTTCGTCTATCCGGGCATGGGACAGTATCTGGTCGACCATGTCGCCAAGCGCGACGTGCCGGTGGTGCAGGCGGTCGGCCTGATCTTCGCCGCGGTCTACATCACGCTCAATATCGTCGCCGATATCGCCGCCATCGTGGCCAATCCGCGGCTTAGGCATCCGAAATGACGAGGGCATCCGAAATGACGGGCCGGATGCGAGACGACCAAAGGGGGAACTGAGGCGAATGGCGCTACGACAAATCCCGTTCACCGCCTGGGTCGGGCTTATCCTGACCGGCTTCTTTGCGTTCTGCGCCATCTTCGCGCCTTGGGTCGCGCCGCACGGCAATGGCGAGATCGTCGGCGACGTCTGGGAGCCGATGTCGGCCGCCCATTGGCTGGGCACCGACAATCTCGGCCGCGACCTTATCTCGCGCATGATCTACGGCGCGCGCATCACCATGGAGATCGCGGTGGCGGCGACCGCGCTGTCCTTCTCCCTGGGCTCGATCCTCGGCTTCACGGCCGCGGTGTTCGGCGGCTGGTTCGACACGCTGCTGTCACGCTTCGTCGACCTATTGATGTCGATCCCGACGCTGATCTTCGGCCTCGTCGTGCTATCGGTGTTGCCGACGACCACGCTGACGCTGATCCTGGTCATGGGCATTCTGGACTCCACCCGCGTCTATCGCCTGTCACGCGCCGTCGCCGTCGACATCAACGTCATGGACTTCGTCGAGGCGGCCAAGCTGCGCGGCGAAGGCAAGGCCTGGATCATCTTCCGTGAGATCCTGCCCAATGCGCTGTCGCCGCTGGTGGCGGAGCTTGGCGTGCGCTTCATCTTCGCCGTGCTCTTCCTGTCGGCGCTGTCCTTCCTCGGGCTTGGCGTGCAGCCGCCGGATTCGGACTGGGGCGGCATGGTCAAGGAAAACAAGGACGGCATCGTGTTCGGCATTCCGGCGGCGCTGATCCCGGCCGCGGCGATCGCGGTGCTGGCGATCTCGGTCAACCTCGTCGCCGACTGGGTGCTCAACCGCACGACGAGCCTGAAGGGAGGACGTGGCTGATGGCTGGCAATCAAGCAAGGTCCGGGCAGGCGAAGTCCGGGCAGGCAAGCTCGGGCAAGCTCCTCGACATCCGCAACCTGCGCATCGAGGCGACCGTCTATCCGCCGGGCGAGACGCCGAAGACCATCACGCTGGTCCACGATGTCTCGCTGACGCTGGAAAAGGGCAAGGTGCTCGGCCTGATCGGCGAATCCGGCGCCGGCAAATCGACCATCGGCCTATCGTCCATGGCCTATGGCCGCGGCGGCGTGCGCATCACCGGCGGCGAGGTGATCCTCAACGGCCGCGACATCATGAAGGTCGGACCAAGAGGCGTGCGGGCGCTGCGCGGACGCGAGGTGTGCTATGTCGCGCAGTCGGCGGCGGCGGCGTTCAACCCGGCGCACAAGCTGATCGACCAGGTGGTCGAGGCGACCCTGCTGCATGGTACCGCGAACCGCGCCGAGGCCGAGAAGCGGGCCATTGCGCTGTTCAAGAAGCTTAGCCTGCCCAACCCCGAGACGATCGGCGAGCGCTACCCGCACCAGGTCTCCGGCGGCCAATTGCAGCGCGTGATGACGGCGATGGCGCTCTGCTCGGAGCCCGACCTCATCGTCTTCGACGAGCCGACCACGGCGCTCGACGTGACGACCCAGATCGACGTGCTGGCGGCGATCAAGGACGCCATCCGCGATACCCATGTGGCCGCGCTCTACATCACCCACGACCTTGCTGTCGTCGCCCAGGTCTCGGACGAGATCATGGTGCTGCGCCACGGCCGGCTGGTGGAGTGGGGCGGCACGCAGCAGATCATCAAGGAACCGCGCCAGGAATATACCAACGCGCTGGTTTCGGTGCATGAGATCGAGCACCAGGAACAGCAGCCCGGCGCAACGCCGTTCCTGTCGGTGAAGAATGTCACCGCCGCCTATGGCGGCGGCCATGTGAAGGTCCTGAAGAACGTCTCGGTCGACATCTATCCCGGCCAGACTCTGGCCGTCGTCGGCGAGAGCGGCTCCGGCAAGTCGACGCTGGCGCGCGCCATCACCGGGCTTTTGCCGCCCGAGCAAGGCACGGTGACCTTCGATGGGCGCCCGCTGGCCAACCGGCTTTCCGACCGGCCGAAGGAGGATCTGCGTCAATTGCAGATGATCTACCAGATGGCCGACGTGGCGATGAACCCGCGCCAGACGGTCGGCACCATCATCGGCCGGCCGCTGGAGTTCTATTTCGGTATGAAGGGACGCGAGCGCGACAAGCGCGTCGCCGAACTGCTCGACGAGATCGAGATGGGCAAGGGTTTCGTCGACCGCTACCCGGCCGAGCTGTCCGGCGGCCAGAAGCAGCGCGTCTGCATCGCCCGCTCGCTCGCCGCCAAGCCGAAGCTGATCATCTGCGACGAGGTGACATCGGCGCTCGACCCGCTGGTCGCCAACGGCATCCTGAAGCTGCTTCTGAACCTGCAGCAGCACGAAAAGGTCGCCTATTTGTTCATCACGCATGACCTGGCGACGGTGAAGTCGATCGCCGATTCGATCGCGGTGATGTATCGCGGCGAGGTCGTGCGCTACGGCTCCAGGAGCAAGGTGCTGACGCCGCCCTTCGACGCCTATACGGACCTGCTGCTGTCCTCCGTGCCGGAAATGGAGATCGGCTGGCTGGAGAAGGCGATCAAGGGCCGGCGCATGGCGAGCGCCGGAAATTAGCCCACGAAAGTCAGCCCGAACCAGAAGCTGTCATGCGGCTGCAATGCGCAGCAGGAAAGATCGGCCGCGGGCGGGTAGAGCCCGCAGCAAACCAATCTCAAAAGGGGGCAGGACATGCAGACCGAACTCGACCATCTCGCCGCACTCGCCGGCAAGGGCAGGATCTCGCGGCGCGATTTCCTCGGCCGCGCGGCGGCGCTCGGCGCCTCGGCGGCGCTGGCTACGACGCTGGCTGGCAAGGCTTTTGCCGCGACGCCGGTGAAGGGAGGTATCATCAAGGCCGGCCTGCAGGGCGGCGAATCGACCAACAGCCTCGATCCGGCGCTGAACCTCAGCCAGGTGACCTACAATTTTTGCAAGCAGTGGGGCGAATTCCTCGTCCGCCTGACCCCGGAAGGCGGCGTCGAGAACCTGATCGCCGAGGAGATCGGCGCCTCGGCCGACGCCAAGACCTGGACGATGAAGATCCGCGACGGCATCGAATTCCACAACGGCAAGACGGTAACGGCGGAAGACGTTGTCGCGACGCTCGAGCGCCACGCCGACGAGAAGTCGAAATCCGGCGCGCTCGGCGTTCTGAAGAACATCAAGACCATCAAGGCCGATGGCAAGGACGTGGTGGTGACGCTCGGCGACGCCGATGCCGACTTCCCCTATCTGATGGCCGACTACCATCTGGTCATCCAGCCGAATGGCGGCAAGGACAACCCGAATGCCGGCATCAGCGCCGGCCCGTACAAGGTCAGCGTCAACCAGCCCGGCGTGAAGCATGGCGGCGAGCGCTTCGCCAATTACTGGCGCGGCGACAAAGCCGGCCATGCCGACCAGATCGAGATCGTCGTCATCAACGACCCGACGGCCCGGCTTGCCGCGCTGCAGGGCGGCCAGGTGCATCTCATCAACCGCGTCGAACCCAAGGTGGTCGACCTGGTGAAGCGCATGCCGGGCGTCAGCATCGAGAACGTCGCCGGGCGCGGCTATTATCCGTTCAACATGTTCTGCGACACCGCGCCCTTCGACAACAGTGACCTCAGGATGGCGTTGAAGCTGGCGATGGACCGCGAGGAGATGCTGGACAAGATCCTGCGCGGCTATGGCTCGGTCGGCAATGACTTCCCGATCAACGAGGCCTATCCGCTGTTTTCCTCCGACATCGAGCAGCGCAAGTTCGATCCCGAAAAGGCGGCCGCGGCCTACAAGAAGTCGGGCCATAGCGGCTCGGTCCTGCTGCGCACTTCGGACGTCGCTTTCCCCGGAGCCGTGGACGCCGCCCAGCTCTACCAGCAAAGCTGCGCCAAGGCCGGTATCAAGATAGAGATCAAGCGCGAGCCCGGCGACGGCTACTGGTCGGAAGTGTGGAACAAGCAGCCCTTCTCGCTCTCCTACTGGGGCGGCCGGCCGACGCAAGGCCAGATGTATTCCACCGGCTATCTGTCGACCGCCGACTGGAACGACACGCGCTTCAAGCGGCCCGAATTCGACAAGATGCTCTACACGGCCCGCGCCGAGCTGGACCAGGCCAAGCGCAAGGCGATCTATCGCGACATGGCAATGCTGATGCGCGACGAAGGCGGCCTGATCGTGCCGTTCTTCAACCAGTTCGTCGACGCCGCCAACACCAAGAAGGTCAGCGGCTGGGTGAAGAACCCGAATGGCGAGATGATGGACGGCTATGCGCTCAACGAGTGCTGGCTGAACGCCTGATATCGGGCTATCCAAAAGAGCGCCGCGTGTCCGCGCGACACGCGGCGCTTCTGTTTTCGATGCATGATCATGGGAACCGCTGTGGCGCTCAAATCCAAACTGCTGCTCATCATCCTCGACAGCGTGCCCTACCGGAACTGGCGCCGGCTGATGGGCAACCTCGAGGGCTGGGCGCAGTCCGGCGAAGCGCAGGTCTGGAAGATGCGTTCGGTGCTGCCGTCGACCTCGGCCTGCTGCTACGCCTCGATCCACACCGGTGTCACGCCGCAGGTGCACGGCATCCTTTCCAACGAGAACCGCTTTCGCGTCACGCAGCCGGATATCTTCTCGGAAGTCAGCAAGGCCGGCGGCAGGACGGGCGCGGTGACCCATTCCTACTGGTCGGAATTCTTCCGCTCGTACCCGTTCGACCTGGTCGAGGACATGGAGTTCGACGAGCCCGATGGGCCGATCACGCATGGCCGTTTCCACACCATGACCGGCTACAATCTCAAGAACCAGATGACGCCGAGCGACGTCGACCTGTTCGCGACGCTGACCATGCTGGCGAAGCGCCACGGCATCGATTACGGCATCCTCCACACCTGCACGCTGGACTCGATGGGCCATCGCTTCGGCCATGACTGTCACGAGATGGACCATGCCTGCTACGCGATGGACGCGATGCTGGCAGCCTTCCTGCCGCAATGGCGCGCAGCCGGCTATGAAGTGATCGTGACGGCCGACCATGGCCAGACGGACCGCGGCCATCATGGCGGCCATGACGACGAGATGCAGGATTTCGCGCTCTATTATTTCGGCCCGGCCAAGGGGCCTCAAGCCGACACGCTGCTCGATCAGCTGCAGCTCGCGCCGACGGTGCTGAGCCGGCTTGGGGTGGCGATACCGGAGACGATGAAGGCGAAGGTGTTCTTGGTTTAGTTCCCCCTTCTCCCGTTGCAACGTTGGAGATTGGCGAAGGCCAAGCAACTTCGTCATCCACGGGCGGAGCGGGAGCGAAGCGGACGCGCAGACCCGAGGATCCATTCCGTGACCTCGCGCGAGGGGTGCAACTGAGAAAGTTCTGCAACGGGATCAATGCCTTGACGTCACGGAATGGATCCTAGGGCCTGCGCCGCGTCGCTTCGCTCCTTGCTTCGCCCTAGGATGACGAAGCAATAGGCGTCTCGGCCTATCGCCGGGAAGGAGTAGGAGAAGCGCCCCTCTGGCAACCTCCCCTCTCTTCGGTTAGCCTCCGAAAATTCCTTGGCGGAGGATGAACCTTTTTGGACCGATCAGCGACAGAGCTTCGAGGAGCCAGGCGGCTCGACCGGCCATGAACGCGGCGACGGAAACCGATCGCGCGCTTGTTGACCGGGTCGCGAAGGGCGACCGGGCCGCCGTCCGGCTCCTGTTCATGCGTCACCACGCGCGGATCTACCGCTTCGTGGCGCGCCAGACGGGATCGGAAATGATGGCCGACGATATCGCGAACGAGGTCTTTCTGGAGCTGTGGAAACAGGCGCCCGGCTTCGAGGGGCGCTCTGAAGTTTCCACATGGCTGCTCGGCATCGCCCGCTTCAAGGGGCTGTCCATGCTGCGCAAGAAGAAGGAAAACTGGATCGACGACGACGACGCGGCGCAAGTTCCCGACGGCGCCGACACGCCGGAAGTCGTGACCATGAAGGAAGACAAAGCCGCCGCCTTGCGCCGCTTCATCGATGCCTTGCCGGAAGAACACCGCACGGTGATCGACCTTGCCTATTACCATGGCCAGTCGGTGACCGAGATCGGCGAGGTGCTCGACATCCCGGTCGCCACCGTCAAGACCAGGATGTTCTACGCCCGCAAGAAACTCGGCGAAGCCCTCAAGGCCGCCGGTTACGACAGGGGTTGGCCATGAGCGCCGCAGAAAAGATGTCGCGCCGCGACGAGATGGAAACGCTGCTGCCGTTCTACCTGAACGGCTCGCTGGAAGGCGCCGAGCTGGAGGCCGTCGAGGAATGGCTGGCCACCGATCCGGCGGCAATGAATGCGCTTGGCGAAGCGGAGGCCGAGTTCTCCGGTGCCGCCGCCGCCAACGAGGCGGTCCGGCCGCCCGCCGACGCGCTCAGCCGGTTCGCCAAGGCGCTGGACGCCGAGGCCGGCCCGGCGCGCGCGCCGGCCGGCCAATCGTGGCTCGCCAAGGTTTTCGGCCGGGTGACGGCAATGCCTGCCGGCATCGCCTGGGCCGCGGCCGCGGCGCTGCTTGCGCTGGTCATCGTGCAATCGTTCGAACAGCCGGGCGGCAAGGGCAGCGATTTCGAAGTGGCCGGCGCTCAGGACGATCTCGCCAAGCTGCCTTTCGCGCTGGTCAAGTTCAAGCCGGATGCCAAGATGGCCGATATCGCCGCCTTCCTCGGCCAGAACGGGTTGAAGATTGCCGGCGGGCCGACCGCCGACGGCGTCTTTCACCTGACCATTCCGGTGAGCAGTGCGGCCGATTACGACAAGCTCGTCAGCCTTATTGCGGCCCAGCCTTTCGCCGATACGGTGATCCAGGGAAGGAAACCGGTCGATGGCGGCTAAGGCGGTCATTCTGCATGCGGCACTCCTCGCGGCGGCGGCCTTTGCCGCCGCCCCTGCGTTTGCGCAGACCAACGATCCGAATCTTTCGCAGACCCAGGTCGACTGCCTGAACCGCACGACAGCGGCGGGCGTCGGGTGCGACAAGAACGGCGGCACCGCGAATAATAGCGAGAAACCGGGAGCTGGCGGCGCCACAGGCGGCGCGGTGTTCCTGCCGGCGCTGATCGTCGACCTGTTCCCGAACACGCCCGCCGGCGCGGCTCCGCAAACGCCCGCGCCGTCCAATGGAACATCGTCGTCGAACGGTTCCGGCAACACGCCGCCGCCAGCGCCGACGCCGAACGGACCCGTCGCGGTGCCTCAGGGCCTCAATCTGGCGGAGCCGCCGCGTGCGATTGCCGGCGAATTCGTGCCCGACGAGGTGCTGGTGACCGTCGATGGCGATGCCGGCGTGGTGCAGCAGATCGCCAATTCCTTCGGCCTGCAGGTGCGCTCGCAGCGCCAATCGCGGCTGCTCGGCACCACTTTGGTGCGCTTCGGCATCACCGACGGGCGGCCCGTCGGCGTGGTGCTGGCGCAGCTTGCCGCGGACGGGCGCACGCAGCGCCGCGAACCGAACCACATCTACACGCTGCAGCAGGCGGCCGGCGTCGTGAATTACGCCTTCGACCGCATCGCGCTCGATTCAAAACAGGCGAGCGGCGAGAATGTGCGCGTCGCCGTCATCGACACCGGCATTGACGACACCAATCCGGCGCTCGCCGGCGTCATCGCAGAGCAATACGACGCGATGCCCAACGTGCCGATCGAGAAGCGCGACCACGGCACCTCGGTCGACGGGCTGATAGCCGGCGTCGGCCCGCTGGAAGGCATGGCGCCGGGCGCCAGGATCTATCACGCGCGCGCCTTCGAAGGCGGCAAGTCGACCATGGATGTCATCCTGTCGGCGCTGGACTGGGCCGCCGAACAGGACGCACGCATCATCAATATGAGCTTCGTCGGGCCGAAGAACGACCTGCTCGGCACCGCCTGCCGTAACGCCCGGGCGCTCGGCATCGTGCTGGTCGCGGCCGCCGGCAACAACGGGCCGAAGGCTCCCTATGGCTATCCGGCCGCCTTCGACGGCGTCATCGCCGTCACCGCCACCGACGCCAAGGATGGGCTGATGCCGCAGGCCAATCGCGGCGCCTATGTGTTCATCTCGGCGCCAGGCGTCGAGATGGTGGCGCCGAGCGGCGCCGGCTCCGACGTGGTGACCGGCACCTCCTTCGCCGCCGCGATCGTGTCCGGCGCCATCGCCAATTTGATCCACGCCGCGCCCGACCGTTCGGCCGACGAGATCGAGAAGGCGCTGGCGGCAACGGCCAAGGATCTCGGGCCCAAGGGGCGGGACAATGATTTTGGCTATGGGCTGATCGATACGAAAGCGGCTGAGGCGGCGAAGGAGTGAATCCGGGCAGTCGACCGACTGTTGCCGACTGCGCGCGACCGGTTCAAAGAGCCGGACCTAGCCGGACGGGGCTTCCATCGTAGAAACGCGACAGCCGAAAACGGCTGAGGTCGTGGCCGGTTTCATTTCCCTGGATCATGTCGGAGACGACGCGACCGATGCCAGGTCCGATGCCGAATCCGTGGCCGCTCATTCCCGTCGCGACGAAAAGACCGCCGACTGCCTGGACCCGATCGACAACGGGGACGACGTCGGGCATGGCGTCGATCATACCGCCCCAGCCGGCCTTCAGGCGAACCGTCTCGAACCGGGGGAAAAGCTGTTTGAAATTGCGCTCGATCGAGCGAAGCTTTGCCGGCTCAGGGGCTGGGTTGAGCACGCGCATTCTTTCGAAAGGGCTTGCGGAATCCGGCGCCCAATCGCGCGGGGTCGACCAGCCATCGGGGTAGCCCGATGGAGCGAACGGGAAATAGCGCGTTCCGAACGGATTGTCCCTGAGGGCGGGAAGATATTGGGTGGCGTGCCGGAATGCGTCAGGCCCCAGGTAAAGCAAGTGGCTGCCGCCTGCGGCGAGCGTGTATCCGCCATCCTGCCTGCGCCGGAAAGCGATGTGGTCGTCGGCCGCCGCACCTGAATAGACCTCAGGCATGGGTTCTGTGGCAGCTGTGGTCACCCTGACGCTGAGCTGGGGGATGGCCACGCCGTGTCTTTGCAAGAAGAGGGATGACCAGGCGCCGCCCGCGACCAACACGGTGGAGGCCCCGATATATCCCGCCTCGGTCCACACGCCTTTGACCCTGCCGGCCGAGAGTTCGAGGGTCCGCGCAGCGCAATTCTCGACGATCCTGGCGCCTTTTCGAACGGCAAGCCGCGCTAACGCCGGCACCGCCAACCAAGGTTCCGCGCGCATATCGGAGGGCGTCGTCATCGCGCCCTTGAACCTGCGCGACATGCCGCTGATGAGTTTTGCGGTTTCGTCGGCGTCCAGAAGGCGCGTGTCGAGCTCATGGATCGCGGCGATCCTCATGAATTCTTCGAACTTGGCCATGTCCTTGTCGGCATTCGCCAGGTAGGTCACGCCTGTCTGGTTCAACCCGATGTCTTCGCCGCATTCCTCGGCCAGTTGCCGCCACAGGCGGGAAGCCTCGATGACAATCGGCAGTTCATCCGCGTCTCGTCCCTGCTTTCTGATCCACCCCCAGTTTCGCGAAGACTGCTCGGCCGCGACGCGGCCTTTTTCCAGCAGCGTCACCGGAATGTTCCGGGCCGCGAGGAAAAGGGCCGTCGTCACGCCGATAATACCGCCACCGACGATCACCACTTCTGAAGTGTTCGGCGGAGGACCAGGGTATTGGATTGGATCCGCTTCGGTGAACGGGAATGTGGGCAATGGCGCACTCTGAGGAACTGGTTGACGGTCTGGCTTACTGGTTGTCGCCGTCAAACATCAGGAGCAGCCGAAGGCGGACCGTTGTCCCACGACAGTTGCCCGGAAGGAGGCAGCGGCGAAGCTGTTGGATCAGGCCCTATACCGGCGCCCCCGCCACCGATCCCCGCACCACCAGATCGACCGGCCAGACCTCTCCCCGCGCGCCCTCCTCCAGCCCCGATATGCGCGCCGCCAGGCGCTCGGCGACACGCGCGCCGGCAAGCCGGATCGAGGAGCGCGTGGTCGACAGCGGCACCGGGAAATTCTCCGGCCGCAGCCAGGGGAAGACGTCGTCATGGGCGACCAGCGACAGGTCGCCCGGAATGATGAGACCCAGATCGCGCACGGCGCGCACGACGCCCAGCGCCATGATCAGGCTGGAGCAGACGATCGCCGTCGGCGGCTCAGCCTCCTCGAGCAGGCGGCGGGCGGCGCGATAGCCGTTCTCCTCGGTCATCGCCACCGAACGGATGTGGCGCTCGCCGAGCGTCAGCCCGCTTGCGGCAAGCGCCCGGCGCACGCCGCGCTCGCGGTGGATGGCGAAGGTCTCGCGGTCGTTGCCGTTGATCAGCGCCAGGCGCTTGTGGCCGAGTTGGATCAGCAGTCTCGACGCTTCGTGGAAGGCGCCCTCATTGTCGATGTCGAGATAGGGATAGTCGAAGTCGAAGCCTTCGCTGCGGCCATGGACGAGGAAAGGGATGCCCAGCGTGTTGACCAGCGCCAGCCGCTTGTCGGCCGGCCGCGGCGAGGACAGGTAGACGGCGTCGACCTGGCGGTTGGCGACGATGCGCCGGTAGGTCGTTTCTTCGTCGTCGGCATCGGCAGGCGAAAGCACGAGGTCGAGCTCGTGCGCGCGGGCATAGTCGCCAAGGCCGGAGAGGAATTCGACGAAGTGCGGATCGATGTCGACGGCGGCGCCCGTCGGCAGCACATAGCCGATCATCCCCGACTTGCCGGTGGCGAGCCGGCGCGCGCTGGGGTTCGGCCGGTAGCCATGGCGCTTGGCCGCGTCCATCACCCGGCGCCGGGTTTCCTCATTGACCTCCGGATAGCCGTTCAGCGCCCGGCTCACCGTGGTCTGCGAGAGTGACAGCATATGCGAGAGTTGCTTGAGGTTCATCGGAGGCCTCCAGCCTCAAAGCGCTTTCAAATTGAATCGATCCGACGATTGTTGGCGAGATCGCCAAGCATGATGACCTTAGAGGGCCCTAGGCGCCGTTTGAAGCAAAAATTGCTGCTGCGGCCCAAAAACTATGCTGCAGTGCACTTTTCTCCCTCTATCCCGGGAGATTTAAATCGATTTATAAACTCTCCCACTTGACTCTCGAGCAATTCAATGGCGAGATCAAAATAGCCAAAGCGCTTTGGAAGTCTCTTCGAAAGGTTGCGGTTGCCCTTTCGCTGAGTCACAGTTCCGCGCGCGTCGGCGGACGAAATGGAGGTTTCGTCCTGTTTGTGACCACTGGGAGGACTTGCGATGAAGAAAATGCTTCTCTTGGGTGCGGCGTTTGCGGCACTCACCCTCAGCCTGCCGGCGCAAGCCGAACTGAAGTTCAAGCCGGGCGAGGATCCGAAGTTTCACTGGGCGAACTACGACGACCTCAAAAAGGTCGACCTCAAGGGCGAGACGCTGACGATCTTCGGGCCGTGGCGCGGCGAGGACGAGACGCTTGTGCGTTCGGTCCTCGACTATTTCGCCGAGGCCACCGGCGCGGAGGTGAAATATTCCTCGTCCGAGAACTATGAGCAGCAGATCGTCATCGACACCCAGGCCGGCAGCCCGCCCAACATCGCCGTCCTGCCGCAGCCCGGCCTCATACAGGATCTTGCTTCCAAGGGCGTGCTGACCCCGCTGGGCGACGACGTCGCCGCCTGGATCAAGGAAAATTACGCCGCCGGCGACTCCTGGGCCAAGCTCGGCACCTATAATGGCAAGGACGGCAAGCCCGGCTTCTACGCCTTCCCCTACAAGATCGACGTGAAGGGCCTGGTCTGGTACTCGCCCGACAATTTCGACGAGGCCGGCTACAAGGTGCCGAAAACCCAGGAAGAACTCGCCGACCTCGAAAAGAAGATCATCGCCGACGGCGGCAAGCCCTGGTGCATCGGGCTCGGTTCCGGCGGCGCCACCGGCTGGCCGGCGACCGACTGGGTCGAGGACATCATGCTGAGAACCCAGCCGCCGGAAGTCTACGACAAGTGGGTGAAGAACGAGATCCCGTTCACCGACCCGGCCGTGGTCAACGCCATCGACATCTTCGGCAAGATCGCCACCGACGACAAGATGGTGGACGGCGGCGCCAAGGCGGTCGCGGCGACCGACTTCCGCGACAGCCCGAAGGGCCTCT
Source organism: Mesorhizobium sp. B3-1-8 (assembly GCF_006439495.1). Lineage (NCBI taxonomy): Bacteria > Pseudomonadati > Pseudomonadota > Alphaproteobacteria > Hyphomicrobiales > Phyllobacteriaceae > Mesorhizobium > Mesorhizobium sp. B3-1-8. The sequence continues at coordinate 333,465 of NZ_VFTK01000001.1, forward strand.
TCACCGTGCCGCCCAAGTGCTACATGCACCATCAGGCATCGTTCATCCCCTCCTTCTTCCCGGAAAACGTGAAGCTCGGCCAGGACGCGGACTTCTTCCCCTACCCGCCTTACGCCTCCAAGCCGGAACTGGGCACGCCGCTGGAAGTGGCCGGCACGCTGGTGATGATCACCAAGGATTCCAAGGCCTCGCGCGAGTTCATCAAATTCCTTGAGATGCCGCTCGCGCATGAATTGTGGATGGCGCAGAAGAGCTTCGTCACCCCCTTCAAGTCAGCCAACAAGGACGCCTATGGCAGCGACGCGCTGAAGAAGCAGGGCGAGATCCTGGTCGGCGCCACGACTGTCCGCTTCGACGGGTCCGACCTGATGCCCGGCAAGGTCGGCGCGGGCTCGTTCTGGACCGGCATGATCGACTTGGTCGGCGGCAAGTCCGCGCAGGACGTCGCCGCCGACATCCAGAAAAGCTGGGATGCCATCAAGTAAGCATCCTGAAATCCTCCTAATCCTCCACCTGGATCCGGGCCTCGGTCCGGATCCGACCGGCGGTCAACGCCGGAAGCCTTCGCGTTTCGATTGTTCCGAATAACCGAAAGTCGGTGCATCCGATCGCCAGCCCTGGCTGGCCGGTCATGCGCAGGGAGAGGGACCCATGGCGACTCAGATTTTCTCGGCCATATTCGTCATCATCATCGGCGTCGGCGGCTGTGTCGCCTATTTCTGGGGCGCCAACAAACTGCTCGATCTCGTCTTCCCGTCACGCGGCGTCTCGGGCACCGCCGCCGTCGACAATTTGCGCCGGCAGGGACTGGTGCGGCCCTGGCTGTTCGTCGGCCCGGCGATGATCATCCTTACCATCTATCTGATCTACCCGGTCATCGAGACGCTGAGGCTCTCCTTCCTCGATCGCGGCGGCGAGAATTTCGTCGGCCTCGCCAATTATGAATGGGCGCTCGGCGATCACGATTTCCGCAATTCGATCCTGAACAATGTGCTTTGGCTGGCAGTGGTGCCGGCGGCCTGCACCTTCCTTGGGCTGATCATCGCCGTGCTCACCGACAAGATCTGGTGGGGCACGATCGCCAAGAGCCTGATCTTCCTGCCTCTCGCCATCTCCTTCGTCGGCGCCAGCGTGATCTGGAAGTTCATCTACGAGTATCGCGGCGAGGGCCAGGTGCAGATCGGCCTGCTCAACGCCATCATCCAGTATTTCGGCGGCCAGCCGCAGGTGTGGATATCGCTGCCGTTCTGGAACAATTTCTTCCTGATGATCATCCTGGTCTGGATCCAGACCGGCTTTGCGATGGTCATCCTGTCGTCGGCGCTGCGCGGCATTCCCGAAGAGACGCTGGAAGCGGCCGTGATCGACGGCGCCAACCCGTTCCAGATCTTCTGGAAGATCATGGTGCCGCAAATCTGGGGCACGATCGCAGTGGTGTGGACCACCATCACCATCCTGGTGCTGAAAGTGTTCGACATCGTGCTGACCATGACCAACGGCCAATGGAACAGCCAGGTGCTCGCCAATCTGATGTTCGACTGGATGTTCCGCGGCGGCGGCGACTTCGGCCGCGGCGCCACGATCGCCATCATCATCATGATCGCGGTCATCCCGATCATGGTCTGGAACATCCGCCAGGCCAACAAAGAGACGGGAGGGCACTGAGATGGCCGCCAAGACCGGAAAATCCTTCGCCGGCCGCTTCGGCGTCCACATCGCCGTGCTCGTCTTCGTGGTGATCTGGACCATTCCCACGCTCGGCATTCTCGTCTCGTCGCTGCGCGACAAGGACCAGATCGTCGCCGCCGGCTGGTGGAACTCCTTTGCCAGTTCCAGCCAGAGCGAGGCCGGGCGGCTTCCCGCAGCCTCGGCGCAAACCCAGAAGGACGGCAAATACGTCATCGAGGGCAACATCTTCGGCGACGGGCCCAAGCGTGAGATCAGCGCCTTCGGCGTGAAGTCGTCCGCGCCGACACAGTACAAGGCCGGGACGGTTGCCGAGCTCAATGATGGCGCCACCTTGCAGATGAACGCCGACGGCACGTTTATCCTTTCCTCGGTGAAAGCCTTCGAGGGCGACCGCGGCCAACGCGTCTATTTCGCCTCCTCCGCGCCGCCGAAATTCACCACGGACAACTACGATGCCGTGCTGTTTTCCGAAGGCATCGGCCGCTCGTTCATGAACTCGCTGACGGTGACCATCCCGGCAACGATCATCCCGATCCTCATCGCAGCCTTCGCGGCCTATGCATTGGCCTGGATGCGCTTTCCGGGCCGCGCGCTGCTGATTGCCGTCATCATCGGCCTGCTGGTCGTGCCGCTGCAGATGTCGCTGATTCCGCTGCTCAAGCTCTACAACGGCGTCGGCACCTTCTTCGGCGTGCCATCCAAGACCTATCTCGGCATCTGGCTGGCGCATACCGGCTTCGGCCTGCCCTTCGCCATCTACCTGCTCAGGAGCTACATTGCCGGCCTGCCGCGCGAGATCATGGAATCGGCGCGCATCGACGGCGCCAGCGACTTCGAGATCTTCGTCAAGATCGTGCTGCCGCTGTCCTTCCCGGTGCTTGCCTCCTTCGCCATCTTCCAGTTCCTGTGGGTATGGAACGATCTCCTGGTGGCAATGGTTTTCCTTGGCACGGCGCCCGATCAGATCGTGCTGACGGCCAAGCTCAACGCGCTGCTCGGCTCGCGCGGCGGCAACTGGGAGATCCTGACGACATCGGCGTTCATCACCATCATCGTGCCGCTGATCGTGTTCTTCTCGCTGCAGCGCTATTTCGTCCGCGGGCTGCTTGCCGGCTCGGTGAAAGGAGGTTGAAGACATGCAATCGGCTTTGAAGGCGACTTCGAGACCAGACCCCGCCGTCGACCGCGACTGGTGGCGGGGCGCGGTGATCTACCAGATCTATCCGCGCTCCTACCAGGACTCCAACGACGACGGCATCGGCGACCTGAAGGGCATCGTGCGGCGCCTGCCCTACATCGCTTCGCTCGGCGTCGATGCCATCTGGATCTCGCCCTTCTTCAAATCGCCGATGAAGGATTTCGGCTACGACGTGTCGGATTATTGCGACGTCGACCCGATGTTCGGAACGCTCGCCGATTTCGACGCGCTGGTGACGGAAGCCCATCGGCTGGGCCTCAAGGTGATGATCGACGAGGTGCTGTCGCACACCGCCGACATCCACCCCTGGTTCAAGGAAAGCCGCTCCAGCCGTAACAATCCGAAAGCCGACTGGTATGTGTGGGCGGACGCAAAACCCGACGGCACGCCGCCCAACAACTGGCTGTCGATCTTCGGCGGCTCGGCCTGGCAGTGGGACACCAGCCGCCAGCAATATTACATGCACAATTTCCTGGCCGAGCAGCCGGACCTCAACTTCCACAACCGGCAAGTCCAGGATGCGCTGCTCGATATCACCCGCTTCTGGCTGGAGCGCGGCGTCGACGGCTTTCGGCTGGACACGATCAATTTCTACTTCCACAGCCAGGGGCTGGAGGACAATCCGCCGCTGCCGCCGGAACAGCGCAACGACCAGACGGCGCCGGCGGTCAATCCCTACAACTACCAGGACCATCTCTACGACAAGAGCCGACCGGAGAACCTCGGCTTCCTGGAGCGCTTCCGCGCGCTTCTCGACGAATATCCGGCGCAGGCCGCCGTCGGCGAGGTGGGCGATTCCCAGCGCGGCCTGGAAGTGGTCGCCGCCTACACCGCCGACGGCAAGCGGGTGCATATGTGCTATTCCTTCGACTTCCTGGCGCCGGAGAAGATCAGCGCGGCGAAAGTGCGCGCGGTGCTGGAGGCCTTCGGCACGGTCGCCAGCGACGGCTGGTCGTGCTGGGCCTTCTCCAATCATGACGTGATGCGGGTCGCCTCGCGCTGGGCCGCCAACGAGGCGGATCCGCCCGGCTATCTGAAGGTGATCTCGGCGCTTCTGATGTCGCTGCGCGGCTCGGTGTGCATCTATCAAGGCGAAGAGCTCGGCCTTGGCGAAGCGGAGTTGAAGTTCGAAGACCTGCAAGATCCCTACGGCATCCGGTTCTGGCCGGAGTTCAAGGGCCGCGACGGCTGCCGCACGCCGATGGTGTGGGACGCGGCCGCCAAGAATGGCGGTTTCTCGACCGCCAAGCCGTGGCTGCCGGTGCCGGGCAAGCACCTGTCGCAGGCCGTCAACGTGCAACAGGGCGACGCAAGCTCGCTGCTCGAACATTACCGCCGCTTCCTCGCCTTCCGGCGCCAGCATCCGGCACTGGCCAAGGGCGACATCGCCTTTATCGAAAGCGATGGCGACACCGTCGCCTTCACGCGCCGCGAGGGCAATGAGCGGATCGTCTGCGCCTTCAACCTCGGCGGCAAGCCCGCCGAGGTCGATCTCGGCCGTGGCTCGCTGCAGCCCTTGCCGGGGCACGGCTTTTCGGGACAGACTGGCACCGGGCCGGTCCGCCTCGGCGGTTATGGCGCCTGGTTCGGGCGTGTCGACTGAACATTGCAACGGAAATCATTGGGAGGAGAAAACATGGCCGATGTCACGCTGAACCAGGTGAAGAAATCATACGGCAACCTCAACATTCTCCATGGCATCGACCTCGACATCAAATCGGGCGAGTTCATCGTCTTCGTCGGGCCGTCGGGTTGCGGCAAATCCACCTTGCTGCGGTCGATCGCCGGCCTCGAGGAGATCACCTCGGGCGAGCTGAAGATCGACGGCGAGGTGGTGAACGACGTGCCGCCGTCGAAGCGGGGCATCGCCATGGTGTTCCAGTCCTATGCGCTCTATCCGCATATGACGGTCTACGACAACATGGCCTTCTCGATGAAGATCGGCAAGGAAAGCAAGGCCGAGATCGACAAGCGCGTGCGCCAGGCGGCGGAGATCCTGCAGCTGACCAAATATCTCGACCGCCTGCCCAAGGCGATGTCGGGCGGCCAGCGCCAGCGCGTCGCCATCGGCCGCGCCATCGTGCGCAACCCGAAGGTGTTCCTGTTCGACGAGCCGCTGTCGAACCTCGACGCCGCGCTTCGCGTCGCCACCCGCATCGAGATCGCCAAGCTCAAGGAATCGATGCCGAACACCACCATGATCTACGTCACGCACGACCAGGTCGAGGCGATGACGCTGGCGGACCGCATCGTGGTGCTGAAGGAAGGTTATATCGAACAGGTCGGCACGCCGATGGAGCTCTACAAGCGTCCGGGCAATTTGTTCGTCGCCCAGTTCATCGGCTCGCCGGCAATGAACATATTGCCGGCAAAGATCGAGAAGGCCGGAAATCCGACCGTGGTCAGCCATGTCGGCGGCCGCAAGGCGACCGTGCCGATCGCGACGCCGGCCTCGGCGAATGGCGCCGCGGTCAGCTTCGGCGTGCGGCCGGAGGATCTCGCGATCGCGACCGGCACGGACTATCTGTTCGAAGGCAAGGTCGACTATATCGAGCAGCTTGGCGAGGTTCAGCTTGTCTATGTCGATATCGGCCGCACCGACCTGCCGCTGGTGGCCAAGCTGCCGGGCAATGTCGAGGTCAAGCGCGGCGAGACCCTGCGGCTCAACGCCAGCGGCGGCGATCTGCACATCTTCGACGCCGACGGCCATTCCTTCACGCTGCATCGCGAGGAAGCAAAGGCTGCCTGACGGTTAGCCGCTCCGGCTGACGCATAGCCGTTGCGGAAAAGAAGAACGGCGGGCCAAGGCCCGCCGTTCTTCGTTCGTATATCGTCTAAAGTTGTTAGCGGCCGAAGAGGCTACGGTCGCTGCCCTGAGGGGCCGACTTGTGAACGTCGTTCGACGAGTTCAACAGCTTGTAGACCGTCGAGTCGGTATTGATCGACGACGTGCGCGTGGTGTCGACGGCGGGAGCCGTCTGGCTGGCGCCTACGTTACCGGTATGGCCGCTCTCCGCGGCAAAAGCAGCGCCGGAAACGGCCAACAGGGCGGCCGTGGCAAGAACGATCTTCTTCATTTCAGTGCTCCTGAATCTTGTGATCCGACCGATGCGGCGGGGCTGGCCCGCCGCCGGTTCAAGGTCGGTTGTTAGTTGTTGCCGAACAGGTTGTGGTCGGCGCCCGTCGTGGCAGGCTGCTGAGTGGCCGGCGCAGGCTGGTGGACCGAAGCCGTGTAGGAAGAGTCGACCTTGGCGGCCGCCTGATTGGCTTCGTTCGGGTTGTAATGGTCGCTACCAGCGAAGGCGCTGCCAGAAATTGCCAGAAGGGCTGCGGCAGTGAGAACAATCTTTTTCATTTTTACTACTCCAGTATCTTAAGTCAGTCCGTCTAGCGGCGTGTCTTGGGAATGAAATCGCGTCGTTCGGACAACGCTGATTTGGGTGAACCGACTGCCGGATTCCAATCACGAAGTTTTTCCGTCTGGACCATGAATCCGCATCTTGAAGTTTTCATAAGCATGCCTATGACTTTATTTTTGTTGAATCAAATCAATATCTTATTCCAATTTGGCGGTTGGCTCACCAAATGTATCGGAGCACCGACGTTCACACCATCCTGCACGCACCGTCAACAGAAACGAACCGTTCAGTTCGATTTTAGAATCTCCTAATAGTCACTTTTCGATACTATTAACCATTCTACCCCCGTTCCAAGGGCCGATTCGGCCCGCATCGGGCCCGTGTTCCGACCGAAGGCCAAAAGCGCCGTTCGTGCCGAAAGCGCCGCGGCTGTCCCCCTAGTCGACGCTCGATATCGAGACTCGAACCGCGAACTAAACCCCGAAAGGTCGCGGTGGCGCCGGCACGCCTTGCCTTGCAAAGCAAGGACCGAGTGTTTACAGGCGTTGTCCAGGGGTCAGGCAACGATACGACCGGCGCAGCCGCCGGCTGGAATTGCAGCGGGGTCAACGACATGCCTCTTTCCGACGTCTATGCCGTTGCGAGCAAGGACATTGTCTTCGAATCCTTCGACGGCGAGGCTGTCGTGCTCGACCTCTCCAACGGCAAGTATTTCGGCTTCTCCGATTCCGGCAGCAAGGTATGGCAGGCGCTGGCCTCGGGTGTCGGTACCGAGGCGCTGATCCGATCGGCGGCGGGCGCTGCCAGGATCGACGCCGCCGCGCTCGAGTCGTTCATTGGGCAGTTGGTCGAGTTTGGGCTGCTGGCGCCTTCCGGCGCGACGCCGCTGCCCTCTTCCGACGATTTGCCGGCGGCGCTGGCGGCGGCGTGCGAGCCGCTCAATGTCAGCGTCCATGACGATCTTGCCGACCTCATCACCGTCGATCCGATCCACGAAGTCGAGGAACCGCTCGGCTGGCCGGCCGTCAAGCAGGTTTCCTGAGCGACCGGCGAAGGGCGAGGTCAGGCTGGAACAGACCATGCCACGCGTCACGCTCGAGACCCTGCCGGACTACGCCCGCTTCCTCCTTGCCGCCGCCGAGAGCGCGGCCGGGCAATTCCCGGTCCAGCGGACTGTCCGCCTGCCAGGGCTGGAATTGATCGCGCATCTTGAGCCCGGCGCGCTCGCGGATGCCCTTGGCCAGGCTTTCATCGAAGCCGGCGGCGATCCGCGGGACTCCCGTCAATGCCATGTCTTCATCGGCCATCCAGGCGTCGGCGGCATGCCGGTGCCGGCACGCTGGGACGATGCGCATTTCACCGAACACGGCTTTGCCCAGAAACTCGCCGAGACGGGGTTGCGCGGCCATCATTACCACGATCTGGATTTCTGGCAGGTCTACGACCCCGACCGACGGATCGGCGTCCAGCTGATGCGGTCCCCCGACGCGTTTCCGCCCTGGGAGCAAGGGGCGCCGCTGCGCGCCTTCCTGCATTGGGAGTACGCCGCAGGCGGCATGCGCCTTGCCCATGCCGGCACGCTGGGCCTTGATGGCAAGGGCGTGCTGCTGGCCGGCGCCGGGGGCGCGGGAAAATCCGGAACCGTCGTTGCGGGACTGCTCAACGGGCTGGACAGCGTCGGCGACGACTATGTGCTGATCGACCTTTCCGGCGGCGTGACCGCGCGACCGCTGTTTTCGATCCTGAAACAGGATCCGCAGGGTTTCGCCCGACTCGGGCTGGGAAGGCGGCTGGGAACCGACCGACCGCTCAACTGGCAAGGCAAGCATGCCTTTCACATTAACGAGATCGCGCCTCGGCCAGTACGCGCGAGTCTGGACATTTCTGCGTTGATGGTGCCACATGTCAGTGGCGGAAAGACGAGTTCGATCGCACCGATTTCGCGCAAGGATGCGCTCATCGCGCTGGCGCCCTCCGGCATTGCCCAGATGCCTGGCGAGCGGGAAAGCGGGTTTCGCTTCTTCAGCGATCTCACACGCTTGCTGCCATGCTACCGGCTTTACCTCGGGACGCATCCGGAGGAGATCGCCGGCACGATTGCGGATTTCCTTGCGCGGGCGCCCGATGAAGCTGAGCGTGATCATGCCGGTCTATAACCGCGAGCGCTTCGTCGTCCCGGCCCTGCGCTCGCTGCTGCGGCAGCGCGACGCCGTCGACCTCGACATCATCGTGATCGACGACGGCTCGACGGACGGTTCGGCCGAGGCGGTTCGCGCGATGATGGACGAGAACGCCTGCATACGCCTGTTCCAACACGCTCATATGGGTGTCGCCCGAGCCCGCAATGCCGGTCTGCGGCAATTGCCGGCGGACGCCGGCTTCGTGTCCTTCCTTGATTCCGACGACATTTCCCTTCCCGGCCGGTTCGAGGCCGACCTCGCTCATTTCGAAACGCATCCCGGCCTCGATCTGACCTACTCGCTGATGACGCTGGTCGACCGGATCGACGACGAGACGTTGGAGCCGGCCGCGAACGGCCGTATCTTGACGCTTCGCGGGCTCTCGCTATGCACCGCCCTGTTCGGCCGGGCGCTTGTCGATCGTATCGGCTGGTTCGACGAGGAGTTCGAGTTGTCAGAGGACACAGACTATCTGCTGCGCGTCTTCGAAACGGGTCCCCGTTACGAGCTGCTGGACAACGTCGCGATCTACTACCGGCGTCATGCAGGAAACGCGACACGGCAAAATGACGGCAGGCTCCGCGACCATCTGCGGGCGATCCACAAAGCGATGCGGCGGCGCAGGGCGGATCCGTCGCTGCGCGAGGCTCCGGGCATTTTCGAGTATAAGAGCCCACCCAGCTGGCAGGGTATGTGATGGACGCCGGGGGGCTGGACCACACAAGACAGTTCGGGGATCACGGATGAAGCTCTCCGTGATCATGCCGGTTCACAACCGCGAGACTTACGTCGGCGCAGCGCTCCGCTCGCTGCTAAGACAGCGCGACGCCGTCGATCTCGACATCGTCGTGATCGACGACGGCTCGACCGACGGTTCGGCTCAAGCCGTGCGCGCGATGATGGACGAAGCATCCTGCATCCGGCTGTTTCAGCAGGAGAACATGGGCGTGACCCGGGCGCGCAACAGCGGACTGAGACAGCTCGAGCCGGAGGCGGAGCTGGTGTCCTTTCTGGATTCCGACGACATCTCGCCAGCCGGGCGCTTCGCCGCCGACATAGAGCTTTTCCGGAAGGATCCCGCTCTCGATCTTACCTATTCCAGGATGATGCTGGTCGACAGGATCGATGACCAGATGCTGGAGCCGGCACAAGACTGCAACAGCATCACCATTCGCGGCATCCATCTGTCGGCCGCGATCTTCTCGCGCCGTTTGGTCGACCGGCTCGGCGGTTTCGACGAGGACTTCGTCCAGGCCGAAGATACGGACTTTCTGCTGCGCAGCTTCGAGGTCGGCCCCCGATACCTGCTCCCGGACACGCTGGCGCTTTATTACCGGCGGCACGCCGGCAACATGACGAGGCAGGAAGACGTCCAGTCGCGCGAGTTCATGCGCGCGATCTACAAATCGATGAAGCGCCGCAGGGCCAACCCGTCGCTCAAGCCGATCGAAGGCATTTTCGAACTGAAGAAACTCGCGGACTGGCGGTTCATGTGATGAGCGGATACGGCGTCGTCATTCCTGCCTACAACGCCAGCGCCACGATCGTCGAGACGCTGCGATCAGTGGCGGCGCAGACGGCGCGGCCCGAGCTGGTCGTGGTGGTCGACGACGGCTCGACCGATGATATTGCCACTGCTGTCGGCGGCATCGACCTGCCGCTCAAGCTTTTGCGGCAGGACAATGCCGGGCCGGGCAGCGCGACCACCCGCGGCATCGCCGCGCTGTCGACGCCCTTCATCGCCACGCTCGACGCCGACGACCTTTGGCTGCCCGGAAAGATCGCGGCGCAGCTTGCCCATCTCGAACGGCTTCCCGGGACATCGGGGGTCTTCACCCATATACGCAGTTTTCGCGACGGAGAGCCCGATGCGATGGCCCCGGCCGCAACGCCCGGCTGGTCGCGCTCGACGATGCTGATGCGCCGAGCGGCCGCGGAGAGCGTCGGACCGATGATCGACCCGCCGGGCGGCCGTGGCGAGATGATCGACTGGATCGCCCGGGCGCGGGAAAGCGGGTTTGTCCTCGACATGATGTCTGACATCCTGGCGCTGCGACGCATCAGGCCGGGAAGCCTGTCCTACGGGCGCGATACGGCACGCGACCGCGGCTACCTGGAAGTGGCACGGCTGGCCATGCTGCGACGGGCGCAAAGCAAGGCCAGCTCCAGCTGATGGCGAAGATCCGTCGCATCGGCAAGCGTTTTCCAGACTATGGCTGGTCCTGGCCGACCGGCTCGCTCGACCAATTGCTGAAGGCAGTGCTTCTGCCCGACGAAGAGGCGGCGCGCCTTTGCGCCGAAAGGTGGCTGGACGAGAACGACATCGATCACGTCTCCTTCCGGGAACACCGGCTGCTTGCCGCGATTTCCGACAGGTTCGGACGCAAGCTTGCCGGCCACGCCGCCTATCCGCGCCTCGTCGGCCTGCAGAAGATGCTTTGGACCAAGTCGCGCATGGCCATGCGCGAGGCGGAGCCGGCGTTGAAGGCGATGGTCGATGCCGGCTGCACGGTTATGCTGATCAAGGGCGCCAGCCGCGTTGCGCTCGACGCCGCCGCGCAGCGCGGGCGCGTGGCGCATGACATCGACATACTGGTGCGGCCGGACGATATGCAGCCGGCTTTCGATGTGCTGCGCGACCGCGGCTGGCAGATCGCCACCGGCGTTTCCCCGCAATATCTGCGCACAAGGCTGGCATCGCTGCGCTCGATGAATTTCTTCAAGGGCAATTATGGCGACATCGACCTGCATCAGCTCGCCTATGACGGCTCGCAGCAGAACGCCGAGGACGACCTCGCGATCTGGCGCCGCGCGATTGCCGCCAGGTTCAGCGACGTCAGCGTGGTCGTCCCTTCGCCCGCCGACCGCATCGCGCTCGCCATCGCGCATGGCGGCCTCGACGCGCATACGCATAGCGACTGGCTGGTCGACTGCACCGTGGCCATCGAAGGCGGCGATGTCGACTGGGCGCTATTCCTAGACGTCATCGCCAGGCGCGGTCTCGCCGTCGCCGCGGCGGTCGCGCTTTCCTACCTCGCGCTGGAGATCGGCATCGCGGTGCCGGAAGCCGTCCTGGCGCAGGTGGTGGGCATGGCCGACCGGCGCGGCGCGGCGCGCCTGTCGTCCGTCCTGCAGGCCAAGCCGCGCACCGATTTCGGCGCGCTGACCTGGCTGTCGCGGGGGTTTGCAAAGCAGCTGCGCCTGCGGCGCAAGAAAGGCCGGCTGAAGCAGACCGAGCCGGACATCGTGTGGCGCGGCAAATCCATGGCGGCGAAGGCAGCCGGCCGGCCTGCTGCATTTGTGCTCTCGCAAACCCTGGATGAACCGCGGGGCGAAGCCGGCGAGATGATGCTCGTTCTCGTCGTGCGCATCGTCGTTCCGCCGGTCAGGCGACGCATCGAAATGGAGATCAATGCGGGCGACCGGCACGTGGCCCGGCTGCGCTCGATGGCGATCAGCCGTTCCGGCGGCGAGCGGATGCTGCGCTTTCGCGGCAAGGTGAAGCTTGACCGGACGGGACGGACCCTGGTGCTGGAGGCGCGGCCGTCACGACAGTTTCGCGTCTGGGACAACGAGCAGGCCGTCGCCACCTATGGCGCGCTGCCTTTCCAGCTCGTTTCGGCAACATTCTCCCGACCCGGCTGAGACGAGGCTCGCCTCAGACGCCATAACGCTCGGTGCGGATCAACCCCGCCGGAACGCCGGCGCCGATCAGCGCGTCGGCGGCGGCCGATACGAATGCATTCGAGCCGCAGACATAGGCGAGCCTCGGCGTCTTCGGCAGACGCTCGATGGCCTGAGCCATCATGCGGGCGTCGACACGCCGGGAATAGTCGGAGGGCCGCCTGGCCGGCTCGCGGGTCAGCGTGAGCACCAGATCGAATCCGTCGCGACGATCGTCGAGGCCGACCAGCTCGTCACGGAAAATCACCTCGTCCCAGACCCGCGCCGAGAACACCAGCGCGACGGGCACCGCATTGTTGCGCAGCGTGCGATGGCGCAGCATCGCCATCAGCGGCACGACGCCCGAGCCGCCGCCGACCAGAAGGATCGGCCCGCCGTCGCTCTCCTCCCAGATGAAATGGCCGCCCAGCGGCCCGCGCAGCTCGATCTCGTCGCCGACCGCCGCCACGTCGTGGAAGAAGGGCGAGACCTCGCCGTCGTCGAGCCGTTCGATCGCGAGCTCGATGCCGTCACCTGCTTCCGGCGCCGAAGCGATGGAATAGGAGCGGCGCGCCTGATAGCCGTCCGGCGCCGTCAGCCTGATGTCGACATGCTGCCCTGCAAGATGGGCGAAGGGCCGCGACGGCTGGAACCAGAAGCTGGTGACGCGCGGCGTGCGCTTTTCGATGCGGGCGATCATGGCTGCCTGCCAGGGCGATTGCGGCGACGGCTCGGCGGTCATCGATTGCTGCTCACAGATCGCCCTCACGGGTCACTGGAATAGCGCTGCTCGCGCCAGGGATCGCCATACATGTGATAGCCGCGCAGCTCCCAGAAGCCCGGCTCGTCGCGTTCGGTGAACTGCAGCCCGTTCACCCATTTGGCCGATTTCCAGAAATAGAGATGCGGCACCAGGAGCCGCGCCGGCCCGCCATGATCTGATGTGATCGGCTTGCCCTCATAGAGCAGCGCCACCATCGCCTTGCCGGTGACAAGGTCCTTGGTCGGGACATTGGTGGAATAGCCGTCGAAGGACAGCGCCAGCGTATAGGCGGTCGGCGGCTCGATGCCGGCGTCGGCAAGGATGTCGTCGATCATCACGCCTTGCCACGGCGTGTTGAACTTGGTCCATGCCGTCACGCAATGGATGTCGCGCGTCATCTTGCTCTGCGGCAGTGCGTTGAATTCGGCCCAGTTCCATTTCTTGATCGGCCGTGGCCCCTGCTTGAGGGTGAAGGACCAGTCCTCGGAGCGCACCCGCGGCGTCGGCCCGGCCGACAGAACCGGGAAACCCTGCTCCAGAACTGGCCGGGCGGAATGCGCGCGTCGGTGTCGGAAGGAGGACGCCGTCCGGAAAAGAAACCACGGGTCACCATAGAGACATCTCCTGCGCCGGCAGAACCGATCGGCGCAGTGTTCTCGAAGATATCGCCATGGGCAACAGGAATCTCGGCGACCTGCCGGTTTCCGGCAGGCCGCCATGCGTTCGTCAGCCGGCGGCGAAGGGCACGGCCACGAAGATCTGCGCGTCGCCGCGATCGATCAGCAAAAGCACCGACCTCTTGCCGGACTTGCCTGCCTCGGCGATCGCCTGGTTGGCCTGCCTGGCGGTCTTCACCGGCATCTGGTCGACGCCGACGATGACATCGCCGGGCTGGATGCCGGCGACCGAAGCCGCCTTGTCCGGATTGACCCGCTCGACCACCGCGCCGCGCTGGTTGCCGGCAAGGTTGAGCTGGTCGCGAATATCGGGCGTGAGGTCGGTCAGGCCGAGGCCAAGCGAGGGAACGCGCAAGCCCTGTTCGGCCGACGGGCTGCGGCCTTGGTTGCCGTTCGACGCCGTCTTCTGATCGTCAGCGTTGCGGCCGACATCGGCGGAAATCTGCATCGCCTTGCCCTTGCGCCAGACATCGAGCGTTTCCTTGGCGCCCGGCGACACGTCGGCGACGGCGCGCGACAGATCCTTGGGATCCTTGATCTCCTGGCCGCCGAAGCCGGTGATGACGTCGCCGGTCTCGATGCCCGCCTTGGCAGCCGGCGACCCGTCGGTGACCTGGGAAACCAGCGCGCCGCCCGGATGATCGAGGCCGATGGCGCTGGCGACATCTTGAGTGACCGGCTGGATCTGCACGCCGAGATAGCCATACTCGATGTCACCGCCCTTCATCAGCTTGGCGACGACCTTCTCAGCTTGGTCGGACGGGATGGCAAAGCCGACCCCGACACTGCCGCCATTGGGCGAATAGATGGCGGTGTTGATGCCGATGACATTGCCGTTGACGTCGACCAGCGGGCCGCCGGAATTGCCGTGATTGATCGGCGCGTCGATCTGGATGAAGTCGTCGAACGGTCCGCTATGCAGGTCGCGGCCGCGCGCCGAAACGATGCCGGCGGTAACCGTGGTGCCGATGCCGAACGGGTTGCCGATCGCCAAAACCTGGTCGCCGGTCATCAGCTTGTCGGAATCGCCCCATTTGACGGTCGGCAGAGGCTTGTCGGCCTTGATCTTGAGCACCGCCAGATCGTTCTTGGCGTCGTGACCGACGAGCTTGGCGGGAAGCTCGGTACCGTCGTCGAGCGTCACCTTGATCGAGCTTGCGCCGTCGATGACGTGATTGTTGGTGACGATGGTGCCGTCCGCGCCGACGATGAAGCCGGAGCCAAGCGCCTCGGCGCGCTGCCCCTGCTGCTGCGGCGGCGCCTTCGGCATCGGCATGCCCTGGTCACCGAAGAACTGCTGGAAGAACTGGTCGAAAGGCGCATTGCCGCCGAGCGGCGAGCCCTCGTCCTGTGGCTGCGCCTTCATCACCGAAGTGATGGTGACAACGGCCGGCTTGGTGACGGCGATGATCGGCGCGAAGGAGCCGTTCGGAGCCGTGATGCCGGCGACGGGCGTCTGCGTGGTCGCGGCCACGGTGCTGAGGCCGGCATTGCTCTGGGCGAAGGAGACGATGACGGGCGAAATGATGAGCGCGGCGCCCAACAGGGCGGCGACGCGATGTCTGCGAAGAATGCTTGAGGGTGACATGGTCGTTCTGTCCGGGCGAGCGTTGATCCGGCGTCGCGGGCGCTCCCACGGGATCGTCCGTCGACGTGCCGATGACCGAATTTGCCTGTCTCGCCGTGCATGGCAGCCGGCCGTCTCGACAGACACGCATCTAGGACGCCTAGTTGCCATAATTAGGGTTTTGAGGCGACCTTACGAAGATTTAATTCAGAGGGCGCTTACGAACCGCTCCCGGCGGCGCAGGTAGGACGAGGCCATTTCGCGCATCCGGGCGGCATCGAAGCTCGGTCCGTGGCCGCCATGGCCGATGCGGATCGGCAGGTCGAGCAGGCGCTGCATGGTGCGGCAATAGGCCGTGCGGTCCGAATCCGGCAGATCGTCGATCAGCATGCCGTCATAGATGGCGTCGCCGGAGAAGAAGAGGCCGTCGGTCTCGTCGAAAAGCGCGATCGAGTCCGGCGAATGTCCGGGCAGATGCAGCACGCGGAATTTCCGGTCGCCGAGATCGACGATGTCGCCCTCGTCGAGCGCGCGGCTCAGCGGGGCGGGAGGAATGCGATAGTCAGCCGCCGTCCAACCCTGAGCCGGCAGCTTCGAGACGGCGCCGTCGAGATTGTGAAACATATAAGCGTAGGTGACGGCATCATCCATGTTTTCGAATTGCGCAGCGCTCATCTTCGGCCCCATGCGCAGCGGGAACTCATGCAGCGAGCCGACATGGTCGAGATGGATGTGGGTGGCGACGACGATGAGCGGCTTGCCGGCCGGCGTGTCGATCTCGGCCGCCAGGCGGCAAATACCCATGCCGGTGTCGACCAGCAGGTCCGCGTCGCGACCCTTCAAATGCCACATATTGGCGCGCACGAAATCATGCACGAAGGGCTCGGTCAGCATCGTCGTGCCGGCATCGACTTTCGCCGTGCCGAACCAGTCGCCCATCTCAAGCTCGCCCATCAGACGAACGGCTTCCCGACCTTGTATTTTTCCGGCACCAGCCGCTTCAGGTAGGCCATGCCGGCTTCCGAAAGCTGGTTGACGTCCGGCTGCATGAAATCGTCGGGCATATGGCGCGTCTTGCCGGCCACCGCCTTCAGCGGCACCTTCTTCAGCACGCTCTTCGACCCGTCATACTGGATCGCGACCGAGCCGCCGCCTTCCCCGGCGACGGCAACCGCGAAGGCGCCGGCGTCGAAGGCTTCCTTGGCGTCGACGGCGCTGATCGCGCCGATATAGCCGCGCGGCATGTAGCCCAGCGCATCGACTCGCGCGCGCTTGCCCGGCAGGCCTTCGGCCAGAGCGCGTTCGAGCGCCGCCGGCAGGTCGCTGCCCGACAGTTTGACGTTGCCGTGCTGGTCGCGCTCGAGCTTGTCCGCCGGCACCAGGCTTTCGACCAGCGCCTTGCCGTCGGCGGTGCTGACGCCTTCCGAGACGGCGACGATGCAGCGCTTGTGGCGATCCAGCTTCTCGCGCACTTCATCGATGAAGCGCTTTGCCGAGAAGGCGCGCTCCGGAACGTAGATCAAATGCGGGCCGCTGTCGGGATCGAGTTGCCAGGCGGCCGCGGCAGCGGTGAGGAAGCCGGCATGCCGGCCCATGACGATGCCGACATAGATGCCGGGCAGGGCGCGGAAATCGAGATCGACCGACAGGAACGCGCCGGCGACGAATTCGGCGGCCGAGATGAAGCCCGGCGTATGGTCATTCTCCTCGAGGTCGTTGTCGATGGTTTTCGGCGCGTGCACGAAGGCGATCGAGCCGCCGGCGGCATCGGTCAGGATCTGCTGGGTGCCCGACGTGTCGTTGCCGCCGATATAGATGAAGGCGTCGGCGCCGGCCTTCTTCAAGCCGTTGAGGATGACCTCGCAATAGGCGGCGTCGGGCTTGTCGCGGGTCGAGCCAAGGGCGGCGCTCGGCGTGCCGGCGATCAGCCGCAGCCGGTCCTCAGGAATGGCGGAGAGGTCGACATAATTGCCGTCGCGAATGCCGCGCACGCCGTGGATCGAGCCCAGCACCTTGGCGCCGGGATGACGCTTGCGGATTTCCAGCGTGGCGGCGACGACGGTCTGGTTGATGACGGCGGTCGGGCCACCGCCCTGCGCGATGACGAAGGTTTCAGCCATGCTTTTTCACTCCCTAGAGCATGATGCCGAAAAGTGTGAAGCGGTTTTCGGACGACATCATGCTCTAATTCTTTGATTTGGAGACGGATTCAGATTTCAGGTCGAACAGACCTGAAATCATCCGGCTCTAGACGAAGGCTTTCAGGGCACCTTCGCCTGTCTTGCGGCATCGCGCAACGGAAGAAACGGAAGCATGATCCTGAAAGTGGCGGCCGCACAGGCTGCCCGAAAAAGATCAGACCACGACGACCGGGTTCTTCTTGGAAACGCGGCTGTAGAGATCGATGATGTCCTGGTTGATCAGGCGCACGCAGCCCGACGACATCGCCTGGCCGATGCTCCACCATTCGGGCGAACCGTGGATGCGGTAGCCGGTGTCCTTGCCGTTCTGGTAGATGTAGAGCGCGCGGGCGCCGAGCGGGTTGGTGAGGCCGCCGGGTTGGCCGCCCTGCCATTTCACCAATTCCGGCTTGCGCTGGATCATCTCCGGCGGCGGCGTCCACACCGGCCATTCGCGGCCGTACTGGATGTTGGCGCGGCCCGACCAGCGGAAGCCATCCTTGCCGATGCCGACGCCGTAGCGGATGGCATCGCCGCCCGGCTGGACGAGATAGAGCATGCGCTCCTCAAGGTGGACGACGATGGTGCCGGGCGCCTCGCCGGTCTTGTCGACGACGATCTGGCGGCGGAACTGCGGCTTGACCTTCCGCCACGGCACCTCCGGCACCTGGAAACCGCCATCGGTGAACGAGGCGTACATGACGTCGGGGCCGGTGATGTTCTTGTCGACGCTGATCGCCGGGCGCATGGGCGGCACGGAACCGGTGACGGTGTTGTCGAGCTGCATTTGCGGCAGGTCGAGCGTGTCGGTGGTGCTGCAGCCGGCCAGGCCGAGCAGCGCCATGGCGCCGGCGCCGGAAAGCACGGCGCGGCGGGAAAGCTGAATTTCGGTATCGATTGCGGCGCCGTTGGAAGGCGGCGTCAGACTTTGCGGCAACTCGCGCATGCACCAAACCCTACGCTGCCGGCGGGAAGCACGGTCCGGCCGGATCGCAGGCATTTTCGCCACTCATGGTTGAAAAAAGGTGAAAGACCAGAAGCCGGGCTTAACCCTAACGGATCGTTGCGGCGACTGATGGGCCTGCGGCACGGGCGCCGAAGATTTTTCCAACGGCCTCTTTACATTCCCGCCCACCCCAGGATTTATCCTTTTCTTTGCGCTCAAGGAGCAGGGAAATGTCCTTCGAAAACTGGGCCACCTTCGCCGCCGCCTCGTCCATCCTTCTCGTCATTCCAGGCCCGACGATCCTGCTGGTCGTCTCCTACGCACTGGGGCAAGGCTGGCGCACCGCGCTGCCGATGGCGGTGGGCGTGGCGCTGGGCGACTTCACCGCCATGACGCTGTCGATGCTCGGCATCGGCGCGCTGCTCGCGGCTTCGGCCACGGTGTTCACCGTGCTCAAGGTGATCGGCGCCGGCTATCTCATCTATCTCGGCATAAAACTGTTCCGCGCCGGCGGCGCGCTGAAGGCCGAGCCGCGCACCGACGCGGTCTCGGCGGCAAGGATGATGGCGCATGCCTGGCTGGTGACGGCGCTCAACCCGAAGAGCATCACCTTCTTCGTCGCCTTCCTGCCGCAGTTCCTCGACCGGCACGCCGACTTCTGGACGCAGATGCTGATCTTCGAGACGACCTTCCTGACCTTGGCTTTCGCCAACGCCTTCGGCTACGCGCTGGTTGCATCCAGGGCCCGCGCGATCGTGCGCAACCCGAAGGCGATCCGCATCTTCAATCGCACCGGCGGCACGCTGCTGGTCGGCGCCGGCATCGCCACGGTGGCGATGCGCTCCAGCAGCTAGGCCTGGGGCAAAAGCGAGGCAGATCACGTCTCCGCGGTTGGCGGGTTGGTACGGGTTGCTCTAGGATCGGATCCCGACCGAAAAATCGTCGATAGCGAGGACGTAATGATGGAGGACGCATTCGGCCTGGCTTACTCGGGCGCGACTGAAGCCGGGTTCCCGTCCTATGCCCGCGCCGTGCATGAGCTGCAATGCTTCGTCGGCGACCCGGTCGCTACAATCGACCGCGCCATCGCCGACGATCCCAGCTTCGTGATGGCGCATGTGTTCAAAGGCTATCTGTTCGGCCTTGCAACGGAGCGGGAGGCGATGGCCGTCGTGCAATCCTGTCATGCGGCGGCGCAGCCGCTTGCCGGCACCACGCGCGAACAGGCACATGTCGCGGCGCTCGGCCATCTCGCCAATGGCCACTGGCATGAAGCCGCGCGCATCCTCGAGGACATCGCGATCGACACCCCGCACGACGCGCTGGCGCTGCAGGTGGGGCATCAGATCGACTTCTTCACCGGCAATGCGCGCATGCTGCGCGACCGCATCGGCCGGGCGCTGCCGGCCTGGCAAAAAGGCATGCCGGGCTACCACGCCATTCTCGGCATGCTGGCCTTCGGGCTGGAGGAGATGGGCGATTATGCCCGTGCCGAATCCTTCGGCCGGCAGGCTGTGGAGATCGAACCGCGCGATGGCTGGGCGCAGCATGCGGTCGCGCATGTCATGGAAATGCAAAGCCGACAACGAGACGGCATCGCCTGGATGCGCGCCGATCCCGACGCCTGGTCGAAGGACAGCTTCCTGCAGATCCACAATTGGTGGCACCTGGCGCTGTTCCATTACGATCTCGGCGAAACCGACGAGGTGCTCAAGCTCTATGACGGGCCGATCTATGGCGACCCCTCGACATTGGCGCTCAACATGGTCGATGCCTCGGCGATCCTGTGGCGCCTCACTCTGGGCGGCGTCGATGTCGGCGACCGCTGGGCGGCGCTCGCCGCCAACTGGATCCCGAAAGCCGCCGCCGGCAATTACGCCTTCAACGACGCGCATGCGATGATGGCCTTTGTCGGCGCGGGACTGGAGGCGCCGGCCAAGACGCTGCTCGAGGCGCAGCGCGAAGCGATGCGCGGCAGCGACGACAACGCCGCCTTCACGCGCGATGTCGGACATCCGCTGACGCTTGCGATCAAGGCCTTCGGCGAAGGCAATCACGACGAGGCCGTGCGCCTGATCCGGCCGATCCGCTCAATCGCGCATCGTTTCGGCGGCAGCCATGCGCAGCGCGACGTGATCGACCTGACGCTGATCGAGGCCGCTCTGCGCGCCGGCGACACGGCGCTCGCGCGGGCCTTGACCGCAGAGCGCCAGTTGGCGCGGCCGGAAAGCCCGCTATCGGCGCTGTTCGCGCGGCGCGCCGCCGATTTGTCAGAGAATTGACCCGGGACGGATCTTGCCCTAAAAACTGGCCAAGCCAGATTTTTTCGAGATCCGAAAAAATTAACGGCATTGGGAGGAAATCATGTATCTCGGCCTCGACCTGGGCACATCGGGCGTCAAGGCGCTGCTGATCGACGGCGGCCAGAAGGTCATCGGCTCCGGCCACGGATCGCTCGATGTCTCGCGGCCGTATCCGGGCTGGTCGGAACAGGATCCGGCGCATTGGATCGAGGCATGCGAGGCGGCGATTGCCGAACTCAAGGCTTCGCATCCAAAAGAGCTGGCCGCGGTCAAGGGCATCGGCCTTTCCGGCCAGATGCATGGCGCCACCCTGCTCGATGCATCGGACAAGGTGCTGCGCCCCTGCATCCTGTGGAACGACACGCGCAGCCATGTCGAGGCGGCCGCGCTCGATGCCGATCCGCGCTTCCGCAAGCTCACCGGCAACATCGTTTTCCCGGGCTTCACCGCGCCGAAACTTGCCTGGGTGAAGGAACACGAAGCCAAGATCTTCGCCGCCGTCGCCAAGGTGCTGCTGCCCAAGGATTATCTGCGGCTCTGGCTGACTGGCGAGCATATATCCGAAATGTCGGATTCGGCCGGCACCTCGTGGCTCGATGTCGGCAAGCGCAGCTGGTCGGCCGAATTGCTGGCGGCGACGTCGCTCGACGAAAAGCACATGCCCTCGCTGGTCGAAGGCACCGCGAAGGCCGGCGGGCTGCGCAGCGAACTGGCCGCAAAATGGGGCGTCGCGACGGGTATTCCGGTTGCCGGCGGCGCCGGCGACAACGCGGCCTCGGCCTGCGGCATGGGCACTGTCGGCGCCGGCCACGCCTTCGTTTCGCTCGGGACGTCGGGCGTGCTGTTTGCAGCGAATGCCTCCTATTTGCCGAACCCGGAAAGCGCGGTGCACACATTCTGCCATGCGCTGCCCAACACATGGCACCAGATGGGCGTCATCCTGTCGGCCACCGATTCGCTCAACTGGCTATCGGAAATCACCGGAAAGGGCGCCGGCGACCTGACGCGTGAACTCGGCGATGCGCTGAAGGCGCCGACGGGCGTCACCTTTCTGCCCTATCTTTCGGGCGAGCGCACGCCGCACAATGATTCCGCCATCCGCGGTTCCTTCACCGGTATCGCGCATGAATCGAGCCGGGCCGTGCTGACGCAGGCGGTGCTCGAAGGCGTCGCCTTCGCTTTCCGCGACAGTCTCGAGGCCCTGAAGCAGGCCGGCACGGAGCTGACGCGGGTGACCGCGATCGGCGGCGGCTCGCGCTCGCGCTATTGGCTGAAGGCGATCGCCACCGCGCTGCAGGTGCCGGTCGACATCCCTGCCGACGGCGATTTCGGCGCCGCCTTCGGCGCGGCACGGCTGGGGTTGATCGCCGCGACGGGTGCTGATCCGTTGGCCGTGTGCACAGCGCCGGCGACTGATGCGACGATCGAGCCGGACGCAAGCCTGGGTGGCGCCTTCGCCGATGCCTACCAGTGCTATCGCGCGCTCTATCCGGCGATCCGGGCTGTAACCGCGTGAGTTTGCGCGAGGCCCCCCTCTCTGCCCTGCCGGGCATCTCCCCCTCAAGGGGGGAGATTGGCAGTTTTGGCGCCGGCTCTTTTCTATCGGCGTTGGGGATTAGCGACGGTCCGCGTGACGTCCGATCTCGCCCCTTGCGGGGGAGATGGCCGGCAGGCCAGAGGGGGGTGCCTCGCACCGTCCCTCCGAAATTAGCCTCACTGCGCCGGCACCTTATCCAAAAACCCGGTGACGCTCTTCAGGCGGCCATCCTCGATGAGGCCGATATCCGTTCCCTCGATGACGGATTCCGTGCCTTCGGGTCCCAGATTCCACGAGAAGCGGATGCGGTTGGCGAAACCGTCCGGCTCACCCTTCAGCGAGAAGCGGAAGCCGGCAAAGCGCTGCTGCACGCCGTCGATCAGTGCCGCGACGCCGGCGTGGCCGTCGCCCCGCATGACCGGGTCGCGATAGCTGACATCCTTGGTGAAGGCCGCGTCGAGCAGCGCCTTGCGGCGGGCCGCATCGCTCTCGTTCCAGGCGGCGATGTAGTTGCGGGCGATCGTGTTGAGGTCGGTCATGATCATCATCCTTCGTTGGACCGTTTCGACACGACGCTTTTCGCGCCCCACGGACGCCAAACCAATTACGCCCGAGGTAATCGGGCGAAACCATTTCGGAGAGGAAGGAAACCATGAGCAGCGGATTTTTCGGCGACATCAAGACAATCAAATATGAAGGGCCGGATTCGACCAATCCGCTGGCCTATCGCTTCTACAATCCGGACGAGGTCGTCGCCGGCAAGCGGCTGGAAGACCATCTGCGCTTCGCCGTCGCCTATTGGCATTCCTTCGCATGGCCGGGCGGCGACCCGTTTGGCGGCCAGACCTTCGACCGTCCCTGGTTCGCCAAGCCGGGCGGCGTCGA
Organism: Mesorhizobium sp. B3-1-8; assembly: GCF_006439495.1. Lineage (NCBI taxonomy): Bacteria > Pseudomonadati > Pseudomonadota > Alphaproteobacteria > Hyphomicrobiales > Phyllobacteriaceae > Mesorhizobium > Mesorhizobium sp. B3-1-8. The sequence goes on from NZ_VFTK01000001.1 coordinate 356,412, forward strand.
CACGATGGAACTGGCCAAGCTCAAGGCCGACGTCGCCTTCGAAATGTTCTCGCTGCTGGGGGCGCCGTATTTCTGCTTCCACGACGCCGACGTGCGCCCGGAAGGCAAGGATTTTTCGGAGAGTGCGGCGCGCCTCGACGAGATCACCGACTATTTCGCAACCAAAATGAGCGAGACCGGCGTCAAGCTGCTATGGGGCACGGCAAACCTCTTCTCGCACCGCCGCTTCATGTCGGGCGCGGCCACCAATCCCGATCCGGATGTGTTCGCCTATGCGGCCGCGACGGTGAAGAGCTGCATCGACGCCACCAAGAAGCTCAAGGGCGAGAACTATGTACTGTGGGGCGGCCGCGAGGGCTATGAGACGCTGCTCAACACCGACCTTGCCCGCGAGCAGGAGCAGGCCGGCCGTTTCCTCAATCTCGTCGTCGATTACAAGCACAAGATCGGTTTCAAGGGCACGATACTGATCGAGCCGAAGCCGCAGGAGCCGACCAAGCACCAGTACGACTACGACGTCGCCACCGTCTATGGCTTCCTCAAGCGCTTCGGGCTGGAAAAGGAAGTAAAACTCAACATCGAGCAGGGCCACGCGATCCTGGCCGGCCATTCCTTCGAGCATGAGCTGGCTTTGGCGAATGCGCTCGGAATCTTCGGTTCGATCGACATGAACCGCAACGACTACCAGTCGGGCTGGGACACGGACCAGTTCCCCAACAACGTGCCGGAAATGGCGCTGGCCTATTACCAGGTCCTGCAGGCCGGCGGTTTCAAGACCGGCGGCACCAATTTCGACGCCAAGCTCAGGCGTCAGTCGCTCGACCCGGACGATCTCCTGATCGGTCATATCGGCGGCATGGATGCTTGCGCGCGCGGCCTGAAGGCCGCAGCCAAGATGGTCGAGGACAAGGCGCTGTCCGGTCCGCTCGCCGAGCGCTATGCCGGTTGGAACACCGCCGAAGGCAAGGCGATGCTCTCGGGCGAGCGCACGCTGACGGAGATCGCCGAGCGCGTGGTGAAGGAGAAGATCGAGCCGCAGCCGCGCTCCGGCCGACAGGAACTGCTGGAGAACATCGTCAACCGCTACGTCTGATCGCTCAGGCGGGATGCCCGACCGTATAGCATTCGCGCGGGGCAGAACTTCACGACAAGGTTTTGCCCCGAGCCGCCCCTTAATCGCCCCGCTCTTGCCTTCAAACAGCCGTCACGGAACTCGTATAAACGTGGCTCCTGTGGCGGGTGAAGAAGAAGGAGGCGAACCGATATGCAGCATGAACGCGAAATCGACGCCCTGCTCTCGTCCGGCGAAACCGGATCGATCATCGACCGGCTGATGGCATTGCCTCGGCCGACGAACGACGTGAAGACCGAATGGGATCGCGCCGTCAGCAACCGCTTCGAAATCCGTCTTGCGAGACAGATGCGCTCGCAGATGGACAGCGCCAGTGAGCAGCAGGGCCACTTGAGCGAGCGGCAGACCGCCGCATAGCGAGCGGAAGGCCGCCGCCTTAACGAGCGGAAGGCCGCCGCCTTAACCCTACCCCCGGCGAAGCCTGACCGGCGCCTCGCCGAACGCTCTCGAAAATGCCCTGGAAAATGCCGCGGCGGACGAGAAGCCTGTCCGCCCGGCAATATCGGCCATGGCAATGCGCGTGTCGACGACGAGACGGCGGGCGGCGCTGAGGCGCAGCCTCAGATAATAAGCGCCCGGCGTCTCGCCGATCGATTTGCGAAAAATGCTTTCCAGCGTTCTTGCCGTCACGCCGGCGCGCCTGGCCACGGCGTCGATGGTGAGCGGCTGGTCGACATGCGCTTCCATCAGGCGGATCGCCTGGGCAAGCCGCGGGTCGTAGCCGTCGAGCCGGCCGAGCGATACCAGCGGCTGCGCGTCGGTCGCGGCGCGCGCCTGGTCGTAGATGAAGACGCTTGCCACATCGAGCGCGGCGGCCATGCCGAGCCGGGTGCGGACCAGATGCAGCATCAGGTCGAAGGTCGGCGAGGCGCCGCCGGAGGTGAAGACCGGCCCGTCGATGACATAGCGGTCCGGCCGCACGTCGACGCCGGGAAAGGCGGTCGAAAACTCCTCCATATCCTCCCAATGCGTGGTGGCGCTGCGGCCCTCGAGCAGCCCGGCCCGCGCCACCAGCCAGGTGCCGGCCTCGACGCCGCCGCAGGCGCGGGCCGCCCGCGCCGCCCTGCGCAGGCCGGCAAGCAGCGCGGACGTGGCGTAATTCTGCGTGCCGAAGCCGGCGACGACGACCAGCATGTCGGTCGGCTCGGCCGCGTCGAAACGGCCGCTGACCGCAACCGGCAGGCCGCAAGTCGTCACCGGCGCCTCGCCCGTGACCGAGACCAGCTTGAAATCGAACAGCGTCTCGCCCGAGATGCGATTGGCGGCGCGCAACGGATCGACCGCCGAGGCGACGCACATGATCGATGAGCCCGAGAACACCAGGAACGTCACCTTGAGTGGCTCGCGTTCGGATCGAAAGATGGTCGGTTTTTCGCTTTTGATCATGAGACCTTCGTAAAACGCAAAACAGTTTCCGGCAAGTCGGGCATTCTTGATGAATTCCTGTGCACGCCGTGCCATTGTCGGCTCCCGCTTCTGGGTGGCATGCATGGCCGATCGAATCTGGGAGGATCAAGATGCCGCTTGCGATGAACCGCGAGGTCTTCATTACCTGTGCCGTGACCGGTTCCGGCGGCACGCAGGACCGCAGCCCGCACGTGCCGCGCTCGCCCAAGCAGATCGCCGATTCGGCGATCGACGCGGCCAAGGCTGGTGCCGCGATCGTCCATTGCCATGTGCGCGACCCCGAGACCGGCAAGCCCAGGCGCGACGTGCATCTCTACCGCGAGGTGACGGAGCGCATCCGCGAGGCCAATGTCGACGTGGTGTTGAACCTGACCGCCGGCATGGGCGGCGACATGGTGTTCGGCTCGCCGGAAGCGCCGCTGCCGCTCAACGAGAAGGGCACCGACATGGGCGGCGCCACCAACCGCATGGAACATGTGCGCCAGTGCCTGCCGGAGATCTGCACGCTGGATTGCGGCACGATGAATTTCGCCGAAGCCGACTACGTCATGACCAACACGCCCGGCATGCTGCGCGCCATGGGCGGCATGATGACGGCGCTCGGCGTCAAGCCGGAGATCGAGGCCTTCGACACCGGACATCTGTGGTTCGCCAAGCAATTGGTCGAGGAAAAGGTCCTCAACCCGGATGCGCTGGTGCAGCTCTGCATGGGCGTGCCGTGGGGCGCGCCCGACGACCTCAACACCTTCATGGCGATGGTCAACAACGTCCCCTCGACCTGGAACTGGTCGGCCTTCTCGATCGGCCGCAACCAGATGGCCTATGCGGCGGCGGCGGTGCTCGCCGGCGGCAATGTCCGCGTCGGCCTGGAGGACAATCTATGGCTCGACAAGGGCGTTCTGGCGACCAACGCGCAGCTCGTCGAGCGCGCGGCGAGCATCGTCACCAATCTTGGCGCGCGCGTGCTCGGGCCTGAGGAAGTGCGCAAGAAGCTCAATCTCACCAAGCAGGCACCGATCGCGGCCGCGGCGTAAGGCGGGCGTTGGCCATGGCTGATACCGTCAAATTCACCGCGATGAAGGACGGCGACAAGGAAGACTACGAATTCCTGACCGCCCATGAGATCGACTATGCCGCCAAGACCGGCGACCGGCTGCTCGACGCGCTCGTGCAGCTCGACGAAGGGCTTTCCGGTTACAAGATCACCCGGCTTGGCCATTCATTGCAGGCGGCGACGCGGGCCTGGCAGGATGGCGCCGACACCGACTGGATCGTCTCAGCGCTGCTGCACGACATCGGCGACATCTACGCGCCCTACAACCACGACGAATATGCGGCCGCGATCCTGAAGCCCTTCGTGCGCGAGCAATGCACCTGGGTGGTGGAAAAGCACGGCGACTTCCAGCGCCTCTATTACGCGCATCACCTGGGCGGCAACCGGCATGCCCGCGACCGCTTCGCCGGACACGTCTATTTCGACGACTGCGACCGGTTCTGCGAGCGCTGGGACCAGTCAAGCTTCGACCCCGACTACGAGACGCTGCCGGTCGAGTTCTTCCGGCCCTTCGTGCTCGAAGTGTTCGCCCGCAAGGCCTACGACCCGGCGGTGATCCGCGCCGGCGAGCGCGTGGCCCTCACCAACCCCGATACAGCCAAGACGAGAACCGGAGCCTGACAAGCATGAGCATCATCAACAAGGCGGCCGCCATTGGCGGCGGTGTCATCGGCGCCGGCTGGGTGGCGCGGCTGCTCTTGAACGGCATCGACGTGTCGATCTTCGACCCCGATCCGGAAGCGTCGCGTAAAGTGGGCGAAGTGATGAAGGGCGCGCGCCGCGCCTACAAGCAGATGCTGCCCGGCGGCCTGCCCAAGGAAGGCAAGCTCACCTTCGCCAAGACGATCGCCGAGGCGGTGGCCGATGCCGATTTCATCCAGGAAAGCGTGCCGGAGCGGCTCGACCTCAAGCACAAGGTGCTGGCCGAGATCGACGCGCATGCGCCGGCCAACGCCATTGTCGGCTCGTCGACCTCCGGCATCAAGCCGACCGACATGCAGGTGGCGATGAAGAAGCATCCGGAGCGGCTGGTTGTCGGCCATCCGTTCAACCCGGTCTATCTGTTGCCGCTGGTCGAGATCGTCGGCGGCGAGCAGACGTTCCCCGAGGCGATCGAAGTGGCCAAGGAGCTCTACGCCTCGATCGGCATGAAGCCGGTGGTGGTGCGCAAGGAGATCGAGGCCTTTGTCGGCGACCGCCTGCTTGAAGCCGCCTGGCGCGAGGCGCTTTGGCTGGTCAAGGACGGCATCTGCACCGTCGAGGAACTCGACGACATCATGCGCTATTCCTTCGGCCTGCGCTGGGCGCAGATGGGCATGTTCCAGGTCTATCGCGTCGCCGGCGGCGAGGCCGGCATGCGCCACTTCATGGCGCAGTTCGGACCTTGCCTGAAATGGCCGTGGACCAAGCTGATGGACGTGCCGGAGTTCAACGACGAGCTTGTCGACCTGATCGCCACGCAGTCGGACGAGCAGGCGCACGGCCTGTCGATCCGCGAGCTGGAGAAGATCCGCGACGACAATCTGGTCGCCATCATGGAAGCGCTGTCGAAGCAGAACAAGGGCAAGGGCTGGGGCGCCGGCGCGCTGCACAAGGATTATACAAAGCAGCTCGCCAAGCTGGCGGCGAAACCGGCCGCCAAGACCGCCGTTAAGGCCAAAGCCGCCAAGCCGACGAAGAAGGCCGCAAAGCCGGCAAAGGTTGAAAAGCCTGCAAAGGCTGCAAAACCCGCCAAGGCCGACAAGGCGAAGAAGAGCAAGAAGAAGGGCTGAGGCGATGCATTTCGGTCTTTCGGAAGAACAGAAGCTTATCGTCGAGACGACGCGGGCCTTCGTCGAGAACGAGCTTTATCCGCATGAGCGCGAGGTGGAGCGCACCGGCGTGCTGCGCCGCGAGCTGATCGACGAATTGAAGGCCAAGGCGATCGGGGCCGGGCTCTACGCCGCCAACATGCCGGCCGATGTCGGTGGCGCCGGCTTGGACACAGTAAGCTGGTTGCTCTACGAGAAGGAGCTTGGCCGCGCCAATTACGCGCTGCACTGGACCTGCGTGGCGCGGCCTTCCAACATCCTGCTCGCCGGCACGCCGGAGCAGCGCGAGAAATACCTCTTCCCCTGCATTCGCGGCGAGAAGTGGGATTGCCTGGCGATGACCGAGCCGGGCGCCGGCTCCGACCTGCGCGGGATGAAGGCAACCGCCGTGCAGGACGGCTCGGACTGGGTGCTCAACGGCACCAAGCATTTCATCTCGCATGCCGACATCGCCGACTTCGCCATCGTCTTCATGGCCTCGGGCGAAGAGGATTCGCCGCGCGGCAAGCGCAAGAAGATCACCGCCTTCTTCGTCGACAAGGGCACCAAGGGCTTTTCGGTGCGCGACGGCTACCGCAACGTCTCGCATCGCGGCTACACCAATTCGATCCTGGATTTCGACGATTGCCGGTTGCCGGCATCCCAGGTGCTCGGCGAGGTGCATAAGGGCTTCGACGTCGCGAATTCGTGGCTGGGCGCCACGCGCCTGCAGGTCGGCGCAACCTGCCTCGGCCGCGCCGAGCGAGCGCTGTCGCACGCCATCGAATATGCCGCGCAACGCCAGCAGTTCGGCCAGCAGATCGGCAAGTTCCAGGGCGTCTCCTTCAAGCTCGCCGACATGGCGACGGAGCTCAAGGCCGCCGACCTGATGGTCTTCGAAGCCGGCTGGAAGTACGATCAGGGCACCGTCACCGACCAGGACATGGCGATGGCCAAGCTGAAGGCCACCGAGATGCTGGCCTTTGTCGCCGACGAAGCCATCCAGATCCATGGCGGCATGGGTCTGATGGACGACCTGCCGCTAGAGCGCATCTGGCGCGATGCCCGCGTCGAGCGCATCTGGGAAGGCACGTCGGAGATTCAGCGACATATTATTTCGCGGGCGCTGCTGCGTCCGTTCGGAGCTTAGAGCATGATTACCCCAAACCGGGACCGGTTTTGGGGAAAGATCGCGCTCAAACGAAAAGATGGCCATGCATAAACTCGAACGTCTCCTGCGCCCGAAATCGATCGCCGTGTTCGGCGGCGCGCAGGCCGCCGCCGTCGTGGCGCAATCGATCAAGATGGGCTTTGCCGGCGAAATCTGGCCGGTGCATCCGACCAAGGACGAGGTCGCCGGCCGCAAGGCCTACCGCTCCGTCGCCGACCTGCCCGGAGCGCCGGACGCCGCCTTTGTCGGCGTCAACCGGCACCTCACCATCGAGGTGATCAAGGCGCTGGCCGAGCGCGGCGCCGGCGGCGCCGTCTGCTTCGCCGCCGGCTTCCTCGAGACCGAGGCCTATGACGAGGATGGCGAGCGGCTGCAGGCGGAACTCGTTGCCGCCGCCGGCCAGATGCCGATCATCGGCCCGAACTGCTATGGCCTGATCAACTATGCCGACGGCGCGTTGTTGTGGCCCGACCAGCATGGCGGCATCCGCCTGGCCGAGGGCGGCAAGGGCGTCGCCATCATCACCCAATCCTCCAACATCGCCATCAACATGACGATGCAGAAACGCGGCCTGCCGATCGCCTTCCTGATGACGGCGGGCAACCAGGCGCAGACCGGCCTGTCGGAAATGGCGCTCGGCCTGATCGAGGACGAGCGCGTCACCTCGCTCGGCCTGCATATCGAGGCTTTCGACTCGGTAGCCGGCTTCGAAAGGCTGGCGGCGCGCGCCCGCGAGCTGGAGAAGCCGATCATCGCCATGAAGGTCGGCCGCTCGGAGCAGGCGCGGCAGGCGACCGTCTCGCATACCGCCTCGCTGGCCGGCTCGGACGCCGCCTCCGGCGCGTTCCTGAAGCGGCTCGGCATTGCGCGTGTCGATTCCATCCCGGCCTTCATCGAAGCGCTGAAGCTGCTGCACATCACCGGACCGCTGCCCGGCTACAAGCTTTCCTCGATGAGCTGCTCCGGCGGCGAAGCCTCCGTGATGGCCGACAGCGCCGAGGGCCGCTGGGTGCATTTTCCCGCGCTTATCGATCAGCATCGCGCGCATGTCAAATCGACGCTCGGACCGCTGGTCGCGGTTGCCAATCCGCTCGACTATCACACCTTCATCTGGAACAACGAGCCGGCGATGACGGCCACCTTCACCGCCATGGTGTCGGGCGGTTTCGACCTCAACATGCTAGTGCTCGACTTCCCGCGCCCCGACCGTTGCTCGGACGTCGACTGGTGGGCGACGCTGCGCGCCTTCGAGGCGGCATTGAAGACCAACAAGGCGCAAGGCGCGATCGTCTCGTCACTGCCGGAAAACCTGCCTGAGGAATACACCGCCGGGCTGATGGCGCGCGGCATGGTGCCGTTGTTCGGCATTTCGGAGGCCATGGACGCCGCCCAGGCCGCCGCCTTCATCGGCTGGGCCTGGCGCGAGCCGCAGGCGCAGCCGATCGACACCACGGCCGCGGGCGCGTCGGAAGCCAGACACGTGACGCCGGACGAGGCCGAAGCCAAGGAAAGGCTGATCAAGGCCGGCCTGCCGGTGCCGAAGGGCGAGCGCGCTTCCAACGCGGTCGAGGCGGTGATCTCGTCGATGACGCTGGGCTTCCCGGTGGCGCTGAAGGCGCTCGGCGTCACGCACAAGTCGGAAGTCGGCGCCGTCAGGCTGAACCTCAGGGACGCCGAGTCCGTCAGCGCCGCCGCGCATGACCTTCTGCCGCTCGGCACCGGGCTCTATGCCGAGCGCATGGTGCGCGACGGCGTCGCCGAACTGATCGTCGGCTTCACCCGCGATCCGATGTTCGGGGTGGTGATGACGCTCGGCACCGGCGGCGTGCTGGTGGAGCTTCTGCGCGACAGCGTGACCCTGATGCTGCCGGCGACGCGCGACGACATCGAGGCGGCGCTGCATGGATTGAAGCTCTATCCGCTGCTCGAAGGCTATCGCGGCCGGCCGAAGGCCGATGTCCAGGCGGCCATCGACGCCATCGCCGGCATTGCCGACTTCGTCCAGAAGAACGAAGTCGAGATCGAGGAGCTCGACATCAACCCGCTGATCGTCTGTGCCGAAGGCAAGGGCGCCTGGATCGCGGATGCCCTGCTGGTGCTTGGAGAAAAGAAGAATGACTGAAATCATCACTACCCGCCGCGAGGGCACGATCCTCGAGGTCACGCTCGACCGGCCGAAGGCCAACGCCATCGACCTGAAGACATCGCGGCTGATGGGCGAGACCTTCAGGGCGTTCCGGGACGATCCCGACCTGCGCGTCGCGATCGTCAAGACCGCCGGCGACAAGTTCTTCAGCGCCGGCTGGGACCTGAAGGCGGCCGCCGCCGGCGACGCGGTCGACGGCGATTACGGCGTCGGCGGTTTTGCCGGGCTGCAGGAGTTGCGCGACCTCAACAAGCCGGTGATCGCCTGCGTCAACGGCATGGCGGTGGGCGGTGGCTTCGAACTGGCGCTGTCCTGCGACCTCATCTACGCCTCGGACCATTCCTCCTTCGCGCTGCCGGAGATCCGTGCGGGCACGCTGGCCGACGCAGCCACCATCAAGCTGCCGAAGCGCATCCCCTACCACATCGCCATGGACCTCCTGTTCACCGGCCGCTGGATGGATGTCGCCGAGGCGCACCGCTGGGGCCTGGTCAACGAAGTGCTGCCCAAGGACAAGCTCGAAGAGCGCGTCTGGGAGATCGCAAGGCTCTTGGCCAGCGGCCCGCCGCTGGTCTTCGCCTCGATCAAAGAGACGGCGCGCGTGGCCGAGGCGCTGACCTTCCAGGACGCGATGAACAAGGTGACACGCCGGCAGTTGCCGACGGTCGACGCGCTCTATGGCTCCGAAGACAATATGGAGGGATTCCGGGCGTTCGCGGAAAAGCGCGACCCGGTTTGGAAGGGAAAGTGACGCTGCGGAGATGACGGCGCGAGGCACCCCTCTCTGCCCTGCCGGGCATCTCCCCCGCAAGGGGGGAGATTGGCAGTGTCGGCGCCGGCGCTCACCTTCCCCCGCTGGAGATTGGCGAAGGCAAATGCGACATCCGATCTCCCCCCTTGCGGGGGAGATGGCCGGCAGGCCAGAGGGGGGTGACCGGGCTGAACCTCTCCAGTCGGTCCAACCGCAATGACCGACTACAAAACGCTGATCGATGCCGAGACCTGGGCCTTCATCGAGAAGACCAACTCCTATTATCCGCCGGACACGATCGACTACACGATAACCCAGCAGCGCGCGATCTATGACCGGATGTGCCGGGAGTTCTTTGCCGGCTACCCGCAAGGCGTGACCGCCGAGACGACAAGCATCGCCAACGGCATCCCGATCCGCATCTATCGCAACGCCACGCCGAACAATGCCGCCATGGTGCTCTATCTCCATGGCGGCGGCTTCATCCTGGGCGGGCTGGACAGCCATGACGATGTCTGCGCCGAGCTTTGCGCCCGCACCGGCTTCGAGGTGGTCTCGGTCGATTACCGGCTGGCGCCGGAACATCTGCATCCGGCCGCCTTCGATGACGCGATGGACGCTTTCGAATGGGCCGCCAGGACCTATGACCGCCCTGTCGTGCTTTGTGGCGACAGCGCCGGCGGCAATCTCTGCGCGGCGACAGCGCATGCTACGCGCGGCCATGCGAAGAAGCCGGCCGGCCAGATGCTGATCTATCCCGGCCTTGGCGGCGACCATTCGCGTGGCTCCTACGTCACCCATGCCGAGGCGCCGATGCTGACGGTGCGCGACCTCGATTTCTACAAGCATATCCGCACCGGCGGCGTGGACCGGACCGGCGATATCACGCTCTACCCGCTCGCCGACGCCGATTTCGCCAATTTGCCGCCGACGGTGCTGATCACCGCCGAATGCGACCCGCTGTCGTCCGACGGCGAGGCCTATCGCGACCGCATCGTCGCGGCCGGCGGACGCGCCACTTGGTTCGAGGAGCCTGGCCTTGTGCATGGCTATCTCAGGGCCCGGCACATGGTCGGCCGGGCACGGACGAGCTTCACCCGCATCGTCGAGGCGGTATCGGCGCTTGGCCGGGGCGACTGGATCTGGTGACGCCCGGCGGCTGGGCAACGCTTTCCGCCCCGCTATCCCTCAAATGAACCTTTCCCTGCCTGACAGCGACTGATGGCCAGGCGCCGCAATGGTGCGGCCCGGAAAGGGAAAGCCCCATGACCAGAAACCCAGAGACTACGCGGTCTCCGGGAACAACGGGAGTCCAGCGCGATCACCGCCTTCGGGAAGGGGTGGACGCGCTGGGCTTTCGGCTGATTCCGTTGACCCTGCATAGGCGCAGGCGTATCGTCACGACGAGGAAAGCAGACAATTCGATCGGGGAAGAACGTGCCGCAACGCCGCGCCTTGCCCTGGTTGGCGCGACAAGACCGGATGTTCCTTCCTGCGGCTTCGGGGGGAGTTCAATGTCTGGCGGTCGCGGCTCGTTTCTGCGTTCTCGTGGCGGCCGTCTGCGCCGCGCAATAGCATCCACCAGCGGAATTCTTGCCGTGGCGCTGTCCGCCAGCCTCTGGCTCGGCGGCGTGGCGAAGGCGCAGGAAACCCAGATCATCTATCCTGGATCGATGGCGGTCACCGGCTTCCCCGGCACCATAATCCCCGATTTCGACCAGGGCTTGCCGCCCGGCACCGATCCGGTCGACGAGACCTTCATCGACACCTCGCGGGCATCCTTGCGCATTTTCGACGTCTCGCATCTCGGCGGGCCTGCCTCGGGCCAGCTCGTCTTCACGCCGCCGCCCTTCGAGGTGACGGCTGGGCAGATCGGCGAGGTGTTCGGACTGACCTATGACGACGGCGTACGCGATGGCGTGCCGTCGGGCATTCCCAATCTTTATGCCGCCGCGACCTCGCTGCATGGCGTCGAGATTGTCACGCCGGACGCCGACGACGACGGGCGTCCGGAGCGGCAGCGTCGCGGCGCCGCCGGCGCCACCTTCATGGGCGGCCAGTTCGGCACCGAGAATGGCGGCGGTCCAGGCACGATCTGGAAGATCGACGGCATCACGGGCGCCGTCTCGAAATTCGCCGACATCGACACCAATAGCGGACCGGGCATCGGCAACCTCGCCTTCGATCCCATCCACCGCCAGTTCTTCGCCTCGGATATCGACACCGGCCTGATCCATCGCATCGACGCCGACGGCCATCTGATCGACACGTTCGACCATGGCGTCGCCGGCCGCCCGGCGCATGGGCTTGGCCCCGTCGCCGACGATGGCGCGGTTATGGACATCCAGGGCGCGGCCTTCGATACCGAAGACCCCGAGACCTGGGGCTATACGCAGGACGAGCGCCGTGTCTGGGCGGTCTCCTATCACGGCGGCCGGCTCTATTATTCGGTCGGCGAAAAATCCGAGATCTGGTCGGTCGGCATTGCGCGCGACGGCACGTTCGCGGGCGATCCGCGTTGGGAACTGACGGTCAAGGCCGAGAAGGATTACGCCGTCACCGACATAGCCTTCGACAACAACGGCCTCATGTATCTCGCCCAGCGCGGCCCGGTCGAAAACCGTTACGATTACAGCCGCTTCGCCGATTCCGGCAAAGGCGAGCTGATCCGCTACTGGCAGGAAGACCCGGACGATCCGGCGACGGAATCGGCCTGGGTCGAGGTGCCGCAGGAATATGCGGTCGGCTTCCCGCAAGGCAACCGCCAGTCGGCCGGCGGCGTCGACCTGCAGTATGGCTATGATGCCGACGGCAATATCGACACCAGCGTCTGCACCGACACCGTCGTCAACACCGGCGACAAATTGCGCGACAACCCGGAACTTGCCGAGCGCCTCGCCGCCGGCGGGCCGCTTGCCGTGCATGGCGTGCAGCTGACGCCGAGCGCGCTGGTCAAGCCGGCGAACGTTCCGCCCTTCGGCTCGTGGTTCGTCGACTTCGACGGCTATTTCGAAGACCCGGAGGTCGAAGGCCATGTCGGCGACGTCAGGGTCTGGCGCCCGTGCGAAGGCCGCGCCGGCTATTATGAGGAAATCCCCGGCGGCTATCTGCCTCCGTTCTATCCGCCCGACTTCCCGCCGCCCGGCAATCTGCCGCCCTGCGTCGATGTCGAGGACGTGCATTACTACTGCACGCCGCGCGGACTTCGGGCCGAACTCTATCTCCATGACCATGCCGGCTTCGGCGGCGATTCGATCAAGGCGCAGTCCAGGACGCCCGGCGTCGGGGTGACAACCCCCATGTCGCATGTCCCGGGCAAACCCTACACGATCGACATCACCGGCCATTATCCTGGCGACACCGTCAATGTCGGGCTCTGCTTCTACCGCAAGTCCGACCAGGACAAGGGTGGCTACTACCCTTGCTGCAAGATGACGCTGCCGCTCAGAACGCCAGCCGTCAGCTGCGAACGTTGAGGGAGGGACAGATGAGCAATCTCACCCTTTCCCACCTCGCCTCGCGCAACACGAAAACCGTCATGGAGACAATCATGAAACCCCTGTCATACGCCAGGCGCGGCGCGCGCTGGCTGATGGCGGCCGGTATCGCGGTCGCCATGATGCCGGCGCTGCCGGCGCTTGCCGAAGACACCGGGCCGGCCAAGCTCACCGAAGTCGCCGGACCGGAGCCCAGGCTCGATCTGGACAATCCGCGCATCGTCAACCCCGAACCCGGCCGCATCGTGCCCTTCTTCACCAAGACGGGCGGCCAGCGCGGCTGCGACTATGTCTACTACACGCTGACCTTCGGCCTGCGCGGCAATGCGCAAGCCTTCGCCAATCCGGCTTTGGCCAACGCACTGAAGAACGCCAGGATCGACTTCAAGGACCAGCTTGCGCACGGCCTGAAGATCGTCAACGTGAATGTGACCGGCGACGGCACGGACGCCGGCGGCGGAGCGCTGCCGGCGGCCACGATCAGCAGCTCGGCCAACCCCGACGATACGGCGACGGTGTCCGATTTCCGGATTTCCTCCGACGATCTCGACGGTTCGGGCGCGCCGAACGAACGCACCATCACCTTCCGCATCCTGGCCAAGATCGACCTGGCGGCGTTTCCCGCGCCGGCCAATGTCGACAACCAGGGCCAGATCAAGGTGACAATGGGAGGCGGCCCGGGAACCGTCATCCCGTCGCAGGATCCGAGCAAGCCGGACGACGGCGACTTCCTGACTGGCGCCAAGACGACGATCCATATCGACGTCACCAAGTGCAACCCGCCGCCACCTCCCAGCAAGGAATGCTTCAAGGTCGAGCACGGCACGGTCGACTGCGTGCCCGGCGGCGGCGCCTTCATCTACCACATGCCGGTCGGCCCGGAGATGGGCGGCAAGTGGGTGCAGGTGTCCACGACGACGCCCGGCATCACCATCGTTCCCGACACGCAAAAGGTACCGGTCGGCGGCGGCGTGCTGAACTGGAAGATCATCGGCGCCTCGCCCGGCGAGGTCATCCATCTCATCGTCACCGGCATCGAGACCTATGTTGGGCCGAAGGAAGGCTGGGGGCTCTGCTGCACGCAGGTGATAGACATCGTCATCCCGCGTGATCTGAGATGCCCGCCGAAGGACAAGGAGCCGGACCTCAAGGTCGAGAAGCATGCCGACGTGCCGCGTTGCACGATGGCCGGCGGCTGCGACTTCACCATCACCGTCACCAATGTCGGCGACGCGCCCTATAACGGCAAGATCGTGCTCGACGAGGTGATGCTGCCGGCAGGCTCCGTGCTGACCTCCGGGCCGAACGCGCCCTGGGTCTGCGTGCCCGGCACGACGCCGATGACCTGCACCTATCCGCCGACCACGCTCAACCCCGGCGCTTCCGTCAACCTCAAGCTCGGCTTCAAGCCGGCGGGCGGGTGGCAGGGCAGCGTGCTGCGCAACTGCGCCGCCTATGACTACCAGGCCAGCGGCAAGCCGCTGTTCGGCAGCCAGCAGAACGACCGCGGCTGCGCTTCGATCCCGATCTGCCGCCGTGGCGACCGCGATCCGCAGTGCAATCCGCCGGTCGAAAAGAAGGTCGACCTGATCCTGAAGAAGCGCGCCCGCGTACCGGTCTGCACACCGGACGGCGTGTGCACCTTCGTGATCGACATCATCAACAACGGCACCAGCACCTATAACGGGCCGCTGACGGTGATCGACACCTACCCCAGCGGCGCGCCGACTTCGTCGACCTTCGGGCCGAGCCCGCCCTGGACCTGTGGCCCGAACGGGCCCGGACAGTTCCGCTGCGACAATGCCGGCATCTCGCTGCCTGCGGGCGCGTCGACGCCGATCGTCGTCAAGGCGGTGATGCCGGCAAACTACCGGCCGGACACGGTGGAGAACTGCGCCGAGGTGAAGGCCATTCCCGGCGAGGTCGACCTCGCCAACAACAAGGCCTGCGCCATCGAGCGCATCCGCCATCCGAATGGCGGCCAGCCTGGCCTGCGCATCACCAAGACCTGCGGCGGCGATCAGCTCGTGCGCGCCGGAATGGTCGCTTGCCGCATCACCATCAGCAATGCCGGCACCGCCGCCCCCACCGGACCGGTGCGGGTCAACGATGCCGCGACCCTGGTGTCGGGCGGTGCGCCGGTGCAGATCCAGACCGTGGCCCCGGACGGCCCGGAATGGAACTGCGGACCAGTGCCTGCCAACACGCTGTCGTGCCAGATTCCCGGCGCCGTGATGACACCCGGAACCTCCAGGCACTTCGACGTGACGGTGAGCGGCAATGGCGCGTTCGAGAACTGCGCGCGCGGCTCCTACGGGCCGGCGCCGGGCGACGATATCGTCTACCCGATCGGCCAGGCTTGCGCGAAGGGCGGCGGCGCCTCGACCATCCGCGTCGAGAAGACCGGCGATGCCGAGTGCCAGCCGGGAGAACCCTGCTCGTTCGAGATCACCATCACGAATGATGGGCCGAACCCCTTCTCCGGTCCAGTCCGCATCGGCGATGCGATCGGCGTGGAGGGTCTCGGCCGGCTGGAAGGCGTTCAGATCTCCTCGATCGACCCGCCCTTCGGCTGCTCGCCGGAGCCGACGACGCTGCCTCTATCCTGCATCGCCAACCTGACGCTGGGCGCCGGCGAAAGCCACACCCACCACGTCACCGTGATCCTTCCCGAGGACGGGCGCCTCGCCGATCTGCAGGGAACGGTCACCGGACAGAACTGCGTCGGCGTGCTTCCTCCGAACACGCCGGTGCACGGCGGCGGCGACGTGCTGTCGCGCGACCTGACCACCAACCAGGGCGATCGCGGCAAAGCCTATTCATGCCACCCCTTCACCATCAGGCATGAGGTGAAGAACCAGTGCTCGGACGGGTTGGTGCTGAACTCGGCCGGCCGTTGCGTCTGCCCGGACGGCACCACCTTCCGCAACGGCCAGTGCTCAGGCGGTGGAGGCACCAAGCTCCTGCCGCTGCCCGTGCCGCCGCGCTGCGTCCTGCTGCAAGGCCAGATCCGGACAGCGGACGGACGCTGCGTCTGCCCGCGCGGCACGGAGCTGGAGAACGGCAAATGCGTGCGGGGCGAAGAGCCGCAGGAGCGGCAGTGCACGCTGCGTCCCGGCCAGTATCGCGACCAGGACGGCAATTGCGTCTGCCGCCGCGGCGAACTGGTCAACGGCGTCTGCCAGGTCATCCCGCCGAAATGCACGGTGCGCGGCGCGGTGCCGACTTCGAACGGCAATGGCTGCACCTGCCCGGACGGCACGCATCTCGACCGGGTGGCCAAGGCCTGCGTGCCCGACAGGCAGCCGCCCGCCCAGTGCCGCATCCGGGGCCAGTCCCGCAACGCCGATGGCGATTGCGTCTGCCCGAGCCGCACGGAAGTCCGTGACGGCGCCTGCCGGCCGATCGTGTCGAGGCAATGCCCGATTCGCGGCCAGGTGCGCGACGCCGACGGCAACTGCGCCTGCCCGGACGGCCTGGAGGTGCGGGGCAAGGCCTGTAGGCCGCCAAAGCCGAAGCAGGAGCAGTGCACCATTCGCGGTCAGGTCCACAACAAGCGGGGCGACTGCGTCTGCCCGCGTGGGACCGAAATCCGCGACGGCGCCTGCCGCAAGCCGCAACAGGAATGCGCGCCAGGCTCGCGCTACATCGACGGCCAGTGCCAACCGGTGCTGACCAAGCGGCGCTGCCCGGTCGGCACGGCCGGACGGTTCCCGGACTGCACGCCGATCCGCAGGCGGCCGGGCGTCGAGATCAACCCCGGCATCCTGCTCAACCCGAACGTGCTGCAGCAACTGGTGCCGCAGCGCCAGCCGCGGCGCGTGCCGCAGGATCCGGCGGGCGCCAACATCCAGAACTTCAAGCCGTAATCTTGCGGCTGAAGACCCAGACCCGCCGGAGCGATCCGGCGGGTTTTCTTTTCCACATCGAAGACTGCCCTGTGGCAAGCGGACCGATTCGACTGTCGAGAACATGCTTCCCCTTGGCCGGATCATGGTCTAGCGCGTCGCACTGAAGCGGATTCACGCGACGCGCTTTAAGCCTTTGTTTTCATGCATGTCGTTATCGCAAAACCGCTGCACACTTCTGCGCGACATGCATTAGCGCGTTTCACCGTTTCACGGAAACGGTGAAACGCTCTATCTCCTTGTTTTGACGCAATTCCGGACGGAAAACCGCTCGCACTTTTCCTGGAATTGCTCTAGGCAATCGCGCTGACAGGCGCGGCCACGCGCGCAGGACTGACGGGAGAATTTGCGCCATGAGCAAGAAGACCCTGATCGCGCCATCGGTGCTGGCTTCGGATTTCTCCAAGCTCGGCGATGAGGTCGAGGCCGTCGCGGCGGCCGGCGCCGACTGGATCCATCTCGACGTGATGGACGGCCACTTCGTGCCCAACATCACCTTCGGCCCGCCGGTGATCAAGGCGATCCGCAACCGCACCAAGGCCTTCTTCGACTGCCATCTGATGATTGCGCCGGCCGATCCTTACCTGGCGGCCTTCGCCGAAGCCGGCTGCGACGGCATGACGGTTCACGCCGAGGCCGGGCCGCATCTCGACCGTTCGCTGCAGACCATCAAGAGCCTTGGCAAGAAGGCCGGCGTCTCGCTCAACCCGGCGACGCCGGAAACGGCGATCGAATATGTGCTCGACCGGCTGGACCTCATCCTGATCATGACCGTCAATCCGGGCTTCGGCGGACAGGCTTTCATCCCGGCGATCGTCGACAAGGTGAAACGGGTCAAGGCGCTGATCGGCAGCCGGCCGATCCACATCGAGATCGACGGCGGCGTTTCGGCCGAAACGGCGCCGCTGGTGACCGCGGCCGGGGCCAATGTGCTGGTGGCGGGCGCCGCCGTCTTCAAGGGCGGCGTCGAAGCCTACAGGGCAAATATCGAAGCAATTCGAAAGGCCGCCGACAGAGCCGTCGGTTAAACGTATAACTGCCCCATCTCTCCCGAGTTGCATGACCGCGGCAATTGAACGACTGTTCGATATAGGAAGCGACGCAAGATTATCGGCTTTTCCCAGAGATTCTACTTTATTCAATGAATAGACGGCCCGACCTGTCTTAAGGTCGAATATCGTCATCTTCCGCTTGAGGCGCCGTTGCCCGGCTGTATGATATATGTACGGGAATTGCTTCGCCGCGGGGCCCTGGCAAACCAGGGGCAAAGCAACAGGAGTTCGATTGACAAACGGAAACACCGAGCCGGGCGAGAGCAAGGGCGCCAAAAGCACGCTTGCCAGTTCGGTCTACCAGCAACTCCGCGACGACTTGCTGCGCGGAGCTCTGGAGTCCGAGACGAAACTGCGTGTCGAATGGGTCGTTTCCCGCTATGGCGCCGGCGCTTCGCCGGTGCGCGAGGCGCTCAACCGCCTGGCCGCCGAAGGCCTGCTCGGCCGTCACGACCAACGCGGCTTCTTCCTGATGCCGGTCAGCGCCGCGGAGCTGGAGGAGTTGACGCGTACGCGCTGCTGGCTGGAGGAGCGAGCGCTGCGCGAATCCATTGCGCACCGCACCGCCGAATGGGAAGAGCAGTTGGTGCTGGCCCTGCACCGCCTCGCGCGCGCCGAGCGCCGCCTACCGGAAGACCCGGCAACCAACAATCCGGAATGGGAGAAGCTGCACCGCGCCTTCCATCGCGCGCTGATCGCGGCATGCCGGTCGCACTGGTTGATCGGCTTTTGCGATCAGCTTTCCGATCAGGCTTCGCGCTACCGCCTGATCTCGCAAAACGCGCCGGGCATGGGACGCGACGATCTTGGCGAGCACCGCATGATTGCCGAGCGCACGCTGGATGGCGACGCCGACGGCGCGGTCGAGGCGCTTCTCAATCATTACCGCCTCACCGCGGCGATGTGCATGGAACGCTTCGCGCAAGGTTATGATCCGAAGGCCGGCCTCAGCAAAGGGCGCCGCAGATAACTGCCGCGCCGTTTTTGCTCCGACCGCCAAATCTGATATTCGCTCGGGCAGCGCAACGCATGAGCCATCCGGCGTACGCCTAGAGCGGTTCGCCGTTTCATGGAAACGGCGAACCGCTCTAACTCCTTGTTTTGACGCAATTCGGACTGAAAACCGCCTTTCCTCGAATTGCTCCAGAGGACATTTCATGACCAATCATCTCTTCGGCGCTTTCCGTTCCCATATGCCGGCGCCAGACCGGCTGCTGATGGAGACGGATGACGGCCGTTCGATCACCTATGGCGACATGCTGGCGAAGTCGGCGCAACTGGCGCATGCGCTGGCGCAGGCCGGCGTCGAGCCCGGCGACCGCGTCGCCGTCCAGGTCGAGAAGAGCCCGGAGGCGGCGCTGCTCTATCTCGCCTCGTTACGCGCCGGCGCGGTCTTCCTGCCGCTCAACACCGCCTACACGCTGCCGGAGCTCGACTATTTCTTCCGCGACGCCGAGCCAAGGCTGATCGTGTGCGATCCGGACCGTCTTTCGGGCGTCGAGCCGCTTGCCGCATCGATCGGCGCGACGGTGCTCACGCTCGACCGCGACGGGCAGGGAACGCTCGCCAGCCAGGCTTCGCGGCAGGCGACGGATTTCAGCGATGTCGCGCGCGGGCCGGACGATCTTGCCGCTATCCTCTACACGTCCGGCACGACCGGCCGTTCCAAGGGCGCGATGCTCAGCCACGAGAACCTTGCTTCCAATGCCCGCGTGCTGGTGGAGCAGTGGCGCTTCGGCGCCGACGACGTGCTGATCCATGCGCTGCCGATCTTCCACACGCACGGCCTGTTCGTCGCCACCAACGTCATCCTGATGGCCGGCGCGACAATGTTCTTCGAGCGGAAATTCGACCCGGCGCGCATCCTGTCGCTGATGCCGCGCGCGACCGCGCTGATGGGCGTGCCGACCTTCTATGTACGGCTGTTGCAGCAGCACGGCCTGACGCGCGAAGCGGCCAGCGCCATCCGGGTCTTCATCTCCGGCTCGGCGCCGCTCCTGGCCGAGACGCACAAGGCCTGGCGCGAGCGCACTGGCCACGCCATCCTCGAGCGCTACGGCATGACCGAGACCAACATGAACACGTCCAATCCCTATGACGGCGAGCGGCGCGCCGGCACGGTCGGGTTCCCCTTGCCCGGCGTCTCGCTGCGCGTCACCGATCCCGAGACGGCCAGGCCGCTGGCCCAGGGTGAGATCGGCATGATCGAGGTCAAGGGCCCGAACGTCTTTGCCGGCTATTGGCGCATGCCCGAAAAGACCAGGGCCGAGTTTCGCGACGACGGCTTCTTCATCACCGGCGACCTCGGCCTGATCGATGCCGACGGCTATGTCCACATCGTCGGGCGCGGCAAGGACCTGATCATCTCGGGCGGCTACAATGTCTATCCGAAGGAGATCGAGAGCGAGATCGACGCGCTTGATGGCGTCGGGGAAAGCGCGGTGATCGGCGTCGCCCATCCGGATTTCGGCGAAGGCGTCACCGCGGTCGTGGTGCGCAAGCCGGGATCGGCGATCAGCGCGGCCGACATTGCCGGCGCCATCGCCGGCCGGCTGGCGAAATACAAGCATCCGAAGCAGGTGATCTTCGTCGACGAGCTGCCGCGCAACACGATGGGCAAGGTGCAGAAGAACGTGCTGCGCGAGACGTACAAGGATATCTATGCGGCGCGCGGAGCCGGCTAACGATTATCGAGCCGCAGGCCTCGAAGCGACGCGCGCAGACCCTAGGATGACGAAAATCGCGGAGGTTACGCCCCAAAAACCTTCTTGCCGCCGATCCAGACATTCCTGACATCCAGCCCCTCCGACAGGCCGACAATGTCGGCGGCGGTGCCGTTGGCGAAACGGCCGAGGCGATGCGCCTGGCCGATGGCTTCGGCCGGATAGAGCGAGGCCATGCGCAAGGCCTCGTCGAGGTCGAGGCCGACGACGCGGTGGACGAAGCGGACGGCGGAAATCATGTCGAGATCGGCGCCGGCAAGCGTTCCGTCGGCAAGCCTGAGGCTGCCGTCCTTGCGGTAGATGGTGCGGCCGTTCAGCGTGAACGACGTCATGTCGGTGCCGATCGTTGCCATGGCGTCGGTGACCAGCACGATCTTGCCCGGCCCCTGCTTGCCGCGCAGCGCCAGGATCATCGTCGCGGGATGGACATGGATGCCGTCGGCGATGATGCCGGCGTACAGACCGCCGGTGTCGATCGCAGCGCCCGCCAGACCCGGCTCGCGGTTGCCGATCTGGCTCATGGCGTTGAACAGATGCGTCACCACCGTGGCGCCGGCGCCGGCAAAGGCACTGGCGGTCGAATAATCGGTATCGCTATGGCCGAGGCTGACGACGACGCCGGCCTTGGCCAGCGCCGTGACACGGGACGGTTCGACCGATTCCGGGGCGATCGTGGTAAGCAGCACCGGAAGCTCTTTGCACGCCGCAATGAGCGCGGCCTGGTCGGTATCGGTCATCGGCCGGATCAGCGCCGGATCATGCGCGCCCTTGCGGGCTACGGAGAGATGCGGCCCTTCCAGATGCAGGCCGAGGAAGCCCGGCGCCTTTTCCCGCGCCGCCTCGGCGCCGGCGGCGATGGCGGCGGCGGTGATCGCCGGCGTGTCGGTGATCAGCGTCACCAGCAGCGCGGTGGTGCCGAAGGGCGCGTGCGCCCGGCAGATGGTCTCGATCGAGGCGACGTCGGGATGGTCGTTGAGCATCACGCCGCCGCCGCCATTGACCTGGATGTCGACGAAACCAGGAACCAGCAGGCCACCAGCGGTCTCGACCGCCGGAACGCCGGACGGAATCGCGCCTGCGGGCAGGATGGCCTCGACCGCGTCGCCCTTGACGACAAGGGCGGCGTTGTCATGCCAATCGGCGCCGTCGAAGATGCGGGCGCCGGCGAGTGCGAAACGGTCGCTCATACGGTTTCCGTCACTTTGCGCAGGTTGCGCGGCGTGTCGGGGTCGAGGCCGCGATGGCGCGCGAACGCCTCGACGAAGCCGTAGAAGGACACGATCAGCGGCAGCGGGTCGGTCAGCGGGTGGCCGGTGGCGACATGCGGCAGGAGTTTCGCGGCCTTCGCCTTGTCGGAGGTGATGAAGGCGGCCGCGCCCTTGGCCGTCAGCCCGTCGGCCGCCTCGGCGACCGAGGGTTCGGACGCATCGCGCGCGGCAAGCGCCAGAACCGGGAAGCCGGGTCCGACCAGCGCCAACGGCCCATGCATGACCTCGGCGGCGCTGTAGGCCTCGGCGTGCATGGCGCAGGTTTCCTTGAATTTCAGCGCCGCCTCGCTGGCGATCGCGAAGGATGGGCCGCGGCCGAGGATGAACAGCGACCGCGGATTTTCCAACGCGCCGGCGAGCGCCATCCAGTCGCAGGCGATCGCCTTCTCGAAATGGCCAGGCAGGCCTTCGAGCGCCTTCAGCAACGGCTGGTCGTCGGTCGCATGCGCCATCAGCGCGAGGCCGGCGACGGCCGAATTGACGAAGGTCTTGGTGGCCGCGACGGAGCGTTCCGGCCCCGCCAGAATGTCGATGGCATAGTCCGAGGCGCGCGCCAGCGGCGAGTCGGCCGTGTTGGTGATGGCGACAGTGAGCGCTCCTCCGGCTCTTGCCGTTTCGGCCATGGCGACGATATCGGGGCTTTTGCCCGACTGCGAGACCGCCAGGCATGCGGAGCCGCGCAGCCTGAGCTTCGCGCCGTAAATGGACGCGATCGACGGCCCGACCGACGCGACCGCAAGACCTGCCGTCAATTCGACGGCATATTTCATGAAGGTCGCCGCATGGTCGGACGAGCCGCGCGCCACGGTGACGACGAAATGGGGATCCCGCTCGCGCAGGCCGCGGCCCGCCTCGGCCAGCGCCGAAGCCGAGCCGTCGAGAAGGCGGGCGGCGGCTTCAGGGATCTCATCGATCTCGCGCCGCATATGGGTGGTGTTTGCCATCATTGCCGGATCTCCTCTCCCGGCCCGGTCAGCCGGAGTTCCGCGACGAAATCATAGGCGTCGCCCCTGTAGACCGAGCGGGTGAACTCGATCACCTTGCCGCTCGCCAGATAGGAAATGCGCTCGATCTGCAGACCGGCAACCCCCGGCGGCACTTCCAGCAGGCGCGCATCGGCGTCGCCGAGATTGGTGGCCGAGATGCGCTGCACGGCGCGTACCGGGCGATTGCCGGTCGTGCCCAGCGCCGCATAGAGCGAGGAGCCGATCGCCTCGGGGTCGGGCAGGACGCTGGCCGAGAGCGCCGCGCGCTCGATCGCCAGCGGCGTGTCGTTGGCGATGCGCAGGCGCGCGACGCGCGCCACCAGCTCGGTCGAAGACAGGCCCAGCACCATCATCTCATCCGGCGACGGCGCATAGAGGCCGCGGTCCAGCCAGACGGAGCGCACGTTCATGCCGCGGCGCGCCATGTCCTCGGTGAAGGAGGTGAGCCGCGACAGCGATTGCTCGACGCGCTCCATGCGCGGCGCGACGAAGGTGCCCGAGCCGTGGCGCTGGACGAGGATGCCGCCCTTGACCAGGTCCTGCACCGCCTTGCGCACGGTGACGCGCGAGATATCGGCCTTGCTGGCGATGTCGCGCTCGGACGGCAGCGCGTCGCCGGGGCCGATCAAGCCGCGATTGACAGCTTCCTCGATGCTGCGCCTGAGCTGCAGGTAAAGCGGCGCGCCGCTTTGCGAGGATTCTTTCAGCATGGCGAAAATCTGGTCGGCGGCGCTCATCGGCCGACCTCCGAACCCTTGGCGAAGACGCGCAAGGCCATCTGCACGGCGCCGCCGAGCGCGTCGTCGAGCGGAGCTTTCAGCAGCGCCTGATAGCGCGCCGACAGGCGCGGCGCGTAAAGCGGCGCCAGGCCGCCCAGCAGGCAAAGCGGGGCATCTTCGGCGAGATCGAGCGCGCCGAGCGAAGCCTCGACATCGGCCACCGCCTTGCCGAGGATCCAGTTGGCGACGAGATCGCCCTTTTCGGCATGGTCGAAGACCTTTGGCGCGAAGCCACCGAAATCGCCCGGCTTGGCGTTGGTGGTGAATTCGACCACGTCTTCCGGATTGTTGCGGAAGACGGCGAGCATGGCGTCGGTCAAGGGGGAGCCGGGACGGATGCCGTCATAGGCAAGCAGCGTCTGCTCAAGCAGGTCGCGGCCGATGCGGGCGCCGCTGCCCTGGTCGCCGACCTGGAAACCCCAGCCGCCGATGGCGCGCGATTTTCCGCCCTTACGCGCCATATAGGCTGTGCCGGTGCCCAGGATGGCCATGGCGCCGTCGCCGGAACCGACCGCGCCTTCGAGCGCGATCTCGGCATCGGTTTCGACACGGCTTTGGCTGAAAGGCAGGATTGCCTCGAGCTGCTGCCGGTAGGTGCCGACATTGGCGCCGGCAAGACCAAGGATGGCAGGTGTCCGCGGGATCAGCTCCGGATCGTGGCCGGCGGCGAGGAAAGCCTGTCTGGCCGCTTCGACGATGTTGGCGCGGGCGCCGGTGAGATCGGTGCGGATGTTGGCGGCGCCGCTTTTGGCGCGGCCGACGACAGCGCCGTCGACGGTCGCAAGGGCCGCCCTGCAGCTGGTGCCGCCGCCATCGATGCCAAGCACGAATTTCACGCGATTTTCTCCTCGGTCGGGATAATACCAATAAAATACCAATAGCCAAGAGTTAACTTCGGTTCAAAAAAGATTAAGGCGTATTTTATTGAAAACCCACGATAATTTGCCGGCAAGCGACTTCCCTTACCTGAAATTCGTTAATGCGTGTGGACAAGTGGTATTTTTTTGGTATTGTTCGCTCAGTTGGGAGGAAAACGGATGGCCGAGACGCGCACGGAAGCGCTCCACCAGAATGCCGAGGGGCTGGATGTCCAGGCTCCCGAAGCCATTCTGGCGTTCCTGGCCAATGCCCAGATCGAGGCCAGCAAGGCCGTGCACGGCGCCATTCCGGCAATCGCCGCTGCCGCCGAACTCATCGCGAAGCAATTGAAGAGCGGCGGCAGGCTCGCCTATGCGGCGGCCGGCAGCTCCGGCCTTATGGCGCTGGCCGATGCGCTGGAACTGCCCGGCACGTTCGGCATTGCGCGCGACCGCATCGCCATCCTGATCGCCGGCGGCGACGAGGCCTTCCGCACGCTGGCCGGCGGACCGGAGGACGACACCGGGGAAGCGGCGGCGGCCGTCGCAGCGGCCGATATCGGCAAGGGCGACTGCCTGATCGCCATTTCCGCCAGCGGCTCGACCCCTTATGCAGTCCAGGCGCTGCAGGACGCGCGGCGCCGGGGCGCTGCCACCATCGCCATCGCCAACAACCGGGGCGCCGCGCTGTTCAAGCAAGCCGACGTCGCCATCCTGCTCGAAACGCCTCCGGAGCTGATCGCCGGCTCGACGCGCATGGGCGCGGGCACCGCGCAGAAGATCGCGCTCAACATGCTGTCGACTCTGACCGCCATCCATCTCGGCCATGTCCATGACGGCTACATGGTCAACCTGACCGCCGACAACATCAAGCTGCGCGACCGCGCCGTGCGCATGGTCGCCGCCATCAGCGGCAAGAGCCGCGACGACGCGGCCCGCCTGCTCGAGGAAAGCGGCGGCGGCGTCAAGACCGCCATTCTGCTCGCCGCCGGCGCCGCCAACGCCGACGCGGCCGAGAAGATACTGGAAGGAACCGGCCAGAAGCTTCGGCCGGCGCTTTCCGCGCTGGGGCATGATCCCGAAAAGTGGAACCCGCTTTTCGGAAAAGATCATGCCCTAACAAAGAAGTAGGGCCTGTTTCATCCCGATTTCCATCGGGGTGAAACGGGCTTGCGAGGGGAGCAAGGGGCGCTGAGCCCCTGTTCTCATCAAAACGGAACCTGAAAAAGGTCAACAGGGAGACTGAAGATGAAGACCAAACTACTGACAGCCCTTCTGCTCGGCACAAGCATCCTCGGCACGACCGGGATGGCGCTGGCCGAGGACGTGACGCTCAACATCGAAAGCTGGCGCGGCGACGACCTGACCATCTGGAAGGACAAGCTGATCCCGGCCTTCGAGGCCAAGAACCCCGGCATCAAGGTGGTGTTCGCGCCTTCGGCCCCGACCGAGTATGACGCGGCCCTCGGCGCCAAGCTCGCCGCCGGCTCGGCGGGGGACCTGATCACCTGCCGCCCCTTCGACAAGTCGCTCGAGCTGTTCAAGAAGGGCAACCTCGCCGACCTTAGCTCGTTGCCGGGCATGGAGAACTTCTCGCCCGTCGCCAAGTCCGCCTGGCAGACCGACGACGGCAAGTCGAGCTTCTGCGTGCCGATGGCCTCGGTCATCCACGGCTTCATCTACAACAAGGACGCCTTCGAAAAGCTCGGCCTCAAGGTGCCGACTACTCGCGACGAGTTCTTCGCCGTGCTCGACAAGATCAAGGCCGACGGCACCTACATCCCGATGGCGATGGGCACCAAAGACCTCTGGGAAGCCGCGACCATGGGCTACCAGAACATCGGCCCGAACTACTGGAAGGGCGAGGACGGCCGCGCGGCCCTGATCAAGGGCGAGCAGAAGCTGACCGACAAGGACTGGGTCGCGCCGTATGAGGAACTGGCCAAGTGGAAGCCGTATCTCGGCGACGGCTTCGAGGCGCAGACCTATCCTGACAGCCAGAACCTGTTCACGCTCGGCCGCGCAGCCATCTACCCGGCCGGATCCTGGGAAATCGGCCTGTTCAACACCCAGGCTCAGTTCAAGATGGGTGCCTTCCCGCCGCCGGTCGAGAAGGCCGGCGACACCTGCTACATCTCCGACCATACCGACATCGGCATGGGCCTGAACGCTGCTTCCAAGCACGCGGATGCGGCAAAGACCTTCCTGTCCTGGGTGGCCTCGCCGGATTTCGCCACCATCTACGCCAACGCGCTGCCGGGCTTCTTCAGCCTGAACTCCTCGCCGGTGAAGATGGAAGACCCGTTGGCGCAGGAGTTCGTTTCCTGGCGCGACAAGTGCAAGTCGACGATCCGCTCGACCTACCAGATCCTGTCGCGCGGCACGCCGAACCTCGAGAACGAGACCTGGGTGGAATCGGCCAATGTGATCAACGGCACCGACACGCCGGAAGCCGCGGCCAAGAAGCTGCAGGACGGCCTCGACAGCTGGTACAAGCCGGCGAAGTAGGAGCATCGATTGCGATGCCGGCCGGGCGCGGGCCCGGCCGGCATTCAAACAGTTCCAGATAGCGATTGTCGGCGCAGCCTCCCGGTCTTACCCTCACCTTGCGGGGAAGACGGAGCCGATCTGTCGCTGGCCTTGTCTTTCTCCTCGAAGGGGACAGCCAAGCCGTGCATCGGGGCATCAGCTAGCATCACCTGAACTGGAACCCAGAGACGGCGGGGAACCGAACTCATGGCTACCGAACTCATGGCTGCAGAAACGCGACCGAAAAGACCGATCCGCTGGCATGTCGGCGTCTTCCTGGCGCCGGCGGTGCTGGTCTACACCGCATTCATGATCCTGCCGCTGTTCGGCACGCTGCAGCTCTCGCTGTTCCGCAACATAGACCAGTCCCAGGTCTTTGTCGGACTGGGCAACTTCCGCACGCTGTTCGGCGATCCGAACTGGTCGGTGAATTTCTGGAACGCGCTGCGGAACAATGTCTGGTTCTTCATCATCCACATGCTGGTGCAGAACCCGATCGGCATCCTGCTCGCGGCGCTGCTTTCCAGCCCCAGGCTGCGCTTCACCGCCTTCTACCGCACGGCGATCTTCGTGCCGACGATCCTGTCCTTCGTCATCGTCGGCTTCGCCTGGAAGCTGATCCTGTCGCCGCTGTGGGGCGTGGCGCCGCATCTGCTCGATTTCGTCGGCCTGAAGAGCCTGTTCACGCCATGGCTCGGCAAGGAGCAATATGCGCTTACCGCGCTCAGCCTGGTGTCGGTCTGGCAATTTGTCGGCATCCCGATGATGCTGATCTACGCGGCGCTGCTGTCGATCCCCGAAGAAGTGATCGAGGCGGCCGAATGCGACGGCGTCACCGGCATGGCGCAGTTCTGGAAGATCAAGCTGCCGCTGATCCTGCCCTCGATCGGCATCATCTCGATCCTGACCTTCGTCGGCAATTTCAACGCCTTCGACCTGATCTACACCGCGCAAGGCGCGCTCGCCGGACCGAATTATTCGACCGACATCCTCGGCACCTTCCTCTACCGCGCCTTCTTCGGCTTCCAGCTGCAGGTCGGCGACCCCAACATGGGCGCCGCGATCGCCACGATCATGTTCCTGATCATCCTCGCCGGCGTCTGCGTCTACCTGTTCCTCGTGCAGACGCGCCTGCGTCGCTACCAGTTCTGAGGCGCGCCATGAGCACAGCCACCCGTTCGCTTCCCCGCACCATCGGCGCGCATGCGATCCTGCTGACCTACACGGCGATCGCGCTGTTCCCGGTGATCCTGGTGGTGATGAATTCGTTCAAGTCTCGCGCGGGCATTTTCGGCGCGCCGCTGACGCCGCCGACGACGAAGACCTTCGACCTGATCGGCTACACCACGGTGTTCGGCCAGGGCGATTTCTTCCACTATTTCCAGAACAGCCTCATCGTCACCGTCGCCTCGCTGTTCTTCGTGCTGCTGTTCGGGGCGATGGCCGCTTTCGCGCTGTCGGAATACCGCTTCCGCGGCAACACGCTGATGGGTCTTTACCTGGCGCTCGGCATCATGATCCCGATCAGGCTCGGCACCGTCGCCATCCTGCAATTGATGGTGGCGAGCGGGCTGGTCAACACGCTGACGGCGCTGATCCTGGTCTACACGGCGCAAGGGCTGCCGCTGGCGATCTTCATCCTGTCCGAATTCATGAAGCAGGTGTCCAGCGACCTGAAGAACGCAGGCCGCATAGACGGGCTCTCGGAATACACGATCTTCTTCCGCCTTGTGCTGCCGCTGGTGCGGCCGGCGATGGCGACCGTCGCCGTCTTCACAATGATCCCGATCTGGAACGATCTGTGGTTCCCGCTGATCCTGGCACCTTCGGAAGAGACCAAGACCGTGACGCTCGGCGCGCAGCTCTTTCTCGGCCAGTTCGTCACCAACTGGAACGCGATCCTGGCGGCGCTGTCGCTGGCGATCCTGCCGGTGCTGATCCTCTATGTCATCTTCTCGCGGCAGCTGATCCGCGGCATCACTTCCGGAGCCGTCAAGTGAGCCGTAGCAGCCATCTCTCCATAGGGCTGCGCTTCACCCCGCCCGGCGCTTCGCGCCGACCTCCCCATCAAGGGGAGGTAGAAGGCCGCCGCTTTATTTTCGACCGCCAGTGTCCTCGGTTCATAGCAGCTTCTTCGGCGATGGGGATGTTCACGCCAACGCCCTACCTCCCCTTGATGGGGAGGTCGGCGCATAGCGCCGGGTGGGGTGACACCGTCTCAAGAGAAAGTGGAGCAGTCTGTGAGCGATAAACCCCTTCGCGTTGTCGTCGCCGGGCTCGGCAATATGGGCCGCAGCCATGCGCTGGCCTATCATACCAATCCGGGCTTCGAGATCGCCGCACTCGTCAACCGTTCCGACGTGCCGCTGCCGGAGGGGCTTTCGAGCTATGACATCCGACGCTCGTTCGACGAGGCGCTGCGCGACGAGAAGCCCGACGTCGCCGCGATCGCCACCTATTCCGACAGCCATGCCGATTATGCGATCAGGGCCTTCGAGGCCGGCTGCCATGTCTTCGTCGAGAAACCGCTGGCGACGACGGTTGCCGACGCAAAGCGCGTCGTCGACGCCGCCAAGGCCAACGGCAGGAAACTGGTGATCGGCTATATCCTGCGCCACCATCCGTCCTGGGTGCGGCTGATCGCCGAGGCGCGCAAGCTCGGCGGTCCATATGTTTTCCGCATGAACCTCAACCAGCAGTCTTCCGGCCACAGCTGGGGAACGCACAAGCAATTGATGCAGACGACGTCGCCGATCGTCGACTGCGGCGTGCACTATCTCGACGTGATGCTGCAGATCGCCGATGCGAAGCCCGTCGAAGTGCGCGGCATGGGGGTGCGGCTGAGCGAGGAGGTGGCGCCGTCGATGTACAATTACGGCCACCTGCAGGTGCTGTTCGAGGACGGCTCGGTCGGCTGGTACGAGGCCGGCTGGGGTCCGATGATCTCGGAGACGGCCTTCTTCGTGAAGGACGTGATGTCGCCCAAGGGCTGCGTGTCGATCGTGATGAAGGAGGGCGTCAAGTCCGACGACATCGACACCCACACCAAGACCTCGACAATCCGGCTGCACAGCGCCGAGACCGGACCGGACGGTAAATTCGTCAGGGAAGACGATCTGCTGTCGATGGAAGCCGAGCCGGGGCATCAGGAGCTGTGCGATCTGGAGCAAGCCTTCCTGCTCAAGGCCATCCGCGACAATATCGACCTCACCCGCCACATGGACGATGCCGTGAAGTCGCTCGCCGTCTGCCTCGCCGCCGACGAGAGCGTGCGCAGCGGCAACGTCGTCAAACTCTAGAACAGGAACGAAGCCGTGGGCTCGCTGAAGATCGAGAATGTGAAGAAGGCTTTCGGGCCGGTCGAGGTTCTGAAGGGCATCGACCTCGAGGTGACGGACGGCGAGTTCGTCGTCTTCGTCGGCCCGTCCGGGTGCGGAAAATCGACGCTGCTGCGCGTCATCGCCGGGCTTGAGGACTCGACCTCCGGCCGTGTGCTGATCGACGGCGCGGACGTTTCCGTCACGCCGCCCGCGAAACGCGGCATCGCCATGGTGTTCCAGACCTACGCGCTCTACCCGCATCTGACGGTGAAGAACAACATGGCGCTGGGCCTGAAGCAGGCCGGCACGCCGGCGGCCGAGATCGAGCGGCGCATCAAGATCGCTTCGGCGATGCTGTCGCTAGAGCCCTATCTCGAGCGCCGGCCGGCGGAACTGTCGGGCGGCCAGCGCCAGCGCGTCGCCATCGGCCGCGCCGTGGTGCGCGAGCCGAAGCTTTTTCTCTTCGACGAGCCGCTGTCGAACCTCGACGCCGCGCTTCGCGTCAACACCCGCCTGGAGATCGCGCAGCTGCACCGGCGGCTGAAGGCGACGATGATCTACGTCACCCACGACCAGGTCGAGGCGATGACGCTGGCCGACAAGATCGTTGTGCTCAATGCCGGCCGCATCGAGCAGATCGGCAGCCCGATGGAGCTCTACAATTCGCCGGCCAATGAATTCGTCGCCGGCTTCATCGGCTCGCCGAAGATGAATTTCATCGACGGCGCCAGGCTCGGCGAGACGGCCAAGACCGTCGGCGTGCGGCCGGAGCATCTGACGGTCGATACGAAGTCCGGCGCCTGGAAAGGCACGGTCGTGCATGCCGAGCATCTCGGCGCCGACACCAACCTCTATCTCGACTGCGAGAAGGCCGGGCTGATCACGGTGCGCATCTTCGGCGTCTACAACGCCGAGCCGGGCGCGACGCTCTATGCGACGCCGGATGCGGCGAAGACGTATCGGTTCGGGGCGGGTGGGAAGGTGTTGAAGTAGGCGGAGTTTCTTTCCTCTCCCTCCGGAGGGGGGAGAGGAAAGGCGCGAACCACCTTCTCACTTCCGGAATATCAAAAGGAGAGAACGGAAAGTCTGCGTTACTCGTCCGCCTTGAACGTCTGCTTCTGCTGACCGAGCCCTTCGATGCCGAGTTCCACGACGTCGCCGGCCTTCAGGAACACCGGCGGCTTCATGCCGAGGCCGACGCCGGGCGGCGTGCCGGTGGAGATGATGTCGCCGGGATGCAGCGACATGAACTGGCTGAGGTATGACACCAGATACTTCACGCCGTAGACCATGGTCTTGGTCGAGCCGTTCTGCATCGTCTTGCCGTTGACGGTCAGCCACATTTTCAGGTTCTGCGGATCGGCGACCTCGTCCTTGGTCACCAGCCACGGGCCGGTCGGGCCGAAGGTGTCGCAGGACTTGCCCTTGGTCCACTGGCCCTGTCGCTCGGCCTGGAAGGCGCGCTCGGAAACGTCGTGCGCGACGCAGTAGCCGGCGACATAATCCAGCGCGTCCTCCTCCGAGACATACTTCGCCGTCTTGCCGATGACGACGCCAAGCTCGACCTCCCAGTCGGTCTTGACCGAGCCGCGCGGGATCAAAACGTCGTCATCCGGCCCGACGATGGCCGAGCTTGCCTTCATGAAGATGATCGGCTCCGACGGCACGGTGGCGCCGGTCTCGGCGGCGTGGTCGGAATAGTTGAGGCCGATGCAGATGAATTTTCCGGTGCCGGCGACACAGGCGCCCAGGCGCGGCTTGCCGGAAACCACCGGCAGCGAGTTCGGATCGAGCTTCGAGAGCATCTCCAGCGAGGTCGGATGGAGCGTCGTGCCGGCGATATCGGCGACATGAGCCGAAAGGTCGCGGATCGTCCCATCCGCATCGAGCAGGCCGGGCTTTTCGCTGCCAGCTTCGCCATAGCGCAACAACTTCATCATTCTTCTCCTAAGGTGCGGCCTGAAGCCATTTTTGCAAAATTCGTTTCGATTGGGGTGACGTTGCGAAAGCCGGGCGGACCGTAGCCATCGATCTGATCCCCGGCAAGCGCGAACGCCGCATCGGGCGATCTGGCGAAAGGGATTTTCAGACTGATCGATGCGAAACCCCGATCTCCTGCCAAGCCCTTTCCGATCCTTCAGATCGACCAGCCGCCGTCGATATTATAGGCCTGCCCCGACGTGTAGGTTGCGCCAGCAAGGTAGACGGCGAGGTCGGCGATCTCCTCGGGCGTGCCAAGCCTGCCCATCGGCTGGCGGGCGATGAAGGCCGCGCGGGCCGCCTCATAGTCGCCCTGCGCATGCATGCGGTCCTGCAGCGACGGGCTTTCGACCGTGCCCGGGCAGATCGCGTTGCAGCGAATGCCCTTGGCGACATAGTCGGCGGCGACCGCCTTGGTGAGGCCGATCACGGCTGCTTTGGTCAGGCCGTAGGCGAAACGGTTCGGCACGCCCTTCTGCGAGCTTGCCAGCGAGGCCATGTTGATGATGGAGCCGTCGCCGCGCTCCAGCATGCCGGGCAGCACGGCGCGGATGGTGCGGATCATCGAGCGGACATTGAGGTTGACCGCGAAGTCGAGATCCTCGTCCTTCATCTCGAGGATCGAACCCCCATGGACGAAGCCGGCGCAGTTGAACAGCACATCGACCCGGCCGATCTCGGCGAAGGCGGACGCGACGGCCGCGTCGTTCAGCACATCGAGCTTGCGGAGCTTGATGCCGGGCGTCTTGCCCAGCTCGGCCAGCAACGGCTCGTTGATATCGGTGGCGTGAACGGTCGCGCCTGCCTTGGCGAAGGCCAGCGCGCTAGCCCGGCCGATGCCTTGCGCCGCCGCGGTGACCACGACCATTTTGCCCGCCAGATACGCCATGTTCTTCTCCTCGCCTGCCTGGAGTGTTTCGCCGTTTCACGGAAACGGCGAAACACTCTATCTCCTTGTTTTGACGCAATTCCGGACGGAAAACCGCTCGCACTTTTCCTGGAATGCTTAATGCGTCCGCCTCTATCGATGGCCAGCCCCGGCGTCATGTGCCAGACCGCCAGCATCGTGCGGCCTAAGTCCCGCTTCACAGATAAAGATGTTTTTTCTCGTTAAAGAACGCTGGTCCGAGCGTCAAGCCCGAACGCCATCACCTTCGCGACAGCGGCCAGACCGGCTCCGGCGCCGACTATCGTTGCCGCAAGGTTGCGGACGCGCCTCGTGCAAAGGGCTTCAGTCGCCATAGGGAACCCAGACGTTCTTGACCTCGATGGCGTGGCGCAGGAAGGCCTCGCCGGCCGCTTCGCTTGACGCCCAGTCGAGCGTGCGGCCATTGCCGGTCCAGACGCGCTTGAGGTTGCCGATGGAGTCGGCCTCCGCCTTGGCGCAGGTCTCGGCGTCGGCGAACACCCAGAGCCCGTCGACGTCGTCATGTTTGGCCAGCACGCCGGCCAGCTCGGCGCTGCGGCCTGTGACGATGTTGATGGCACCGGCCGGGATGTCGGAATATTCGATCACCTGGTAGAGGTCGGTCGCCAAAAGCGGATGCCGCTCAGACGGGACGGCGACCACGGCGTTGCCCATGGCGAGCGCCGGCGCCACCAACGAGATGAAGCCGAGCAGCGGCTGATTGTCGGGCGCGACGATGCCGACGACGCCGACCGGCTCATGCAGGGCAAGCGTCACGACACGGGCCGGCGGCTGGTGAACACGGCCCTCGAACTTGTCGGCGAGGCCGGCATAGAGGAACAACCGCTCGATCGACTGCTCGACCTCTTCGCGCGCAGCCTTGGCGGCGACGCCGGTCAGTTGGACAAGGCGTGCGGCGAACTCGTCGGCGCGGCCGGACAGATTCTCGGCAAGATAATAGAGCACCTGGCTGCGGTTATAGGCCGTCGCATCCGGCCAGGCCTTGCAGGCACGGGCAGCGGCGACGGCGTCGCGGATGTCCTTGCGGTTGCCGAGACCGACTTCGCCGGCCAGCTTGCCCTTGGCGCTGGCGACGGCAAACGAGTAATTGCCGTCCGGCCGCACCTGCTTGCCGCCGATGAACAGCTTTGCGGTGCGGTCGATGGCCGTGCCGTCGGCCTGCTCGACCGGCTGGGCCGATCCGGCCGCGGCCGGCTTGATGGCCGGGCCGACCGGCAGCTTGGCGGTGAGATATTCGAACATGCCTTCGCGGCCGCCTTCGCGGCCGAAGCCGCTTTCGCGATAGCCGCCGAAGCCGCAGGCGGCGTCGAACATGTTGGTGCCGTTGACCCAGACGACGCCGGCCTTCAATTGCGGCGCGACGTGCAGCGCGAGATTGATGTTCTCGCTCCACACCGAAGCGGCCAGGCCGTAGCGCGTGTTGTTGGCAAGCTCGATCGCTTCCTCGGTGTTGCGGAAGCTCATCGTCGCCAGAACCGGCCCGAAGACCTCTTCCTGTGCCAGAATATTAGCCGGCGAAACAGATGTCGCAAGCGTGGGCAGATGATAATAGCCGGTTGTCGGCAGCGCGGCGTCCGGCTGCCAGCAGACTGCGCCCTGTTTCGCGCCCTCGGCGATCAGGCCCTTGACGCGGTCGAGCTGGCTGCGGTCGACCAACGGGCCGATGTCGGTGTTCTTGTCGAGCGGGCTGCCGACGCGCAGCCGCGCCATCCTCACCTTGATCTTCGCGATGAGTGCCTCGGCGATGCCTTCCTGCACCAGGAGGCGCGAGCCGGCGCAGCAGACCTGGCCCTGGTTGAACCAGATGCCGTCGACCAGCCCCTCGACGGCGCTGTCGAGATCGGCATCCTCGAAGACGATGAAAGCCGACTTGCCGCCGAGCTCCAGCGACAGTTTCTTGCCCGAGCCGGCCGTCGCCTTGCGGATGATCTTGCCGACCTCCGAAGAGCCGGTGAAGGCGATCTTCTGGATGCCGGGGTGGTTGACGATGGCGGCACCCGCTTCCGGCCCGCCCTGGACGATGTTGACGACGCCTTTCGGCACGCCTGCCCGCTCGCAGATCTCGGCGAACAGGATGGCGGTGAGCGGCGTGAATTCGGCCGGCTTCAGCACCACCGTGCAGCCGGCGGCCAGCGCCGGCGCGATCTTCCAGGCCAGCATGAGCAGCGGAAAATTCCACGGGATGACCTGGCCGACGACGCCGACCGGCTTGTGGTCGGGAAAATCCTTCTCGAGCGCCTGCGCCCAGCCGGCGTGGTGGATGAAGTGGCGGATCGCCAGCGGCACGTCGATGTCGCGGCTCTCGCGGATCGGCTTGCCGTTGTCGATCGATTCCAGCACCGCGAACAGGCGCTGGTGACGCTGCATGGCGCGGCCGATGGCGTAGAGGACTTTTGCTCTGGCGTAGCCTGAACTGGCGCTCCATTTCGGCAACGCCTTGGCGGCGGCCGCGACCGCGGCATCGATATCGGTGGCGCCCGCATCCGAGACCTTGGCAAGCAGCTTGCCGGAGGACGGTTCGCTGGTCTCAAAAGTCTTGCTGCTGGCCGCCGCTTTCCAGGCGCCGTCGATGAACAGGGCCTTGGAGAAATCGCGTGCCGCGAGCCAGGCATCGGCCTCGTTGCGGGCTTCCGGCGCCGGACCGTATTCCATGGCGTGGTAGCGTTCGAGGACGTTCATAACATGCTCCTGGTAATCGTCTTGGCAGGCGATCCTTCGCGCCCCCCTCTGTCCTGCCGGACATCTCCCCCACAAGGGGGGAGATCAGCCTTCACGCCTGGCGGCTGCCGTCCTGCAACGTCGGCGATTGGCGAAATCATCGATGACAGCCAATCTCCCCACAAGTGGGGGAGATGTCCGGCAGGACAGAGGGGGGCGCGAAGGAACTCGGCGCTCAAGGCCTTCGCCCTACGCCATCGCGTGGCGGTGGTTGGCCGAATAGTGGCCGGTCAAATGATGTTCGAGCTGGCGTTCGATGTCGGTGAGCAGGCTGGACGCGCCGAAGCGGAACAGGTCCGGTTCGAGCCAGGGCCGGCCGAGCTCTTCCTTCATCAGCACCAGCCAGTCCAGTGACACCTTGGCGGTGGAGATGCCGCCGGCCGGCTTGAAGCCGATCAGGTAGCCGGTCTCCTCGAAATAGGCGCGGATGGCACGCACCATGGCAAGGCCGACGGGAAGCGTGGCGTTGACGCTTTCCTTGCCGGTCGACGTCTTGATGAAGTCCGCCCCCGCCATCATCGCCACCATGGAGGCCAGCATCACATTGCGCAGCGTGGCGAGGTCGCCGGTGCCGAGGATGACCTTGAGATGCGCATCGCCGCAGGCGGCGCGCATGGCGACGATCTCGTTGAACAGCTCGCGCCATTTGGCGCCGTAGACCAGGCCGCGCGGGATGACGACGTCGATCTCTTCGGCGCCGTCCTTCACCGAGGCCTCGATCTCCTGCAGGCGGGTCGAGAGCGGCGCAAGGCCGTGCGGGAAAGCGGTCGAGACGGCGGCGACATGGATGCCGGTGCCGCGCACGGCGTCAACCGCGGTGGCGACGAAGGGATGGTAGACGCAGACCGCCGCCGGGCGGATGGTTTCGCCTGATATGCCCAGACCCTCGACGATATCCTTGCGGAGCGGATTGATCGCCTTGGCGCAGAGCCGGCGCACGCGCTCGTCGGTATCGTTGGAGTTCAGCGTTGTCAGATCCATGCAGGCGATGGCTCGCAGGAGCCAGGCCGCCTGGTTGTCGGCTTTGATCGAGCGCCGCTTGGTCAACGTCGCGACGCGGCGCTCCAGCGCCGAGCGGTTGACGCTGCGCACCGATTCCAGGAAGCCGAGATCGAGCTTCATGCCGGGGTTGCGGGCAATGCCGTGCTCCAGCGGCACGGGCGTGTTGGCGGCAGCGCGCGCCGGCAGCGGCATCACCTTGGACGCGCCAGCGCCTGCTTCGCGGATCGTGCTCATCTCCTGCCCTTTCACTCAGCGACCTCAGCCGAAGATAACCCGCGAAGCGATGCTTCACGAGTCCTTCAGTGGGTCATAGCGGAAAAAGGCGGCTCAGGCAGCAGATTTTTGACCGTATGGTCAAAACATCATGCTGGGTAGGCGCTCCCGGCGTTGGAGATTGGCGGCAACGCCCATCCCTTCGTCATACTCGGGCTTGACCGGAGTATCCATGCCGTGACCTCTGCCGCAGAGTGCAACGGTGCAGAATTCTGTAACCGCCGCAACGCCTTGGCGTAACGGCATGGATTCTAGGGTCTGCGCGCGTCGCTCCGCTCCTTGCTCCGCCCTAGGCGGTGGTGACGATTTAACTATTTGAGCCAGATGGCGATAGCGGCGAGTTTGACGAAGCCCATGAAGTTGGCG